>NZ_JADEWV010000167.1 GCF_015207455.1 Microcoleus sp. LEGE 07076
CGGTGAGGGCGACAAAATGAACGGTGGCAGTTTTTGGGTCTTGAAAATAGCGCTGACCTATGCTAATATCTTTAGATTCAATTTTTTCGTCATTTTTTCCCTTGTAAATAAAGCTTTTAGGAAATTTTGTTTCCTCAATGTCGTGAAAGCACGCAGGGCGATCGCACCATTCCCAATTTTCACCGAGATCCTCAAATCCTTCTAAATCGACTAAATTGGCTTCAACTCGACTCAGGATTAGTGCTTCATACGTACTTCCCTGTTTTTTCCAACGCAATTCGCGATCGCTATTAAACATCTGCCCTTCAAAGCCGAGAGACAACTCATCAGGTAATTTCATGGAAATGCCGCTGACTTCGTGGGGCGATCGCACAAAGTAGTAACTTTTCTCAGTTGCTAATTTTTCTAACAACTTTTTGACTTCATCCGGTGACAAACCTGGTTTAAAATATACAAAACCTTTGTTCATGCTGCGGCACCTGTTAACAGCTTACTCCAAGCACGAACCGCACATTGAAATAAATTCGGTACACCAGTCTCACCGTCGCCTTGCCATTTTAGCTGCACTCCAAAATCTAAATCCATCGGTTCAGCAGCAATAGGAGTTGGCTGATTGTCCGGTTTAGGAAAACCATAATTTGCAGCTTCTTCCGCATCTAAAAACTCTCCTGCACCCAGCAATAAAGTGTGTCCCCATCGACCGGATTTTACTATTTGTTGAATTTGGCGATTATCTTTATCTAATTGACAGCCGGGATATTGAACTACGGCTTCGTTATATTTGACTGTCACAGTCCCCAAGCCGCGAGATTTGGCAAAACCAATCCCAAACCAGCCATCATTTAAGTCTCGCAAAACTAAGCCAATTAAGCCTAATTGTGCTAAGGAAAAGTTTTTGAGATGTATTTTTGTGCGAAATTCTCCGGCGGTGCAGACTTGGTAGTTAAAGGGCCCGACTGCTACAGAACCGAAAACGCGATCGATCGCGACTCCATTGCGTTCTTGAATTTTGAGCTGTTTCTTATCAATTGGGTGAGCATCTTGGATTCTCAGCCTGCTAGCAATTGAAGTGTTGCCGAAAATGCGATCGGTAAAAGAAGATAACTTGTAAATATCGCTCGATGATTCTTTCTGTAAGTAATCGTACTTGTCATTCAATGGATCGTTAGCCCAGAGAATGTCGAGACGATCGGGATTACTATCTTTACCTACTGTCCTGACAACTCTCTCAGCATGAGCGCGAATAGCACCTTTTAAACTGCTTCCAGGTAGATAAATTGACTTTCCTCCTGCATGGTAAGTCTCGACAAATTCCATATCGGGTTTAGTCGGATCGGCTCCTTCTTTGCCAGATTTGATGAGAATTGGGCCGTCAGGAATAAGAGTTAAGTCAATGGTACAGTGGTTGACAAATCGTTTGTGCATAGTTGAGTAGGTCGAGAGATGGTTGGGAATTAAGCAGCTACTAACTCGTTTAGCTGAATTTCACACTGTTGAAAAACATAGTTAACGGCAGCAAAGAGTCGATCGATTTCCTGAATCGTATAAGATTTTCTATTACATATAAATTTATCCCCTTCAAGTTTGCCAAATTCCCAAAGTCTACCGTGGGAAACAATTCCAAAGATAGCATAATTTTTTCGATCGCTTGTTTCCCGTGCCACAATCATTTCAAGAAGACATTGAACCCATCCTTCATGAAACCTATCTTGCTTAGCCTCGACTAATACCAAATAAGGTTTATCAAAAACGACTTTTCCTAAATGAGAGCGTTTCGCCAAAATATATTCAGGAAACCTGTCATGGTTTTCGCAATCGGTGAGATATTTATGACTCCACAAAACAAACTTAGTACGATAATGTTTCCAAACTTGTTTAATAACTGGATAAATCAAGTTCTCACAAATGGTAAATTCTGAATCATCAGGTAATCCATCCTTCATGACAATTTCTAAATCTTCTAGAAAGTAGCTAGGGATACTAAACTCAGTTTCGCCCATGAAATTAACTTCAGTGTAGTGAATCTGAAATTTTTGAAGAACTTCGCCGAGTTCTTGATAGTTGCTGAAACTCATATTTACCTCGTGGATATTGCTTGAGATTTGTCGTAAACTTTATCGTTTAGATGCTCAATAAGCTTTTGCACCCAATGGTCTTTAAATTCTCTTGCATCTTCATAGGCACTATCGTCTTCCATGACCAATTTTTTCAAATATTCAATTAGTAAATCAGGTCTATTTTCAGGATAGTCAAACCAGCGCATTTTATCAATTTCTAGTTTAACAACCCCTAAGCCGCGCGATCGCCCGCCGCCCAGCGGAATTTGTTCTGTCTCAAACTGGTGCAAGCCGATCGTCAATAAACCCAATTCCCACTCTTCAGAATTTTCGACAACCGCTTTAAAATCAAAGGGAGTACCTGCGGGGACAACTTGAAAGTCGTAAAGTTTGCCATCGGCGGCGGTTTCTGTGTCTCTGTCAATGGCTACTCCATCTCGTTCTTGATATTGTCCGAACCACGCATCGGGTTGTACGGTTAAGTCCCGCACTTGGAATTTACTGGCTATCCAAGGCGAACCAAAGAGATGAGATACTAAATCTGTATGCTTGAGAATCTCATCAGTTAGAGCTTTGTCATCTTGGAAATCTTTTTTGATTTTCTTTATTTCCTGAGATGTAATCGACCACTCGTTTTCTATGGCAGGATTTGCTACCAGTTTGCGATCGTTGCCCAAAATTCCTCTTAGGAAGCTTTCTAAGCGCGATCGCAGCGCACCTTTAAAGCTTGAACCGGGAATCAAAGGTTTGCCCAAAGCATCTTTGATTACTGGTAAATCGGATCCGATCGGTTCAGTCGATCGACCTTTACTAATCCGCAATGCAGTTACAGTTGTCAGCTTTCCTGTAATTTCCAGTCGATTTTTAAAAGTTTCAAACATAAACTCACCCAAGTAATTAAGTTAATTCAGACTTAACCAACTGAACACATCTTGCACCGATATCTGCCAATCTTTTAGCAAGTTGAGAACTGGTAACGTTTCTTCTCCTCGTTTGATTTCGGGTTGTTTTTCTGGTTTAAGTACCATAATCATTCGCTCTTGAGGATCGATCAACCATCCAAGTTCTGTGCCGCGATCCAAACAAAATAAAATATTGTCAATGACACGGATTGGACTTTGGTTTGGTGATAAGATTTCTATCGTCCAATCCGGGTAAATTTCAAAGTTATTCTCTATTTCGCCATCAGCATCAACAGGAATTCGCTGCCAGGAAAAAACAGCGATATCTGGGACGATCGATCGACCACCAAAAGTACAGCGCAATTCTGTAAATGCACTTGCTATGCGATCGGGTTCACCTACATGATTGATTTGTGTAGCTAAACGGATTTGCAGTCGGCTATGTTTTCCTTTAGGCATTGGTTTTTGGTAGATTTGTCCGTTGATATATTCGCTAGCTGGTTTGGTTTCGGGCAGTTCCAAAAACTCTGTTAGGGATAGTTTAGGTGGAGATTGAACTGAAGTCATGGTTGTGCGGAAGTTTAACTTGATAACTAATGGTGTTTAAGGAGTGGAGGGGCGATCGCACTGCACCTTGAAAGCTTGAACCGGGAATCAAAGGTTTGCCCAAAGCATCTTTGATTACTGGTAAATCGGATCCGATCGGTTCTGTCGATCGACCTTTACTAATGCGTAATGCTGTTACGGTGGTCAGTGTTCCTGTGATTTCTAGTCGATTTCTGAAAGTGTCAAACATAAACTTACGCTGTTTCATTTTTTTGCATTTAGATGGTTGAAAACATGAGATATCGCTATTCATGCTTAGGTTAATCCACGAAATCCATACGCATGAAAGGAGAATACAATCGCCGTTCAGCAGGATTGATTGTAACTTTACTTGCATATCTGGGGCCTTCCTGGTCTTCGCGGATTGCTCTCCACACCAGCATACGCCAACCTTCCACAGATACTAAATAGCGATCGGTTGTTCTACCAGGCTTGAGCCAGCGCAATTCATTACCAACATTAATATGCTCCGCTAGCTGAAAAGCATCTTTGGAAGCAGCAACTCGCGACAGAAAGCGAAATGGATCGCAGTTATCTAGTTGTGCCAGATTATCGAAACAATCTCTGATAGCCTTTTGAGAAAGAAAGGGAACTAAAACTGAAGGTTTACGCATTTCCTCAAGAAACAAGAAACCTACACCAGAAATAGTTACTCCTTCCTTGGAAAACTCAATTAGCGGTTCAAACGCTGCTCTTTCAGAATAAGGGACACTATTTTCCCATTCTGCTTGAGTAATTGCTGTCTCGCGCTCAATTTTTTCAAGTAAATCTTTATAAGCTTCAAATTGCGATCGCTTAAATTCTACAGGAAGTGGAGGTAATTCTAAAACTGTAGTTGACTGTTCAAAAATATAATCACACTTAACTCCTTTCAGCATCCCTAGCAAAACCGTGTAAGGAACCAGTGCTTTATATCCTCCAGTCGGGTTCAGAATAATATTACTTGCTCCATAGCTATTAACTTCTCTAATAATATGCCGTACAAATTCAACGACGCCAGTTGTTCGGAAAAGTTCAGCATCTAAGACTTGCAACCCTTTAACTTTTTCTACTTTAACCTCTATATGATTCCAGTGATGCTTCAGGTATTTTTCAACCGCAAGAGCGCAGCAATATCCGTCGTCTGTACTTGAAGCAAGCAGGATTATTCTATCCTCTTTGGTAATGCCAATCCGAACAAGAGAATGAATTTCGGCAGATAAGTCGTTCTTCAAGCTTGCCCCTTCTGGAAGGATATCGCGGAAGGTATCAAATATTTTTTCAGCAGCGTATTCCTGACTGGGTTGCTGTTTAACCCAATTAGTTAGCTCCCATGCTTTAACTCCTGCAAGTGTTCTTGCAGCGCTGATACCTACAGAACATATAACTGTCTTAACCATTTCAAAATATCCTATTAATTTATGGAATACTGTTGTAGATAGTTAGAGGTTTTGCCCATCTCGCAGATACTTGAGGTGACGAGAACCGTAACCCAAATAACGGCGAATCAGTTCTAGCCAAATCGGCTTAAAATCTATTTGCGAACATTCTGCAATGATTCCGGCAGTTTTTTTGATGTTACCATCAATATCTTGAATTAGTTTTTCAGCTAAAGATTCTTTCCCCCTTCCCCATTTTTTATCCCGACCAACTTGATATCGGATGAAGTTCTTGATCACTTCTGCACTATCAGTAGTATCAGATACGCGGACTAAGTTGCGAAATTGAGATTCTTCTAAATCGCCATATTTGGTTTTATCTAAAGCATCCTGAATCCAAATAACTAGATCGTCTTCTACTTGGCGAATAGATCTTTGTACTTCTAACTCTATCCTTTGTTCTGTACTTATACTCATACTGCTTCCTCCCGAAATACAAGGTGAAACTGGTTGCAAATTTGAATTTGTCCAAAACCTTCGCAGGTACGATCGCCCAATCCCCTCATTTCCAACTCTCCCAATCTCTCAATCCAAGGATCTGATTGACTTGTGCTGAACAAATAAACCGAGCCTTTGTTGGTGATCAACTCCATATCTTTCATCAATCCCCAAGCCGCATTCCAGCCAGAAAGATAATCGTAACTGCTGTAAGCGGCTTCCAGTTTCAATGATGGATCTTCAACTTTTGCAAACTGCTGCAACATCTTTTCAGATATTACTGTAGTCCGCCGCCAATTTTCAGTCAGTATAGCATCGGATTGCAAGTCGAGGGTGAAAAAAGTGCGGTTTGTTGGTGACTCTTTAATAGGACTGCCAAAAACTTCCCATTTCTCCCAACGATATTTTAAGTTTTTGTTAAATTCAGCGATGCGATCGCTCACATCTATCTTAGCATCAACAGGAGTTTTTGTGTTAATTTCAACTTTTCCCAATCCTCTGGAAGTCGAACCGCCCAAGCGAAAGTTTTGATGGCGATCGTGAATAAAATTCCGCAAAGATTCCGCTAATTTGTCCTCCAATAAAATCGCACCTCGATAGTAAACAGGATTTTGTTTGTTCTCCTGAGATTCATTCAAAACTTCCAGACTGTAAAGTATTTCTTCCTCTGATGTAGCTCTGCGACGGTTAATCCCAACTCGCGTTAACAGACGCTTTTTAACGCTTAGGCTGTAATATTTATTTTCAACTACACAGTAAAAACTAATGCCAGCAGGATCGACTCTCCCTCCGTCTTCCGGGCAATTCGGATCGTAGGGATATCCGTAACCTTCAGCACAAAAGCGATCGATTAAAGTATCAAAAACCCCATGACTTTTAGGTTTCAAACCTGTCTTATTTTCAGAGGTGAAACCAGGCTTATTTTTAGAACTGAGTGCAGTTCCAGGTAAAACTCTAATTTCTTTAATCCTGTCTTGAGGAACAGGGTGTTTTTTTATTTGTAATGCAGAGGGATAAGCATTTTGGAAAATTGCTGGATTTTCACTCAAGAATAAAGCTTGAAAATCGCCGCCATTCTGGGTCAAATCGCTCGATCGCCCATTTGACAGATCCAATATCTGAGCAGCCACAGCACCCCGAATCACCGTACCGGGGATATAGTCTACAGCTTCGCCGATCGAACCGCCCGCTTTCTGACGGGCGATCGCCAAAGGAGACAAAGCTTTAATTTCCAGTTCAATTCGCTGCATTTTTGCTTCCCCTCGCTAGAAAATCCCAATCTGCTTCAGTTACTTCAAATTTTGGTAAGTTTTCCCAACTCAACCATCCCAAACCGGCCGATTTACTGCCGCCTAATGCGTGAATGTGTTTAAAACCAGCCAACATCAAAGCTTTGGCGTAACAGGGGCAATTTGGTAACAGATGAATTTGACCTTCAAACCTCAGCGAAACATGAGGTGGAGAAGTCTCTAAAAAGTAAAGTTTGTTTTCTTCTGCGGTGCGACGGCGGCGATTTATTGTGACTCCAGGACGCAAAAACTCAGCTAAGTTTTCGGGTTTTTCCGTACAAATCAAATCGTCAAACATCACCCGCGATGGCAAAACTGGATCGCCGAAAATTTGACTAATTAAACAGTGATAAGTCTCATCATATCCTGAAACTTCGTATTCGCTGCGTCTAAAATTATTCGGTGCATTGTCTCTGCGGATTACCATTTTTCCCGGACTAGGAGACTCGGAAATCTCCCAACCCAAACCTCTAGCAATTTTCTCGCATTCGTGGCGGAGGCGGCCTTTAATCTGAGAACCTGGAATTAATAAGTTTCCTTCTGCATTGCGGACGATCGGCTTATCTGCAAGGGAACCGGAAGAACCGCCCGCGCCTATGCACAAAGCTGTATCAATTACTGCTGTAACTGTGTAAGTATTAATTAACCTTGATAAAGTCCTGAGAACAATCATGATTCAACCTCCACATCGACCAAATATTCGGGAATAAATTCGTAATTTTCTAATTCAATGAAATCGTAGATGTCTACAATTTCTCGCCAAATTGTTTCATATACGGTTCGTTTATTTTGCTCTATCACAGACATCCAGGGAGCTAAATTACCATTATTTTCGGGATCTTTTGGTTTGCACCAAGCTTCTTCAAACTCTTTTTTAAGTATTTCTGAATTACCATCTTTGAGTCTGGTTCGGAAATAGCGGTAGTTGAGGATTGTTGTGTTTTTCCCTTGTTCTAGGAAACTGCGAATTTGGTAGAGTTGCGATTTGGGAAATTCAGCTTTTTTCAGCGCTTTGACAGACTCTATCAATCCGCCAATTTCGTGCAAGGTGTATGGTGCGGCGTACAACTTAAGTTCTTGAGGGCTGTCTTTGGTTAATGCTTCTTTGCGGAATTCCTCGATGCTGGATGATAGCGCAGTTACAGATTTCATCACCAAAAAATCAACTGTACCTCCACAGTATCCATGCTTTTTTAAATCTTTAGCACGTTTTTTGGCTGATTTTAGTAATTGTTCGTAAAGTTTCTTAGCGTAATAAATTGGAGTTTTATAGTCGGCAATCAACACCCCAATTGATGTACTTAATTGACAATTGCTAACTACTGCATTTTGACTTAGGTAGCGGTGACACTTGCTGATGTCTATCGGTTTTTCTGATGGAGGAGTTTGATAGTTACCTTTGATTTCCACACCAGGTATCTCAACTTGTTTGAGCAAGATTTGTTCAAACTGTTCGCCGATGGTTTTGGCGATCGCCAATGCCCGATCTGCAGGTACAATTAAGATAATGTCATCGCCGCCAATGGTAATAATCTCAAAGGGATGAATCCAAACAAAATTTCGATCGGACTTATCATTTTCTTGAGCTGGGCGGGGATGAAGGTGCTCGGATAAGGCTTGATAAACAGCATATCTTGTGGCATTGTCAACATCTTCGCTAAAATTTTGATATTCTTGGGGTGTAGTAATTTTTTGAATGTAGCCGCCCATGTTATTGCCGTCGGCATAGATGTAAGCGACAAAGCCATTACTCGTACTGCCAAGCTGAGTTAAAGATTCAGCTATTTTAACTGATTCAATATCGCAAACATGGCAGTATTTATGAAGTTTGACCGGATGTTTTTCTAAGAAATCCTCAAACTTGTCAACCCAACCTTCAATCACAGCAGGATGCCATTCTGCGTACCAATGAGTTTGTTTGATTTCCCCTTTTTTAGCCCGATCGCCCGCTTTGCGTTTTCGTGCCGAAACCTCGGAAAACCAAGGACTCCCCGGAAGGCCTTTTTCGCTGCGATTGTCGGGATTGTCGGTAGCGCGCGCAATAGCCGATCGCCGATCCGACTCGTCCCTTTGCAAATAAGGGTGCGTTTCCAACATCGGCGGGTAGCGGCGGCTGGGACGCTTTTCCAAGTCATTTTCTTCAAAGTCATTCCCGCTGCGCCGCTGATTAAACATCACGGCCAATTTAGTAGTTAATTCATTAAAACTCTTGCGATCGGCAAACGCCTCTTCCACGCAAGATGGAGCGGCAATACAGGATTCCTTTGACTCTCGATCCAGTTTTCCAAAATAAGCCTCAACCAGCGGATTTTTATATTCTTGGCGGTATTTGTCCAGCCAAAAGGTTTGTTCGATCGGGTTTCGCAGCAAACCAAATCTAATTTCTAAAAGCTTAAACCTATCTCCTACCGCGCAGGAATTAGCAGTGATGGTTTCAAAATAATAGCGCTTTTCAATGGCATCAGTTAACTCATTTACAAAAGCTGCTGGGCAGAAAGCTAAGATATTTCCGCCAGTAGAATAGACAATCATTTCAGGAATCAAAGCTTTTGAAAGCTTGGATTCGCCAGAAAAGTTCTCATCCAGCCATTCTCTTACTTTGGCAAAGTGAATATTGTAACGGTTAGATTCAGGATGTTTGCCAAAAAAAGCAGGCAAGTCAACTAAGTTTATGCGATCGAGTAGTGCAGATGCACCCCGAATGTCTGGCAGTTTTGCATCTTCAAATACATACTGCTTAACCTTAGTGACACCGCCGTACACTAAACCAATTTTTCCCGGCTGATTCCACAAATTCGGGTATTTATTTTCCAAATCAGTAATTGTTTCTGGAAACTCTTCTCTGGAAATATTGTCGGGAATAGCCAGAAGTTCCCGAACCCGATCGACAATTTCCCTCACCTGTGCCGGCACTTCCTCCCCAGAAGTCAACGCCCGCCGCATTTCTTGCAACACGCTGGGATCGAATTGAGGTTCGCGCCCCTCGCCCCAAGCCAGACACCAAGCAATACCGATCGCAATACTTTCCATATGCAAACCACTCAAAATCCGGTGTGACAGCCCCAGATTGCCTCAATAATTGGCAATTATTCGACGTACAATTCTATATAGCTTTCTATTGTCACCTAAATTTTAGACAAAATCAACCGCCGAAAAAAAAATCACCTCAACTCCCGCAACCCCTCACACCAATCATTTTTCAAACACAACTTGCTCTACATCTACCAAGATGGCAGCAAATAAGGTAAAGTAAACGGCACAAGAGTTTAGAACTCTCAAACTGCCGCAACTCGCCAAACCGCCCCTACCCAAGCAAAAATCGCCGAGAGAGGCGACATTAACCGCTAACTGCTAACCCCTAACAACCGACAAAAATGCAAACCTACTACTACGTTTTAGCCAGCCAACGCTTTTTACTAGAAGAAGAAGCCCTTGATGAAGTGTTTAAAGAAAGAATCCGCAACTACAACGAACAAGAAAAACAAATAGACTTTTGGTTGGTCAAACAGCCAGCTTTTCTAGAAGATACGACAATGAAAGAAGTCAAGGCAAAATGCCCTCAACCAGCCGCCGCTATTATTTCTACCGATCCTGTCTTCATCACTTGGTTGAAACTCCGATTAGAATATGTACTGACAGGGGAATTTCAAGCACCGTCAGCTACTATTCCCGATGCCCTCGCATCGCTACAAACAGCATGAACAAACTAGCCAAACAATCCACAGCGAAGCTAGGAAGATTAACGGACAAAATGTACAATTTATTTGTGCCTATTCCCTTATTTTCTGCTAGCTCGATCGCCATTTTGGTGCTGACAATTTTATCTAGTTCTGTGAGAGCTGAGTCGAGCTGCAAACCGCCGCAGTCCGACGAATATCTACTGTTAATTGTCACCAGAACACCGGAACAGCAAGAAAGAGCAAAACGCTCTTTTCCAGGAAATACTGATAACACAGTTTGTCGTTACGTCAACGAGACGGTGACGCGCGTTGGTGGGTTTCGCAGTTCGGAAATCGCTAGCGATTGGGTTAAATACATCAAAGATGTTGTCGGATTGCAAGCTTATGTAGTGCGATCGCCCGCAGCGGCACTGCCTCAAAATTTGCCCGTCTACAACCCTGAACCAGCAACAGGTTCAGAACCAATCGCGAATCCTCAAACCGGCAATATTGGGTTCAATCCCCAAGCCCTCGGCCCCGGTTATGCAGTGTTAGTCGATTACTTCAATCAACCGGAATTAGCGGCCCAAGTCAAGCAAGCATTAGGCACGCAAGTAGGCTTGGCTTCCTACGGCCAGCGTCCTTTTTTATTCGTCGCTTATACAACGGATCAAAACGCCGCTACTGCAGCAGTAAAAACATTGAGCGATCGGGGTTTTTGGCCGATGTTAGTAGACAGCCGCCGCGTTACGGTAATTAGTCCTGCTGTTAGGTGAAAGTTAAGATTAAAAAATTCGATCCCCCCAGCCCCCTTAAAAAGGGGGAGCAAGAATTCAAAGTCCCCCTTTTTTAGGGGGATGCGAGGGGGATCGGAATATATGCAACTTCACATTAAATTGGTATTAACAATTATTGTTGTTTGAGCTGTTGCCCATCGTTTCCTAACTGACTTTCTGCCCGCTTTTTTGCTTCGATTGCGGCTCCGTAATCCGGTTTGTAACGAATTGCTTTATCGTAGGAGGCGATCGCATCTCCGTATCTTTTTACCGCTACAAGGGCATTGCCGCGGCTGTACCAGGCTTCCGAGTAGTCTGGCTTCACATAGACGGCTTCGTTGTAAGAGGCGATCGCATCTTCGTACCGCTGCAAATTGTACTGAGCATTGCCTCTATTGTACCACGCTTGAGATTCTTTCGGGTTTAAATCTAGGGCTTTGTTGTAACACTCAATTGCTTGTTCGTACCTGTGCAATTCGTGGTAAGACCAACCTAAATTGTACCAGGCTTGATAATAATCCGGTTTTAATTTAATCGCTTTTTCGTAAGCTTCTACCGCTTCTTCATGCCTCCGCATTTTTAGCAAAGCGATGCCTTTACTGTACCATCCTTGATAAGAATTTGGTTGAAACCGCACGGCTTTTTCGTAGGCTTCTAAAGCTTCTTGGTTTTTGTTCAATTCTAATAAAACATTGCCTAAATTGTACCAACCCTCAGAATTATCGAATTTGATTTCAAGTGCTTTTTGATAGGATTCTACGGCGCGATCGAACTGTTTTAATTTTTGTTGAGCCTGTCCCCGATTGTACCAGGCAAGGTACAAATTCGGCTGAAATTCTACGGCTTTTTCGTAGGAGGCGATCGCCTCTTCGTACCGCTGCGAATCTAACAAAGCATCGCCTTTTCCTTCCCACGCTGCGGCATAGTCTGGCTGGATTTTCAAAGCGTTGTCAAAAGATGCGATCGCCCCTTGTGACTGTTGCAACTTATCCAAAGCATAACCGCGTCCCGTCCAAGCTTCCAAATATTCCGGCTTTAATTCTATTGCTTTGTCATAGGCTGACTGCGATTCTTGGTATTTTTTCAATTCATATAAAGTTTTAGCTTTTTCCTGCCAAACTTCCGCGTAGTCAGGCCTGAGACTAATTGCGCGATCGTAAGCAGCCAGAGCTTCTTCAAATCGGCTTAAATTATAAAGAGTATTGCCTCGGTTGTACAAATCAGTTGCATTGGCAGAATTAAAAGTATTTACACCATAAATTGATGCGAGAATAGCGATGCCAATAAAACTGGCGATCGCCCCTATTTTCAAATACAATTTTCGGCGCGCTTTAGGCGGCTTTTTCGCAGCAACAACCGGAGGCAATACCGGCATCGTACCGCTGAAAGAATTTTTCAATTGTTTAATAGCTTGCAGCGTGTCGCCGGCACTCGAATAACGCTGCCGAAAATCGTACCGCACCATCTTATCTAAAATCTTCGCAAATTCAGGACTGACTGATGTTTTGTCCTGCCAAATAATTTCCTCTGTATCGGGATTTTTTTGCATTTGGTGGGGAGTTATGCCAGTAAGACATTGAATTGCGATCGCACCTGCTGCATAAATATCGCTGCTGAGTTTTGGATTGCCGTGAGCTTGTTCGCTGGGCATATAACCGGGAGTACCGATGCTGACGCTCAAGCTATTTTTGGGCTGAGGATTGGTAATTTGAGTAGTAATTTCTTTGACAGCACCGAAGTCAATTAAAACTAATTTTCCGTCTCGATCTCGGCGCAGGATATTGCGAGGATTGACATCGCGGTGAATCACATTTTGCTGGTGCACAAAATCTAAAATTTCCAGAAGTTCCTGCAAAATAGCAATAACTTCATCTTCTTTCATGCCGCTAGCAGCCCCCCCTTGGTAGGGGGAACCC
>NZ_JADEWV010000014.1 GCF_015207455.1 Microcoleus sp. LEGE 07076
CATCCCAACCCTCCCAAACTTGTTCCAACCCTTCCAACTCCCCCTCAGTTTCGGCCTGCAACAGCCTCAATTGCGCCAATGCGCCCGCTTGCGCCGCTTGACACGAAAGATCCCGCCCCAGCAATCCTTCCAGCGCCGATGCCGTTTCTCTGAGGCGAACAATCTGCTGAATTACCTCCAGATATTGCCGTTGCAAAGCCGCCATCAGCGTCTCGCCGGAAGCATCGCTGTCAGTTTCTAACAGTTTGCGGATGTGAGACAGTTGAAAGCCTTGTTGTTTGAGTGCGACAATTTTTTGCAGTTTCTGTACGTCGCGGAGGGTGTACAGTCTGTAGTTGGAGGTCGATCGCACCGCCGGAGATAGCAGCCCCAAAGCGTGATAGTGCCGCACCATCCGAGGGGTAATTGTGCCTTTTACCGCTTCTGTAAGTTGTTTGATTGTCAGGTATTTTTGTTGCACAACACCAATTCTGCAAACTAGGACTAAATCTTCTAAATTATATCCGATATCTGTAGGGAAACGGCATTGCCTTGTCCGGCGCGGGACTATGCAATTTTTATAATAAATATTTTTATTTGAGAGCGTTTAATCGTTGATCGAAGTCAATCTTTAGAATTGTTATTACGACGAATAAAGTAATTCATATCTTGAAAATTGCTTTTTTTTAATAAACTAAAAGCTAAAATATTGCTATAAAGCATGATAAAGTCAACTGATGTAGTGAATCCAAAATCTTAAATATAAAATCTAATGACTCGATTAATTCACGATCGCTTTGCCAAAGAATACCTAGAAGAGATGCTGTCTCCATTAGGAACAGTCAATATCGGTCGCGATGTCACTTCCGAAGTGCAAGAAATCGATGTTTACTTTACTCATGAAGCCACAGTCCCAGAACATATCGAAAACTTAGGATTGTTGGGGCAACTAGCAACTGCGACGGCAATTTTTGAACCGTTCCGCAACCCGGTAACTATCAGGGAAGTTGTCGGTTGCATCAGCAAATTGTTTGATATTCAGGGCGAATTAGAGCGAGAAGCCAGAAGAGAGAATATTCGACTTAACGAAAATGACTTTCCGAAATTGTGGATTCTGACTCCCACAGCGTCAGAATCGCTGTTAAACGGGTTTCGGGCGCAACCAGACCAACCCAATTGGATGCCGGGAATCTATTTTTTGGGGGAATATTTGCGATCGGCAATTGTGGTAATCCATCAGTTGCCAAAAACTCCCGAAACCTTGTGGTTGAGGATTTTGGGCAGAGGAAAGGTGCAGGAAAAAGCAGTGGCTGAGTTGATCGCCTTGGCTACAGACAACCCCCTGCGAACTAATGCGTTAGAATTGCTGTATCGACTGCAATCAAACTTAGTAGCAGATTTAGAACAGCCCATAGAAATAGAAGACCGGGAGTTAATTATGACTATCGCACCTCTCTTTCAAGAACAGTTACAAGCAGCACAGGAACAAGGATTAGAACAAGGATTAGAACAAGGAAGACAAGCACAACAGCGCTTAATTTTAGAGAATTTTCTGCGAGTGAGATTTGGAGAACTAGACTCGTTGATGATAGCGTTTCTCTCTCCCGTGTCCAGGATACCTGCTGCCGAGTTTACGGTGATTTTACTGGCGATATCTATGCTCGCGGTGGATGCAGCAGGCAGGCAAGAAGCGGTGAGATTGTTAGCAGAAAATGTCTTGGCACTGCGGTTAAATGAATTTGGCGATAGTTTACCTACACTGGTTGCTAATTTGTTGGCTTTACCTGTCGCAGAGTTGACATTGTTGTTGGAACAATTGCCTCAGTTATCGGCTGATGAATTGAGTAGCAGATTGGGACAGATACCAGGGTAGAATTTGTTTTGAGCGCGATCGACTTTACCGACAGTTTATAGGGGTTTTCAATTCTAGGAAAGACAGGAAACGGCAGTTCCGTTTCCCTACCCGCAGGGAATTTAAACCAAAAGCTTGACATTGACATTAATGTCAAGGTTTACGATGCAGGAGTCATTCTACCAAGTCAAATTTTCCCATGACTCCCAATTCCCTCCCCACCTCGCGCCTGTCGCGCCTCGCCGCAGAGCACCCCGATGCTGTGACTGCCGCCCTGTGCGGAATTCTGGTAATTTTGGGCTCGATCGCCCTACAAGTCGGTTGGCTGGGCTTAGCGGTGTTAATTTTGCCCGCTGCTTACGTGATCGGCGGCTATTCCAGCACCCGCGAAGGCTTGACTACGCTTTTTCAAGAACATGAATTAGATGTAGATTTGTTGATGATTGTTGCTGCTTTAGGTGCGGCTGGTTTGGGGCTGTGGCGCCAAGAATATCATTTAATTGTTGACGGTGCGGTGCTGATTTTAATTTTTGCAATTAGCGGCGCGCTGGAAGGTTATGCGATGCAGCGGACTGAACGCAGTATTCGCAGTTTGATGAGTTTGACGGCGGATACTGCTAGGGTGATAATGTACGATGGGGAACGGTTGGTGGCGATCGACAAATTGGAAATTGGCGATCGGCTTTTAGTCAAGCCCGGAGAAATCGTCCCCACAGATGCGATAATTATTGAAGGCTACAGCGCGATCGACCAAGCCTCGATTACCGGCGAATCGATCCCAGTTGAAAAAACCACCGGCGATGAAGTTTATGCAGGTACAATTAACGGTGCCGGCGCGCTAAAACTCGAAGTTCATAAAACTCCCGAAAGCAGCTTGATTCAGCGAGTGATTCGGCTGGTGCAACAAGCACAAACCGAAGCGCCTCCTTCTCAAATGTTTGTGGAAAAATTCGAGCGCGGTTATGCTAAATTAATTGTCGGTTTAGGCTTGTTGCTGGCAATTTTGCCGCCCTTTATTTTGGGCTGGAATTGGGAAGATACAATTTATCGGGCGCTGATTTTCCTAGTAGTGGCTTCTCCCTGCGCGCTGATGGCTTCGATTATGCCTGCGCTGCTTTCCGGCATGGCTAACGGGGCGAAACAAGGAATTTTGTTTAAAAGTGGCGCGCAATTAGAGATAATTAGTAAAGTCCGGGCGATCGCCTTTGACAAAACCGGAACTCTCACCACCGGAAAACCTGAAGTTATCCAAATTGTACCAGCAGCCGGATATACTGAAACAGAAGTTCTGCAATTAGCTGCGGCCTTGGAAGCTCATTCCGAACACGCGATCGCCTCTTCAATTGTCCGCGCCGCCGGGCAGCAACAGTTACAATTGTCAACCGCTACCGACGTACAAGCAAAAATCGGCCGCGGCATTGTCGGCCGAGTTAACAATCAAATCATTGCCATTGGTAAAGCCAATTTTGTCGAAGCAACTTCCGAATTAACTCAAATCAGCCATCAGTTACAAGCCCAAGGCAAAACCGTTGTTTGGGTGGCAAAAAACAGTCAGCTTTTGGGAATCATTGCAGTAGCAGATACCCTCCGCCCCGAAGCAGCAGCCACAGTAAAACGCTTGCAAAAATTAGGCATAGAACATATAATTATGCTAACCGGCGACAACGAGCAAACCGCTCAACACATCGCCCGCCAATTAGGCATCAATCAGGTGTACGCCGAACTTTTGCCAGAAGACAAAGTTCACGTCATTAAACAACTGCAAACCCAGTATCAAACCGTCGCAATGGTAGGAGACGGCATCAACGACGCACCTGCCCTCGCTCAAGCTTCAGTCGGCATTGCGATGGGTATTTCCGGCAGCGATGTCGCTTTAGAAACGGCTGATATCGTATTAATGGCAGATAAGTTAGAGCAACTAGCCAAAGCAATTAGTTTAGGCCGCCGCGCTCAAAATGTTGTCAAACAAAACATTGTTTTTGCACTTAGTTGTATTATCCTGTTATTGGCGGCTAATTTTTTCGGAAATATTACCATGCCTTTAGGTGTAGTCGGTCACGAAGGCTCTACAGTAATCGTAACTCTGAGCGGTTTGCGACTGCTGAGACAGTAATTAAATTACTCGTTACCAGACGAATTTGTAGGGGCGGGTTCACCAACAATTTATGATAAAAAGCAACAATCTCATAAACCCGCCCTCCCCACCAACAATTCCAATGTACGATGAATTTATTGGTAAAATGTTCATGTAAATAATGGCGGGGATGGGGCGGGTTTATGAAATTGTTTGTGGGTTTCATAGATGGTTGGTGAACCCGCACCTACAGGACTTTGGGATTTTTTTTGCAAAACTAACGGCGGAAAATGCGTGGCCACAAAACTATAATTATCGCAGTCAGCAAGCTAGCCGCCACTCCTGATAAAATCGTAAATCCCATAATTATTCTCAATCCCGAACCAGGTTCAAAAAATGGGAATAGCGTATTGATGGCAGTATTAATAACGGGATTTGCTTCGATTTCTGTTTTGTAATTGGCACTTGCAGAGGCTATAGTACCGCCAGTAGACAGCCCGACTCCGACAATACCAACAATATTTTGAAAAGTGCGATCGCTCTCAGCCTTCCGAATCTCAACCGTCCCTCTAATCGTATCAGTCAAACTCCGCAAAATTTCCAAACAAGGACGAAAATTGTCAATATCTTTTTGGATTTGCTTGGGATAAGTTTGTTTGGCCTTGTCCCAAAAATCCTGCAAAAAACTCAAATCGTCCGTAGGCCTAGCCTGAGCTTGAATTTCAGCCAACTTAGCCTCATACTTCTCCAGATTAACGTTAATTGTACTATATTGCAGCTCCAGGTAATTAAGGTCGATCGCAAACTCAGACAATTTCCCCATCGCATCCATCAGCTTCTGGAGATTCAGTCGAGAAGTATTTCTCATCTCCACAATTTGGTTGTAATTACTCACCAACCGTTCTTTTAAAAATAAACTTTTCTCATAAGCCCAAATAATTTTATGGCGGTAACACAGCAAATCCAGCCAACTTATGTAAAAATTGCTGCATTCCCGAAAAGCAGCTTCATCGGGATATAAAATCACCAAAAGTTGCAAATTATCCTCAATCTTATCGCCCCAAAACTCAGCAACTTTCCCGCCCAAAAACTCACCGCTTCCTTGACAAACACCATCTTTTGCAAACAAACACTTGTAAACCTGTTTTGCAAGTTCTTCCGCTTCCAAATCAGTCCCAGATTCCAGCCAACCCGAAAGCATCCAAGTTTTGCCGATATTTTCCAACTTCGGTGGTTGGGGAATTAAATATTGCAAACTTTCAATCAGTTTAATAACTTGGTCAGGTTGATACTTATCATCAACGTAGCCGTCAAATAAAAGTTGATAATTATCGCTAACATTCCAGCGGCGGTAGCGGCCCTTAACTTGATGGTTGTTCAGGTTTCCTGTAAAAGGTAAATCGGCTACTGTTTTCTCATGTAGCGCCAGAAACTTTTGTTTTTGTTCAGCGGTAAAGGAAACATTCAGCTTTTTGTGCAATTGTGCAGACAAACCCTCTAAAAATCGGCGGTAAACTTTCCGAGTTTCCGGTTCACCGACACCCAACCCTTGTTTGAGAGTGTAGCTAAATAAATTCAGGGTAGGAGCAACTAATTTGAGCATAAAATATGTTTCTGATGGTTAGTTTTTCACTTAGTAAAATAAAATTATTCGGCGATTGGAAATCGCGTCTACACAAACCAAGTCCGCCTACGCGGACTAAAGAATAATATTACATCCTTGGTCATTCGGCGATTGGAAATCGCCGTTTTAACCGCCCAACAGCCACTCTTAATCCGCGTAGGCGGACATCGTTTGTGTAGCCGCGGTTTCAACCGCCGGGTGGCCTCCGTGTGTAGCAGAGGTTTCAACCGCCGGATAATCTTCGCCCGGTGCCCTTAAATCAAAACCTCAACCGATAAACCCGTTCCACCAAATCAGTAGCCTTTCCCAACAACTTTCTCGCCACACTCTGCGGATTAGGATTAGTCAAAGGAGGTGCCAAAAAATTATTATAATCATCAGTCTCTCGCGGCGGAGTATTTTCATCTAACTCAGGAAGAAACTTATTCTTTTCCTCCGACTCATCAAGTTCCAGCAAATCCTCATAAGCCTTATTAAAGCACTCAGAAAAAGCCGCATCTTTTTGAGCTATATTAATTAGCAAATCCGCTTTTTCTAACTTACCACTGACCAAAGCCTCGCCAACATTATTCACTTCAGCTATCAACTCAGGCGAAAGAGGTGCTTCATATCTCGCGAGGGCGATTAAAAAAGCTTTCGGCGCAAACTGATCGAATCCCGATAAAGTAACTTGTGTAGAAGTCATAATATGTTAGCCGTTGCCGGTGATAGTAAAAGCAGCCCAGTGGTAAGGGTGCTCGTAGGGTTTCTCATCTATTTTAGCTAATTTTTTTTGCAGTCGTGAGGCTTCCCTTTCAAAGAAAAAGATGTTGTCAAACTCAGCCTCTATCAGCAAAGGCAGCAACTCTCCAGCGTACCACTCGCCTAGCTTACCATTCGTGAGCTCTCGGAGCCAATCTTTTGCTTGTTGCAGGGCTGCCGGCGGCTGGATTCCCTGCTTCCATAACTGGTAAAAATAAATCATTAACAAAGCGCTAGAACGTTCGTCCACTCGCCACAGTGTACTGATAATATAATTAGTCTCCGGCAAAAAGCTGCTGGCTATGCCCACGAATTCATCGATTAACTCGCCTTTGTTGGTGATGCCGGTTTCGCAAGCGCTGAGGCAGACTAGGTAATAATTGACTAATTTTAACTGTAAAATCTCGGTCAACTTCAATTCTTCGTCTTCGCCTAATATTAACGCCGAAGCCTCGGATTTTTCGGTGTTGTGGTAGGCGTGACCTGTATAATGAAAGATGCCGCTATTGGCTTTTAGTGCTTCACTAATTGCCGTTTTAGTGGTTGCATTGGAGGCGCGCTCAGTCTGGTTAATTTGACAGATAGCCGCTGCTTCTATTTGGGTGAATTTTAAGGCGCTTTTGCCTTGTGAGTGCTCTACCATCAGCAGTGAATTTGGCGCAGTTGCGGTGGGGTTTTGGTGTTGCTGTTGGATGGCAATTTGGGCGCTGGGCAGGCGGGTAATCCTGCGGATTTTGATTGGCCGAGTATCTGTAAAAGACTCTGCGAAAAAGGGAGGAAAAAACAGAGAATCTAGGGGGAGGATGTGCAAGTCGCGGTGGGGAATTAAGATTAAGTGTTGGATATTGGTGAGGTGCGTACAAATTTCGGGAATTTTGAGGATGTCAGCGAGTTGTGGCAATTGCGCTGTCATTGACTCGCGCCAGGGATGGGATTCTTTGCTTTGCTGTTTGCTGGTAGTTTGGCCGTAATTTTGATAGTTGGTTTTCCAGTTTCCCAGCCATTTTTCTAAACTCTGACTGTTGCGCTTTGCGAATATATCGGTGACAGGTGTGCAGATAACTTCAAACTTTTCTACGGTAATGATAAAAGCAGTCAGGGAAACGGGGCTGAGATGCCAGTAAATAATCGCCGCTGCGGTGTTGTTTGCCAGTAAGTCTCGGATTTGGGGATAAGTCGGGCTTTCGGTAC
The DNA here is from genome assembly GCF_015207455.1 of Microcoleus sp. LEGE 07076. Classification (GTDB taxonomy): domain Bacteria; phylum Cyanobacteriota; class Cyanobacteriia; order Cyanobacteriales; family Microcoleaceae; genus Microcoleus. Next base: position 7,462 of record NZ_JADEWV010000014.1, read on the forward strand.
GGTTTTGTGAAGCTGCGCGCATCCATTGCAGGCAAAAGTTTTTCCGGGCTTCGGCTTTTTCCAGGGCGTTTGCTTTCTTGCCAGACTCAACGAGGGTATCGACTTCTAATTGGTAAAGTCCGGCAAATTTGCGCTGGAGTCGCTGTTTGATTTCGGGAACAGTTTCATTGTCTAAAATTAGATTTTCTAAGACGGTGGTAGCTTCGGTAAGGTACTCTGTGGTTTTGGGATCTCCCAAGCTGCGACAGACGGTAATTAAGCCTTCCATTACTTCTAAATAAGTTTCTGGGATCAGGGGAGATTTCAAGAATTCGCGGGCTTGTTCGTAGCTGGCTTTGGCTTTGTGGAAAAACTCAAAATAAGTGGTTGTTTGTTTGCCCTGTTCGTAGTGTGCCTCGCCTTTTTGCTGGTGCAAATTGCCGCAAGCTTCGCGATAGTCGCGGTTGCTGGGCCGATATTTCTGTAAGCCTTCATCCCAGTTTTGAATGGCTTCAATGTAGCTCCCGGATTTGAAAAATGCCAAACCTCGATTTACCCAAGCTTCCCAGAATTGATTGCCTGTAATTTCTAAGGCTTTCTCGAAGGCTGCGATCGCCTCACTGTTGCGGCCCAAATCATTTAGGGTAATGCCCAGCCCGTTCCAGGCATAGTGGTATTTGGGGTCAATTTCTAAGGCTTTCTCGAAGGCTGCGATCGCCTCACTATAGCGGCCCAACTCTTTTAGGGTAAGGCCCAGCCCGCTCCAGACATAGTGGAATTTGGGGTCAATTTCTAAGGCTTTCTCGAAGGCTGCGATCGCCTCACTATAGCGGCCCAAATCATTTAGGGTAACGCCCAGGTTGTTCCAGGCAATGTGGCATTTGGGGTCAATTTCTAAGGCTTTCTCGAAGGCTGCGATCGCCCCTCCTAAATCTCCTGCGTGACAACGTTCTATTCCTCTATTAAATAATTCTCCTGGTTTTTTACTTATTTGTATTCCTATAAATTTTAGCTGCGAGAGTGCCTCTCTGTTGCGAGGCAAATCATTTAGGCAAGCAAGCAATACCGTGAGGAATTGGGGGTCAATTTTTAAGGCTTGATCTAAGGTTGCATCCCCCCCTTCGCAATCTCCTGCCTGATAACGTTCTACTGCTTGAAAAAGTAATTTTTTTGCCTCTTTACTCATTTGTCTTCCTATAGATGTTGTCTGCGAGTTTGATTCCCCTTGATTAGTCGCCGATAAATTATCTGTAGGAAAACTCAAACTCTCCCTTCCAAACAATTCAGTAACAATATTTTCATTCCCAACAAATGAATCTTCCGCATCCTTCCGATTCAAACTCTCCCCAGCCAACAATTCCCTACCAATCTTCCCAGCAACCTCACTAATTCTCCCGCAATTCATCTCACCCAGCCGCACCATCCGCCCACCCAATTCTAAATGCGTTTCCGGCGATACCAGCAACCTTTCTCCAAAATCTTGCAGCCAGTTTACCCACTCAGCATCATTGATTTTGCTACCGATTAAAAAGCCTTTAATTTCGCCGCGACTCCAGCCTTCTTCAACACCCTCTAACAGTGCCATGAATTTCTGTTCGTATTCCCCAAAAGAGCGAATCGGAGTTGGCTTTGGCGGTGGGGGTGCTCCTTTGCGGAAATGTCGCTTAAGAAGCCGCCACAGATTGAGGATGCGTTGCCAAATTTGTCGGAACATTGGCTGGGTGGGTGATGTGTTGCTGGAGATTGTAACATAAGCAACGGAGGACACGGCAATGCCGTCTCCCTACCCTCGATTAATTGTAGGGAAACGGCACTGCCGTGTCCTGACTTTGGCCGCGGAGGATACGGCATTGCCGTCTCCCTACCCCACGTAATTTTCGGGAAACTAAGGACTTTAGTCCTTACTACAAACGAGCTGGTTTCTTACCCTAAAAAGAAACAATCAAGTAACCGCTTTGGAACTTAGCACCAGTAACAGACTTGCCAGCCAGCGCCGGAGGAACCAAAATATTGCGACGCTGATCGCCCGCTTCGATCGTCACTTCCGGCCCGGATTGAATCAATTTAATTTCTTTCTTGTCAAACCCAGGCAAAAACAAACTAACTTGACGCTGTGCAGTGTTTATGTTAATCGGTTTAGGAGCATTTTTGACCTCAGAAAAATCTGGCAAAGCATCAATTAGCGGCTGCCAGTTACTGTCGCTGTGTGCCGGTACCGAAACAGCCGTCAAAGGAGCGAAATCAGCAGCAATCGCTTCTGTAACCGCTGCTTGATTAACAATTACACCGCCGACAGTCAAACCAACTTGTTGAGAACTTCCCCACAGATAGCGAGCTGTGGCGATCGCACTTGCATCCGCAGTCGTCACCAAATAAGCCCCCGTGCGGTTCGGATCTGCCAGCGCTTCCTTACCCTTATCCAACAGATTATCCACTTGCTTAGTAGATTGAAAAGCATTGTCTCCCGACATATCCACAGTTAACACGGTACTGACAACTGGTTGAATAAAAGGCGACAAAGCTTTGCCCAAATCCGAATCCACCAAAGCTTGGCGGAAGCGGCGGATGTACCAGCTCAAAATTTCCGGCATTCCCAGCATCCGCAGCGTATCCATGTTACCGCTGCCGTCATAAACAATTACATCGTATTGTTTGCTTTCGTCGTATTCCCGAAGTTCGTTCAACGCCAGGGCGCTGTCCATTCCCGGTAACACCCCTAATTCTTGACCGTAAATCTGTTTGAAAAACGGAGTGCGGACGTATTGAGCTTCTAGTTGTTTAACTTCGTCCCACCTGCGTTCTAGCAGCGGCGCGCTTTGCACCTGAACTGCTTTGAGGTTGGGGGCGATTTCCACGGGCTCGACATTCAGGGGAACTCCTAGCAGAATACCCAATGCAGGGCCCGGATCTTGGCTAAACAGCAGAACTCGCTTGCCTTGAGCCGCGTATTTTTTAGCAGTTGCGATCGCGATCGTACTGCAGCCAGTGCCGCCTTTGCCTAAAAATGTCAAAATCAAAGCCATTTTCTGTTCTCAGTGCCAAATTTTCAGTAACATTAGGAATTATCAATGCTTTGAGCCATTACTGGCTTAAGTCCTGGTTACTTTTGACCAGACTTTGACTGATTTAACTTTTTACAGTTTGACATATTCACCTGTTGCGGATCTATCTACAAGCAAACCGATCTTGCAATATTCTAGAGTTTGGTTGGATGCGATCGCCAAGATCGATCGGGCATCAAGCCAGGCTTCAAAAATCGCAAACCATTGTAAATGCCCAAAAAAATAGACCAACTCCGGTTGGCTGATTCTGGGCTGCGGTTTTTTGGTCTCTGTCCAACTCGCACCCCAACCTCTGGCACCATTCGCTACTTAAGCCTGTGACTATATTTAATCTGGCAATTTTTGGCAAAAACTGCCAATTGCTGCTGCTTGAGGCTGCACTCTCGATCGCCCAAAGCCCGATCGCACTTTCTGTACTCTCGATCAACCGCAAATTATAAACTTTTGTGACAATCGACTTTTAGTAGCTTTAGATACAGAAATATCTGTTATAGTGATATCAGCAACAGAAAAACAGCACAAAATTAAATCAAAAAATACGGAGCAACCGCATATGTCTACCGAAAATCAAGCCCGCTCTCTGATGATGCGCCACCACCACATGGTAAAGAATCGGCAGCAATCGATGCTCAACCGCACCGCCACCGAAGTCGGGATGGAAGATACCCACTACTGGGGCCACATTCAAGGCAAACCACAGCCCAGCCTTCGAGCCAGCTACGATCGCAGCAACGCCACCATGAGCTAAGGCCAGCTCAATTTCCCCAACGGCCCGCAAACCTATTACCTAGCATTTGGAGAAACCAGTTATGTCTGCTGGGTAAAAAGCTCGCAGCCAGACGACGCACAAGAAACACCTCGTCAAAAATCGTCAGGAATCCATGCTGAGCCGTGCGGCTGCTAAAGTTGGTTTAGATGCTGGTAGAGAGGCGAGTGCCGATCGCCAATAACTCGTTTTTCAAACGGCGAGACAGTTGAATCGAATATGTTATTTTTCAACTAAATATTAATAACCACAGTTAGAAAACCGTCGCGACTTTTTCTCGATTTCGATATCGATAGAGGAAGTCGCGATGAATTTTGTTGGGTTGGTTAGAGACAAAAAGTCAGGTTGAGCCTTGCTTAAGTGAATTTCCACACACAGCCGGGGAACCAGAAAACCCCTGAAAATCTCCAATCTAAAATCTAAAATCTAAAATCTAAAATGATATAATCCCTTTTCAGCATATGGAAGGCTACTAGGGAGGTCATCATGTCGGACTGGAAAGTAATTGACGGCGGAGTTACAGCACCGAAAGGGTATCGAGCATCGGGAATTACAGCCGGCTTAAAGCCTTCAGGCTTGCCGGATTTAAGCTTAATTTTGTCAGAAGTAGACGCGATCGCCGCAGGAGTCTTCACCACATCCACCGTCCGGGCCGCTTGCGTGGACTACTGCCGCCAGCGCTTGCAAGCAAAACCCAGCGCCAAAGCAATTTTGTGCAATGCCGGACAAGCAAATGCTGCTACTGGGGAACAAGGTTTGGCAGATGCTCTCGAAAGTGCCAAATTGTTGGGAGAAGCGCTGAATATTCCTCCTGAATCGATTCTTTTGGCTTCCACCGGCGTGATCGGACAGCGGATTAAAATGGAGCCGCTCAGGGCCGGAATTCCGCAATTAGTTACCTCAGCATCCGAAACTGGTTCCGATGCGGCGGCGAAAGCTATTTGTACGACTGATTTAGTGCCGAAAACGATCGCCCTGGAAACCATGTTTGGCGATCGACCCGTGCGAATCGGCGGCATTTGCAAAGGTTCGGGAATGATTCACCCGAATATGGCAACAATGCTAGCATTTGTAACTTGCGATGCAGCAGTGTCGTCACATTTATGGCAAGAAATGGTGAGTCGGGCGGCTGACAGAAGTTTCAATCAAATTACTGTTGACGGCGATACCAGTACCAACGATTCGCTAATTGCTTTAGCTAACGGCCAATCCCGCACGCCGGCGATTACAGAAATGGATGCCGATGCTGAAAAACTAGAAGCGATGCTGACAGAAGTTTGCGTGTACTTAGCAAAGGCGATCGCCCGCGACGGCGAAGGTGCAACTTGTTTAGTGGAAGTGCAAGTTAGCGGCGCCGCCGACGAAGTTTCTGCCAGTAAAATTGCCAAAACAATAGTCGGTTCTTCTTTGGTGAAGGCTGCTATTTTTGGACGAGATCCGAATTGGGGCAGAATTGCTGCTGCTGCGGGGCGCGCTGCGGTACCTTTTGAACAAGAGAATTTGCGGATTCAATTGGGAGATTTTTTGATGATGGAAAACGGACAACCCAAAGAGTTCGATCGCGCTGCTGCGAGTAATTATATGAAAGCCGCCGCGGGCGGTGAATATTTGAAGGAAGACACAGTTTTAATTCAGATTAGTGTCGGGAATGGCGACGGTTTTGCCAAGGCTTGGGGATGCGATTTGAGTTACGACTACGTAAAAATTAATGCGGAGTATACCACTTAAAAAAGTCTGGGCAGTTGGAAACGACTGCCACAGGACTTGCACCCGACGGGAGCGGGTTAGATAGGAATCAAAAACAATTTCAGATCAATTCCTGTTTTCATCGTCCAGTATTCATTTCTCTCTAATCTCTCTGTGTTCTCTGTGTTCTAGTAAGGTTAAATCATTCCGATCCAACCAGAAACGATATCACCCAGTCATATAGCAACCGCCACAACTTCTTTCTCTGACTTCGCGTCAAGAGCGTCTTCGCGGTTCAATCATTCCGATGCTACCGGATTTGATCTCAAATGTCAGGAAATGAGTAAAACAATTTTACCTGTTACTGAGCCTGTTTCTAACAGTTCGTGGGCAGCTTGAGCTTGTGCCATCGGAAAAGTTTTGCTGACGTGAATTTTGAGCAAATTACGATCGCACAAACTAGCGCACTGCTGCAAAATACGAGCCTGCTGTTCCTGTTCTTCCACCAAACCTTGCAGCATCGGAGTTAACATTAATTCCAGACTAATTCGCAGATTTCGCATCCTCGCTGTTTTCAAATTCCCCAAAGCCTGATCTGGTTCCAAAATTGTTACCAAATCTCCATAAACCTTCACAGCCGCAATAGTTCGGTAAAAAGTTTCTCCCCCGACTGTATCGAAAGCCAAGTCAACTCCTTGTCCTTGAGTCCAAGTCAAAACTTCATCGACAACATCGGTATTTTTGTAGAAAATAACTGAATCTGCACCCAAAGATTTACAAAATTCGGCTTTTGAAGAGGAACTAACAGTGGTGCAAACCTCAGCGCCTAGCAACGAAGCTAACTGTACCGCAACGTGGCCGACACCGCCGGCACCAGCTTGGATCAACACTTTTTGCCCCGCTTGCAACCGCCCGCGATCGTACAGCGATTCCCATGCTGTAATTAAAACTAACGGTGCAGCCGCCGCCTCAGCAAAACTTAAAGCAGCAGGCTTGATGGCGAGGAAACGTTGATCGACAACGGCAAATTCAGCATAAGTACCGATCGAGCCGCCCAAACCGCCGTTGCAGAAAAAAACTTCGTCTCCCACTTGGAAACTTTGCACCGCAGCACCGACAGCCTCTACAACTCCAGCACCGTCGCACCCCAAAACGTGAGGACTTTTCTCCGGGTAAAAAGTGCCGCGCGATCGCAACTTAGTATCGATCGGATTGATCCCCGCCGCCCGCAACCGTACCAAAACTTCAGTTTCTGTTTGTATAGTAGGGGCGGGGATATCTTGCAGTCTCAATACGGACGCGCTTCCGGGCGTTTCAAAAACAATCGCTTTCATAGGGTGGTATTAGCTCTCTTGTCGCCTTCACTGCGATCGTACCTTGTTGGCGCTACCCATTCGTGACAATACTTAGTTATTTTTAATAAATAGATTGGCTTCAGATAACTACTATAATTGTCGAGCGGTGTAGATCAATGTTTGATCGAGATTTATTTTTTTACTTTGAGATTCTTGCATACCTTCTAGGATTATCGGCGACTTCAGCTTTTGCCGGAGCGATTTATCTCAAATTGCAGCGAAGGCCTCCCAGTCTGCCCCCCGCCGAAGAGCAGCGACAGTTGTCAGAATTAAACGACGATTTACCTGCAAAATTGAAAATTCAGAAAAACTTTTTGATTTTCCCCAACTTAAATCTGTTGCCCGTCGCTGACAGATTCTGGCGTAAAGTTTTAGGTATTTGCCGCGCTCTATTATTTCCCCAGCAACAGCGCCCAACAGTAAATTCTTCACCTGTTGTCGGCGATTCCACCAGCAAAACAGCAAGTTTGAGCGTGGAGGGAGAGATGGCCCAAAATCGCTCTCGCCAGTATGCCAACAACCAAGCCGCTGTCAGCGATTCCCCGGAATTAAATGAAGACTTGCTCGGCCACATCCTAGCAGGTACTGATGCGCCGGGGGGAGCAGAATTCTTTGATACCTTAGTTCGCCAGTTGGCCTGTGCACTGGGAGTTCGCAGCGCCTTGGCGGCCAAGTCGATTAAGTCGATCGAGCGCAGCGATGCGATTCCCGATAGATTGCAAGTTATCAGTTTTTGGAGCGGCGGACAGCAACAGCCAAACTTTGAGTGCGACACCGCCAACACTCCCGAAATGCTGGTGTTCGAGCAAGCAATCTACTCCTGTCCCGACAACCTGCTGGAAAACTTCCCACAAGACCGCAGAGCGGTAGTTACAGGTGCGCGCAGTTTCCTAGGAACCCTGCTCAAAAACTGTTACGGCGAACCTTTAGGCATTATTTGTATTTTCGACGATCGACCTCTGATAGAAGCATCTCTAACTAAATTCCGACTAATTCTCAGGATCTTTGCCGCACGGGCCACCGCCGAATTAGAGCGGCAGCGCCTAGAATCAGCGCTGTCCACGGTAGAAGCGAAATACTGCGCCCTGGTAGAACAAATGCCGGCTGTCACCTACATTTCTCCCCTCAACCGCACCGCTGCCAAACTTTACATCAGTCCGCAAATCGAGACTTTTCTGGGTTATTCTGTAGCTGAATGGAGGGCCGACCCCGACCTGTGGCTGAAACTCGTTCACCCAGAAGACCGCGCTCGCGTGTTGGTGGAAAACGCCACAAAGAAATTTAGCGAGGCGGAAGATATCTTTGGCGATGCGCCCCTGGTTTCAGAATACCGCGCGATCGCCCGCAACGGTCGAGTCGTCTGGTTCCGCGATCGAGCCATCGCAGTTCGCGACGCAGCCAGCAAGTCCGTCATCCTTCAAGGCGCGATGTTTGACATCACCGAGACTAAAGTAGCTGACAGCGCCCTGTTAGAAAGCGAATATCGCTATTACACCCTGGCAAAAATCCTGCCTGTCGGGATTTTCCGCGCTGACGCGGCTGGAGATTGTTTTTACGTCAACGAGCGATTTTTGGAGATGGCGGGACTGTCGGCACCGCAGGCACTTGGCGAAGGTTGGACCGATAGTTTGCATCCAGAAGACCGCGAGAGCGTTTTGAGCCAGTGGTATGGCGCTGTCAAAGACAAGTTGTGTTGTCAGTTAGAGTACCGCTTTTGCAACGGAGATTCCACAACTTGGGTATTTTGGCAAGCAGTGCCGGAAATTGCCAGTAGCGGGGATGTTCTGGGCTTTCTCGGCACGCTGACCGATATCAGCGCTCGCAAACAGGCTGAATTCGCGCTGCAACAAGCCGAGGAGAAATACCGCAGCATTTTTGAAAATGCGATCGAGGGAATTTTTCAGACAACTCCCGACGGGCGCTACCTCAGCGCTAACCCTGCTTTGGCGAGAATTTACGGCTACTCCTCGGCCCCGGAACTGATCGCAAACATCCACAACATAGACCGCCAACTCTATGTCGATCCCAACCGCCGCGTCGAGTTTTTGCGCGCGATCGAAAAACACGGTTCTGTGTCGGAGTTCGAGTCCCAAGTTTACCGCGCTGACGGCACCACCATCTGGGTTTCCGAAAACGGCCGGGCTGTTCGCGACCAGGAAGGCGGCAGTTTGCTTTACTACGAAGGCACTGTCGAAGATATCACCCTCCGCAAAATAGCAGAAGAGAAGTTACTGCACGATGCTTTGCACGATACGCTGACGGGTTTGCCCAACCGAGCTTTATTTCTCGATCGCTTGGGTCACGCGATCGAGCTTTCAAAACGCCGTCCCGAGGTTTTGTTTGCGGTGCTGTTTATCGATCTCGACCGCTTTAAAGTTGTCAACGACAGTTTGGGGCATTTAGTGGGCGATCGCTTGCTGATCGCGATCGCGCAGCGGCTGGAGATTTGTTTGCGCGCTGGCGATACCGTTGCGCGTCTCGGCGGCGACGAATTCGCTATTTTGCTGGAAAATATCAAAAATACCGAGGATGCGATCCACATTGCCGAACGAGTGCAAGCGGAACTGGCAGAGCCTTTTTACCTCAACGAATATCAAGTTTTTACCAGTGCTAGCATTGGCATTGTTTGTTCTGGTTTGCCTCCGGAGCCGGGGGAAAACAGCCAACAGTCTAATCCAGAAAATCTCGGAAATATCGATCGACCAACTTCTTTGTCTGACTTCTCTTCCGAGTCTCCTGTTCCCAATGTTCCGTTCCGAATGTTGTACGATCGACCCGAAGAACTGCTGCGAGATGCAGATGCTGCCATGTATCACGCTAAGGGATTGGGCAAAGCTCGCCACGAAGTTTTTGACTTAAGTATGCACACTCGCGCCGTCGCCCTTTTACAACTGGAAAATGATTTGCGGCGCGCTCTCGAGTCTCAGGAATTTCGGCTTTACTACCAACCCATCGTCTCTCTAACCAGCGGTACGATCAGGGGTTTTGAAGCGCTGCTGCGGTGGTATCACCCGCTGCGGGGTTTAGTATCTCCCGGCGAGTTTATTTTAGTTGCAGAAGAAACTAAATTGATTGTACCTATTGGTTGGTGGATGATGGGCTCGGCTTGCCGTCAGATCCACCAGTGGCACCAAAATTTCCCAGCTAATCCGCCGTTGACTGTCAGCGTCAACCTTTCTAACGAACAATTCAAACATCCGGATTTAATCGATCGCCTCAGGGAAATTTTACACGAAACTCAGCTTGACCCCCGCACTTTAAAAATAGAAATTACTGAAGGCGTCATCATGGACAATGCCGAATCAGCAGCCGCTACCCTCGCCCAATTGAAAAGTTTAGAAATTCAATTATACATTGACGATTTCGGCACTGGCTATTCTTCTTTGAGCCGCCTGCACACTTTTCCCACTGATGCTTTAAAGATCGATCGAGCTTTTGTCAGCCGCATGACTGAAGATGAAGGAAACGAAGCCATCGTACAGACTATTTTAATTTTAGCCAGTCATTTAGGTATGGACGTAATTGCTGAAGGAATCGAAACCATCGAACAGCTTAATTTGCTCAGAGCGCTGCAATGCGAATACGGACAGGGATACTTTTTCTCAAAGCCGGTTGACAGCATCGCCGCCACACTTTTGATAGAAAGTCAACCACAATGGTAATTTGTTAGTTAACGGTTGACTGTTGTCATTGGTCATTAGTCAGTTGTCATTAGTCAGCAGTCATTAGTCAGAAAGAATGTTTTAAGTTTTAAGTTTTGACTTCTCATTACCAATTACCAATTACCAATTACCAAAGACTAATGACTAATGACTAATGACTCAAACTTTTGCTTCCAAAGACTTGAGAAACTCGGTATTTACCCCCGACTCCCGCGTCATGGCAAGTTTTCCAGTCCGGGCAATTTCCTTAATCCCAAATTTATTCAGAACCTGGACAATTGCCACCATTTTACCCGGATCTCCCACAACTTCCAAAGTCAGCGTATCATCACCAATATCCACCACTCGCGCTCTAAAAATCTGAGCTAACTCAATGATTTCCGATCGCGTCCCGCTAGCAGCATTAACTTTCAGCAACATCAACTCCCGTTCCACACAGGGAATTTCCGTTATATCCTGAACTTTCAGCACGTTAATCAACTTGTACAGTTGCTTGGTCAACTGCTCGATAATCTGGTCATCTCCCGGTACAACCATCGTAATCCGAGACACTCCCACTTGCTCCGCCGGGCCCACGGTGAGACTTTCAATATTAAAACCCCGACGGGCAAACAAACCAGCAATTCGAGTGAGGACACCCGCTTCATCTTCAACTAAAACCGAAAGAGTGTGTTTCATTTCTCCAAAAAAGACGCATTTCGTGCAATTCTACTTTCGCCAATTCCCCTTTTAGCAGAACTGCACGGTCATTGAACCTTCATTAAACATTTTTTTAGTGTACGAACGTACACAATTCATTCCTAGAATAAAAACTATTCAGGTCTGGTGGCTGGCGAAAACTGCAATTTTGACACCAATTGGTGACAAAACTGCGAAGTACCAAGCCACCATAACTTACATAAAAACCCGGTGTTGCAGCGAAGGCATTTGGCGGCGGACTTGTTCTAGCCGATCGGGATTAATTTCCCCAATTTTGAGACCAATTAATCTCAAAATTCCTTCACAGAAAAACCCGGTGTTGCAGGGATGGCATTTGGCGGCGGACTTGTTCTAGTCGATCGGGATTAATTTCTGCAATCGCCACACCCGGTTCTTCTCCGGCATCCGCCAAAACCGCACCCCAAGGGTCTACAATCATCGCGTGACCGTGAGTTTGACGGCGGCCGTAGTGGTGTCCCGTCTGTGCCGGGGCGATCGCATAACAAGTATTCTCGATCGCCCTAGCTTGCAGCAACACCTTCCAGTGATCCTTGCCCGTGTATGCCGTAAACGCCGCCGGCACGAACAAAACATCAGCTCCCTTGTGCGACAAATGCCTGTACACTTCCGGGAACCGCACGTCGTAGCACACCGAAAGTCCCAGCGTCCCCAACTCCGGCGACACATAAACCTGCGGCAAATCTTCACCAGCTTTCACCGTGCTCGATTCCCTGTAAGTAATGCCGTCTGGCACATTCACATCAAACAAATGTACTTTTTTGTACCTTGCCAACTCGCTGCCGTTTGGGTCTACGAGCAGACAAGTATTGTATACCTTCCCGTTCTCGGTCGGCACCGGAAACCCTCCGCCCAGAATAGTTACCTGGAACCGCAGGGCCATCGTTTTGAGGAATTTTTCGCTTTGGAGTCCGATCGCCTCTGCTTGAGCAATTTTCTCCTCCTCTTCTCCCATAAACGAGAAATTTTCTGGTAAGGAAACTAACTCCGCACCCCGACGCACTGCCAGGTCGATTAATTCCTCTGCCTGTACCAAATTTTTTTGCAGGTCAGGCAAGCTAGTCATTTGAATTGCTGCGGCGAGATAAGACTTCATCGATTCACAATATTAGTCAATAGTCAGTTGTCATTAGTCATTAGTCATTAGTCATTGGTCATCAGTTATTGGTTATTGGTTATTGGTTATTGGTCATCAGTTATTGGTTATTGGTTCTTAGTACCTATGCCCCATGCCCCATGCCCCATGCCCTTAGTCATTGGTCATTGGTCATCAGTCATCAGTTATTGGTTCTTAGTACCTATGCCCAATTCCCAATTCCCTGCGCGGGCCAATTCCCTGCGCGGGCCAATTCCCTGCGCGGGCCCATTCCCTGCGCGGGCCAATTCCCTGCGCGGGCCCATTCCCCATTCCCAATGCTCACCTCATGTTATTGAGAAAGTCTATAGAGTTTGAGAGTTTTGATGTTTGAGTTTCAATTAACCTTTAACCGATCGCTCAAAACTCAAAACTCTCAACTTTTTTTCCTAGGTTTTGCGATCTAATTTCGCTCAAATTTTACGGCAGCGGATGGAAAAGCAAGTCTGGAAAAAAGCGGTTAAATTCAATCAAACCCGCAGCTTGGATTGAGATCCAGAGGATTGCCAATACTGGCGCGGTCGAAAGAAACTTGACAAAATATTGCATGAATTCTGCTCCTAAAACTTCGAGACAGTTGGTAATTTTCGGTCTACCGCTAATTGCTAATTTGCAGTTAATTGTTAGTTAACTACTTGCTATTAGCGCTGCTCCATTTCCCTATTTTAGCGGGGGGAAACAGTGATTTCGTCGTCCTTTGCAAACATTTCACCAGTGGTGATTTCTTTGAGGGCAGCCAGAGGCCACAAAACGCCGCTAAGCATACAGCTAATTGCCAAAGGAACGTCGATAATAATCTCTTTTTCCTCGGGAGTTGATGATTTTTTGGCTGTTTGCAAGTAAGCGCGGCCTACCCAACCAATCCAACCAGCAATATACAAGAACAGAGCGCTGGGAATCAAAAAGTCGCCAGCGAAACTCAAATTGCCGTCTACGATTAAGTGCGGGTATCCTTCCGGGCCGCACATCTCCGCAGAATAGCGATCGAATCGCGCTTTGGCAGATGCCGGATCACCATTTGTCGAACGCGCATTTTTAGCAAGTTCCTGGAATGCGGGAGAGTCCTTGCACGGCACCAAATTGTAAGCCGAAGCAACTGGAGCAAAACTCATCCACAAACTAACCACTAAAATTGCAGCAAACAATCGTCGCATGAAATTGTTTCCTTTTGTTACAAAACAATAAGTTTTTTTACAAGCATTTCAACTTGCCGATCGCGAATCCAGATTACCGCACTTGCTGAGAGTGTAAAGTCTCAATCATTGAGGCGGCAAAACCAATAAAATTAGGGATTCGCGTGTCATCAGTCAAGGCGCCAGCTAGCAATACTGCGAAGATATTCTACAGCTTGCATCGCTGCGCCTGGGCCTGTCCTTCGGGGGGCAGATGCTCCCGCTAGCTATAACCTGAGTACAAGTATAGCGGGGGACTTGCTCCGAATTAGTTAAGCTAGCAATAGCTAACCTATCAAATAAAATTACCAGTTAATGGCAACCATTTTCGCGATCGAAACAAGTTGTGACGAAACAGCAGCAGCAATTGTTAAGAATCGTCAAATTTATAGCAATGTTGTAGCATCACAAATTAAAATCCACGAGCAGTATGGTGGGGTAGTGCCAGAAGTGGCTTCGCGCAGTCACCTCGAAATGCTAAATCAGGTAATTGCCCAGTGTCTGAGTGAAGCCAACCTGAGTTGGTCAGAAATTGACGGGATTGCAGCGACTTGTGCCCCCGGTTTAGTAGGTGCATTGTTAGTGGGGCTAACAGCGGCAAAAAGCTTAGCAATAGTCCACCAAAAACCTTTTTTAGGTGTTCACCACCTCGAAGGACACATCTACGCTTCTTACCTTACCGAACCCGACTTGCAGCCGCCATTTTTGTGCCTGTTAGTTTCCGGGGGACACACCAGCTTAATTTACGTCAAAGATTGCGGCGTTTACGAAACTGTAGGACAAACACGCGACGATGCGGCCGGTGAAGCTTTTGATAAAGTCGCGAGATTGTTGCAGCTAGGATATCCGGGCGGGCCGCTGATTGACAAATTGGCAGCCCTGGGCAATCCCCAAGCATACCCCCTGCCCGAAGGCAGAATTTCGCTGCCGGGAGGTGGCTATCATCCCTACGATAGCAGTTTTAGCGGGTTGAAAACAGCAGTTTTGCAATTAGTGCAGAAACTCAAAAAACAAGATATTAATATCGGTGGCGAAGGCATTTTGGCTGCTTCTACAATTAATGATATTGCGGCGAGTTTTCAGGAAACAGTGGCTAAGAGTTTAACAAAAAGGGCGATCGGGTGTGCGATCGATTTCGGACTCAGCACAATTGTAGTCGGGGGCGGAGTTGCAGCAAACAGCGGACTGCGAAAACACTTACAAGCAGCAGCAACCAAACACAACTTGCGAGTATTGTTTCCGCCATTAAAATATTGTACGGACAACGCAGCAATGATCGGCTGTGCGGCGGCAGAACACTTGCAGCGAGGACACGCATCACCGCTGAATTTAGGAGCAAATTCGCGGATGGCCGTCAGCGATGTTATGCAATTGTACAAGAGTTGACTGTTATTTGTTATTTGTTGTTTGTTGTTTGTTATTTGTTGTTTGTTATTTGTTATTTGTTATTTGTTGTTTGTTGTTTGTTGTTTGTTATTTGTTGTTTGTTATTAATTGATAGCTAACAGTCAACAGTCAACAGCTAACAGTCAACAGCCAACAGTCAACAGCTAACAGTCAACAGCTAACAGTCAACAGTCAACAGTCAACAGTCAACAGCTAACAGCCAACAGCTAACAGCTAACAGCTAACAGCCAACAGTCAACAGTCAACCAAATCATGAAAATCCGATCCGCAGTAGAAAGCGATTTGCCAGCAATTGTTCAAATCTACAACGCAGCAATACCGGGCAGAATAGCCACAGCAGATTTAGAACCAGTCTCAGTAGAAAGCCGCCTCGCGTGGTACAGAGAACACCCTCCCAATTCCTGGCCGATTTGGGTAATGGAATCAGAACAAAATATTGTTGGCTGGCTGAGTTTTCAGCTTTTCTACGGACGCGCCGCCTATCAGCATACAGCAGAAATTAGCATCTACGTCGCGCCCGATCGCCAACGCTGCGGAATCGGACAAAAATTATTGCAATCGGCAATCGTGCGGAGTCCAGAATTGCAAATTAAAACCCTGATTGGCATGATTTTTGCCCACAATCAGCCGAGTTTAAGATTGTTCGAGAAATTTGGTTTTCAGCAGTGGGGATATCTGCCACAAGTCGCGGAACTTGACGGGGTTGAGAGAGATGTGATAATTCTCGGTTTGCGTTGTTTGTAGGGATTTAGGCGAAAGTCTTTCCGAAAGTGTCAACTTAAGATAAAAAAGCTGACAAAGCTTTTTTTGCATTTAAGTTGTCTGTTAAAAAACGATCGAACAATCATATCAATTCCGGTTGCACTCATACATGACTGTTGACTGTTGACTGTTGACTCGATTTTATTAGACCTCTTGCAACCGGAAACGATATCAGTGGGGCCCACTCCACAAGACTTTAAATAAAAATTACCAGACAAATTAGATGCAGACCAGCTTATCGGAAATCCGATCGCCCTCGCCTCGCATCCCTGGGTGGTTTCCCCAACTTGCGCCACATAATTGAGCTTGGATGGCGGCTTGTGCGCCCCATTCCTGAGAAAGGGCGACACACCAACGCCGGCGCGGAAAATTCGCGATCGCCCGATGCCCCGAACCGCCCCGGTATTCTGTCGATCGCCCCCAAACCACAACCTGTGCGAGAATATAGTTACGCTCACCCAGAACCCGCCCGCACTTAGGTGACAGGGGTTTTAGATCCGATCGCACCGCAATTGCCGATCGACACGCCAAACCCTCAAATCAGCACTCTTTAAATAGACTTCTGGCATAATTATTGTGGAACCTACATCTTGCTCGCTTACTGGCTTTTTAAGGAAAACTCTCATAGCGTCTCCCGCCTCCAACCACCCCCGAGGCGCGCCACTAAAAAATTATAAATGTATAATTTAATCGGCAACTACATATTTTTTATTTCTCATATTTAATTTTTATTCTCAAAGTAACACTTGTCGAAAAATCAAAAATATGTCTGAAATTCCGGCAAAAAGTTCCGCAGTGTTTCACAACAGCATCAGTGAGCTAGAGCAGGCGGAATCAGCCCTCGAACTCGCTTGGAACGAACTCGAAAAACAAACAGCAGAAACCATTGCTCAGATAGCCAAAACCGACGAAGCAAACGCACAGAAAATCAGCGATCGCTTGGCCTCGGCAAAACAACTGCGCCAGCAGCTTCAAACCCAAATACAACAAACCAACTCGCGCCTGGAATTTCACCTAAAAAACTCGCCAATGGCAGTTATAGAATGGGACAGCGAATATCGCGCAGTGCGGTGGTCGGCAATGGCCGAACAAATATTTGGCTGGAGTGCAGCAGAAGTAATCGGTAAACACTGGCAAGAATGGTCAATTGTTTATCCAGAAGACATCGAACGAGTGTCCGCCGCCACAAATCAACTGTTACAGAACAAAGAAGCGTGCAGCATTTGCCGCAACCGCAACTATACCAAAGATGGCTCGGTAATTTACTGCGAATGGTATAATTGTGCACTAATCGATGCAGAGGGAAAAGTAGTTTCAATTCTCTCTTTTGCTAGAGACATAACCGCACACCACCGCACTCAAGAAGAACTTCGCCAGCGCGAACAGGCATTCAGCGCGATCGCCGAAAACGCTACCGACATCATAGCCCGGTTCGACCGACAACTGCGCCACCTTTATATCAACCAAGCAGCGGAAGTTGTTACCGGAAAAACCCAAGCACAATTTATCGGCAAAACTACCAGCGAATTGGAACTCTCGCCGCAGTTGTGCAACCCATTAAACGCAGCTTGTTCCCAAGTTTTCAGCACAGGAAAACCAGAAACAATAGAATTTGACTATCCTACTCCCAGCGGCTCAAAATATTACCAGTGTCGAATTATTCCAGAATTTGCTGAGGACAATTCAGTAGAAACAGTTTTAGCGATCGTCCGCGAGTTCACAGAAATCAAACAAATTGAAGCTCAGTTGCGCCAAAGCGAGGCTCGATTTAGGCGCGTCGTGGATTCTAACATGATCGGGATTGTTTTTTGGAACATTAACGGCGAGATTACCGATGCCAATCAGGCTTTTTTAAACCTAGTAGGGTACAGGCGAGAACATTTATTTTTTCAAAAAATTGGCTGGCAAACAATGACACCGCCAGAGTACCGCAGCCTCGATCAAGAAAAAGTTGCAGAATTGGCAGCTAACAACACAAATACCCCTTTTGAAAAAGAATTCATCCGAGCCGACGGCAGCCGCGTGTCGGTGCTGCTAGGCTCTGCATTGTTAGAAGGGTCGCGGGAATTGGGAGTGAGTTTTGTACTCGATCTTACCGATCGCAAACAAGCCGAATTTGAGCTAGAAAAACAGCAAGAACTTTTAGAAAGCATCATTAAAACCATCCCCAACTTCCTGTACATTTACGACACAGAAGCACAGCAAAATATCTATGCAAATGCAGCCGTCACAGCCATGCTGGGCTACAGTCCCCAAGAATTGCAAGAGAGAGGTCCAGAAGTTGTCTCTAGCTTGATTCATCAGGAGGATATGCCCAAGTTAATTGCAGGTATGCAGCGGCTGGAAAACAGCACGAATCCCTACGAAACAGATGACATCGACTACAGAATTAAACACAAAAATGGGGAATGGCGCTGGGTTCACGATCGATCGACTATCTTCAAAAGAACGCCAGAGGGACAAATGAAGCAAGTAATCGGTTCCGTACTCGACATTACAGATCGCAAAAGGGCCGAAGAATGCTTACAGCAGCAAAACGAATTGCTGCAAACAATCTTCAATAACGTCCCAGTCATGCTGGCATTCTTAGATTCCCAGGGCGAATTAACTTGGGTAAACCGCCACTGGGAACAAGTGCTCGGCTGGAGTTTTGCAGAAACCAAAAACCGCGATATGTTGGCGGAATTTTATCCGCAGCCGGAATACCGACAACAGGTTTTGGAGTGGATTCAAGCAGCAACCGAACACTGGGGCGACTTCCAAACTAAAGTTAGAGACGGGCGAGTTATCGACACGACTTGGGCAAATGTTCGCCTCTCCGACGGCAGGTTAATTTGCATCGGTCAAGATATCAGCGACCGCAAGCGAGCCGAAGCAGAACTCCAACAGCTCAACGAAACTTTAGAAGCTCAAGTCGCCCAGCGTACCGCCGAACTACAGACTTTTTTCGATGCTTTACCCGATCGCATTTTTGTTGTTGAACGCGAAAATATGCGCCAGCGTTTTGTCAACAAATCAGTTGCCAAAATTGCTGGATTCAACAGCAGAACAGAGATGCAGGGAAAAACTGTTTTTGAATGTTTTCCCACCGAAATCGCTGAACAATTTTGCCTCGAAAATTTGCACGTATTTGAAACTGGCGAAACTCTGCATTACCAGGAAAAGTTTTTGATATCCGGTGGCATCACCTATTACGACACTTTTAAAATTCCGTTGAGAAATGTCGAGGGCGAGATTTATGCTTTAATTGGCACTTCTCGCGATATCACTGAGTTGATAAAGACGAAACAAGCTTTGTCGGAACGCACGGAGCAATTAGAGGCTGCCAATCAAGAATTAGAATCTTTTGGCTACTCGGTTTCTCACGACTTGCGCGCTCCTTTGCGCCATATTTCAGGTTTTGTTAGTGCTTTGAAAAAGCGGTTAGAATCGACTGAGGTTTTGAACGATCCTAAAATCGTTCATTACATTGAAATAATTGATGACAGCAGTCAAAAAATGAGCTTGTTGATTGACGGTTTGCTGGCTCTTTCGCGGGTGGGGCGCACCGAGTTGATCCAAGTTCCGATCGATCTTGCCCGTTTGGTGCAAACCGCGATTAAATTGAATAAATTCCGGACTGTAGCAGAGCAGCCGGAAACTTCTGACAGCAAAGTTGAATTTACTGTCGGAGATTTGCCGGGGGTGATGGGAGATCCAACCTTGCTGCAACAGGTGTTCAGCAACTTGATCGACAACGCCGTCAAGTTCAGCCGCGGACGCAATCCGGCTACAATAGTGATTGATGCTTTACCGGACGGAACAATTTTTGTCAAGGATAACGGGGTGGGTTTTCCGATGGAATATGCCGATCGGCTGTTTGGAGTTTTTCAGAGGCTGCACTCGCCGAGAGAATTTGAAGGTACCGGCATCGGTTTGGCGATCGTGCAGCGGATTATTCACCGCCACGGCGGCACGATTTGGGCAAGGAGCGTACCTAGTCAAGGAGCCACGTTTTACTTTAAACTAAGCCAAACAATCTCAAACGGTAATAGAGATTCGTAAGTTACCGTTATAGTAGTTTTTAATTCATTAAGCTGTTGTGGCATTTAAATTTTATGTAAAAAACAATAAAACTATTGTGGGGTGGGATCGCTCGCGTGCCCTGAATATGCAATGTTTATTTGTGCAACAGCTTATTTCCAACTATTATACATTTAAACTAAGTCACAGTCGGTTCTGTCTGGGAACATCTCTGTTTTGTATTTGTAGTGCGAGCGAGGACGATCCGCAGGCGTTAAGATAATAATTTTACGTAAAATTCTCCAGTTCGGTCAGCCCTGGATTACGGGTAATAAATAATTCTTAGAGAGGATAAATATTTTACCTAAAAACTATTGATAATCGGAAAAAACTCAACCAAGATTACTTCAGAAAATGACATTTATCAACCAAATAAAACAAATTCAAACATTCCGAATACCTTATGTTAAATAGAAATGAGACCAACAATCTACTAAAACTGGCAGATGAATCAACATTAAAATTGTTGATTGTAGAAGACATGGCAGAAGATATGGAATTAATAGCGCTCGCCCTAGAAGCAGGGGGAGTAAACTTTAATTGCGACACTGCCCAAACAGCGACAGAGTGCAGAGAACTGCTCCAAAAATACAAGTACGATGCGGTGCTGTCAGATTACCGCCTCCCCGGCTTCAACGGTTTAGAAGTCTTGAAATTCATGCAGGAATTAGGACAAAATATACCATTTATTTTAGTAACGGGAAGTTTGGGAGAAGAAGCGGCAGTTGAGTGCATCAAAGCAGGCATGACCGATTACGTATTAAAAGGACGGCTGTTTAGGTTGCCAACAGTATTAGAACGATCGCTCCAAGAATACAAAATGCGGCGCCAGCAGCAAGAGGCGATCGCCCAAATTCAGCGGCAAGCGACTCGTGAGGCGATCGTCAACCGCATCGTCCAAGCCATGCGCTTCACCCTCGTACTCGACGAAGTGCTGCAAACCACCGCAGATCAACTGCACGAAGCACTCAAAAGCAGCGGCTGCGCCATATTGCAGCCAAATGCCGAAGGCCGGATCGTAGTTCGCTACATCAGCAAAGCCGCCAACAAACAATCGCTGCTGGGGCTAAATTGTGCATTTGCCGAACACTACCAAACCTCTCTGGCGGCTGGAGAAACCGTCGTCCTCGACGAGTTATCGAGTCTGTGTGGAGAACTGCAATCGCTATCAAAGTTGATAGATTTTCGCGCCGTCACGATCGCACCGCTGCTTTACAATCAGTCATTTTTGGGAGGAATTAGCCTCTACCAGTGCGATCGCGCCCGTTGTTGGAGTCCTGAAGAACTATCCCTAGTCAAAGCCATAGCCGATCAGTGCGCGATCGCGATCCACCAAGCCGAACTCTACCAAAGGGCCCAAACCGAACTCGCAGAACGCAAGCGCGCCGAAGCAGAAGTCCGCGGCATCCAGCAGCAGCTAGCCACAATGGCAGCCAACATTCCCGGCTCAGTCTACCGCGTCGCGCTGCATCCAGACGGCACAATGTCCATCCCCTACATCAGTCCCGGGGTGCGCGAACTTACTGGGTTCGATCCCCAAGAAGTAATGGCGCGCCCGGAAATGTTGACCGAAATCATTCATCCAGAGGACAAAAGAGTCTTTGACAGCAACGTAACAGCATCGAGCGGCAGTCTGCAGCCCTGCGATCGCCAGTACCGGATCGTGTTGAATTCCGGCAAAGTCAAGTGGGTGCAAGACAGCGCCAGATTTTCTCAAAACGAAAATGGGTACACTGTTATAGACGGAGTAGCACTCGACATCAGCGATCGGAAATTTGCCGAATCAGCCCTGCGAGAAAGCGAACAGCGATTTCGATCGCTGATTGAAAATGCCACAGACATCACGATCATTCTCGACGGCGAAGGTATATTTCGCTACATCAGCCCCTCAGTCAAGCGAATTTTAGGATACGCGCCCCACCAGGCGATCGGGCGCAGCGCCCTAGGGGCAGTTCACCCCGACGACTGCGCCGCGATCGCCCAAACCCTCCACAAAACCATTGAAAACCCCAAAAGAAGCCAGTCCCCACTCGAATACCGAGTCCGCCACCGCAACGGTTCTTGGTGTTATCTAGAAGCTGTAGCCACCAACTTGCTGCACGATCCGGCAGTCAAGGGAATCGTGATCAACTGTCACGACATCACTGGGCGCAAAAAAGCCGAGGAACAACTGCTGCACGACGCTTTTCATGATGCGCTTACCGGATTGCCCAACAGAGCGCTATTTATCGATCGGCTCGAACACGCTCTGAGGCTGGCAAAACGGCGCACAGACTACTTGTTTGCCGTGCTGTTTCTCGATTTAGATCGATTTAAAGTAGTCAACGATTCCCTCGGTCACACGATCGGCGATCAACTCTTATTCGCGATCGCCCGCCGTCTAGAAACTTGTCTCAGAGCCGGAGATACAGTCGCCCGCCTCGGAGGAGACGAGTTCGTGCTTTTGCTAGAAGACATCGACGGCGTAAATGAAGCTAGTAGCATTGTCAACCGCCTGCAACAGCAAATCACCTCCCCCATCCTGCTAGAGGGACACGAAGTATTTATCACCGCCAGCATCGGCATTGCTTTGAGTTCTGACGAATACCTGGAACCGACCAACCTGCTGCGCGACGCTGACACCGCCATGTACCGCGCCAAAGAACTCGGCCGAGCCCGACACGAAGTTTTCAACAGTTCCATGCACGCCCACGCTTTGCGGCTGTTGCAGCTAGAAAACGATTTGCGGCGGGCGATCGAATCAATTAGAGACCGGGCCATAGAATCAGACTCTACCCGATCGCCCCGATCGGCCTTACCTCCCTTATCCGCAGCCCCCCAGTTTATCATTCACTATCAGCCGATCGTCAGCATCGCCAATAACACAATTATCGGTTTTGAGGCCCTAGTACGCTGGCAGCATCCAGAACGAGGCTTAGTTTCGCCCAACGAATTTATTCCGATCGCCGAAGAAACCGGATTAATCGTAGCCCTCGGCCGCTGGGTACTGCGAACAGCTTGCCAACAAATCCGCCAGTGGCAGCAACTATTTCAAAACAACCCGCCCTTAAGCGTCAACGTCAACCTTTCAGTCAAACAATTTTCACAGCCAGATTTAATCGAATACATCGATCTAGTTCTCCAAGAAAGTCAGCTTGAGGGCAGCAGTTTAAAACTAGAAATTACCGAAAGCGTACTCATAGAAAATTCCGACTCAGTAACAGCAATGCTGGGGGAGCTTAGAGCCAGAAACATCAACCTGTGCATCGACGACTTCGGCACCGGCTATTCATCCCTCTCCTACCTGCACCGCTTCCCCACCAACACCTTAAAAATAGACCGCTCTTTTGTCAGCCGAATGGGAGACGAGTTCAACCAGGGCAAAGGAGGCATTGATCCCACAGAAATTGTGCGGTCGATCGTCACTTTATCGCACAATTTGGGCATGGATGTGGTAGCCGAAGGAGTCGAACAAGCCTCGCAGCTATCTATACTCAAAGGATTAAAATGCGAGTTCGCCCAGGGATTCTTTTTCTCAAAGCCAGTAGACTCTCAAACAGCAGCAACCCTGATCCGACAGCAAGCAGAAAATCAGAATTTACAGACATTAAGTTTGTTAGAAAAAGGCAATTAAAAAAAGCATGGGCCCGGGCTCGCAGACAACCGTCAACAATTCCGGTATGAGTGCAACCGGAATTGATATGACTACTAACTAAAAAAAGGCAGGGCGACAATAAATGTAGTACCTTTACCGATCGCAGTTTCCACACTTATTGTACCGCCGTGCAGGTCAACTATGTGTTTGACAATGCAGAGTCCCAAACCAGAGCCTTTAATTTTACCTACATTCTCGCCCCGCTCAAACTGCTGAAATAGTTTTCTTTCATATTCCGCTGTCATTCCAATTCCTTCATCTCGAACTGCAAATATTATTTGCTCGTTTTCGCAGATTAATTCTAAAGTGACATTGCCGCCGTTGGGAGAATATTTAATAGCATTTGAAACCAAATTAGTCAGCAGGTGGTGCAGCAATTTTGCATCGAGATTAGCGTGCACTGGCTCTGTTTTGGTAGCAAAAGTTAGGAGGTGTTTGTCACTGAGAATCGGTTGCAGTTCTTCTAAAACCGAAGCGCAGAAATCAGTCACATTTATCTGATTTAAATTCAATGAAACTTTACCTGACTCTGCTTTGCTGATCATTAAAATATCCTCCAGCAATCCACTCATGTTGCTGACCGCTTTTTTAATGCGATCGATATTTTTGTTTTTCGTTCCTGGCAAGTTCATAAACTCGCAATCTTCCAGCATTTCAGCCGATAGCTGTATGGTAGTTAAAGGAGTGTTTAAATCGTGGTATGCCATTGAAATAAATCGCGATCGGTTGTCGCTTTTTGTGGCTGCTAGTGCCAGAAGTGTTTGCATATTAACTGCTTCTTGATGTTTGCTCAGCACTATCTTGATGGTGGCGTGCAGTTCTCTTTCTTTAAACGGTTTGAGCAGGTAGCCGTAAGAACCAGTATTTTCGGCTCGCTGCAAAGTTTCGTCGTCTGCATAGGCAGTTGTATAGATAATTGGGATATCTAGTTTCTGATTAATTATTGCTGCTGTTTCTATGCCGTCAATCTCGCCTTTGATGACTATATCCATTAAAATTAAATCTGGTTTCATTTCGACTGCGCGATCGATGGCGTCGGCTCCAGAAGAAACGATGCCGACGATTTGATATCCCAACTTCTCTAATTTTAAAGATAAGTTCTTGGCAATCAATAATTCGTCTTCGACTATCAAAATATTAATTGCTTTAAATTTAAGATCCATAACTCTAAAACCTTTGAACGTAATTTAGTTCGTTGAATGTTAAGTGAAATTCTGTGCCGGTTTGTCTTGAGAGTTCGATGGTTCCTTCTAACTGTTGGGTTAAAGTGCAAACAACTTGAAAGCCCATCGAGTTAGTTTTCCGAAAATCTAAGTTTTGAGGAAAGCCCGTACCGTTGTCCTTAACGAAGAGGTGGATTTGCCGATCGCCCGTTTGATAGCATTTTACACTAACTGTACCGCTCGTACCATTAGGAAAAGCGTGTTTCAGGGTATTTGAGACCAATTCATTAGCAATTAAGCCACAGGGAGTAGCAGTCTCAAGATTTAGGGAAATTGGTTCGGCTATTACCTGCAACTGAATGCGGTTGTCACTAATATTATAAGAGTGAAACAAATTAGTTACCAAATCTTCGAGATATTCGCTAAAATTAATTTGCGCCTGGTTGGTCGATTTGTAAAGTTTTTCGTGAATCAAAGCCATAGAGTACAGGCGGTTTTGACTTTCTTCAAACATTTTAGCTAATTGCGTGTCGGCAACGGTGTTAGATTGCAATTCTAGTAAACTGGCAACTACGCAGAGGTTGTTTTTGACGCGGTGGTGAATTTCTTTGAGCAAAATCTCTTTCTCTTTGAGGGAGTTTTTCAAATTTGCTTGTGCTTGTTTGCGATCGCTCAGTTCAGCTTCCAGTTGCTGGTAGAGTAGAGATTGCTGAATGGCGATCGCCAATTGATTGATCAACTGATGAAATAAATTGATTTCCCATTCTTGCCAATCCCTGGGCTCGTCGCACTGGTGTGCAATCAGCAATCCCCAAAGTTTGCCGTGCTGAATAATAGGCACGACTAACTTTGCCTTAACTTGAATTTCTTTCATAAACTCCAGCATACAAGGTTCTATGGAGGAGTTATCTAGTTCGGAGATTGCACAAATTCGCCCTTGCAAATAAAGCTGATAACTGTCGGTAGGAAAAATCTCTTCGCCAAAATATCTATCCACCAGTGGACTGCATCCTTCTGCCACCGCTTCGGCAATGACTCGACCGCCTTCGAGCAAGATTTGATAAACCAAAACTCGATCGGCTAACAATACTTGCTGGAGTTCGGCAACCGTAGTGTTGAGAATTTCATCTAGTTGTAAAGACTGGCGGACGCGGCGGGCGATCGCCTCCACCAGCCGTTCTTGCTCGAACTGCTGCCTCAGAGCGATTTCGGCCTGTTTAGAATTGCTGATATCAGCCGCGTAACCAATAATTTCGAGCGGTTTTCCCCTGCTATCTACCAATAGTTTGATTTCCGTCCGCAGCCAGCGGTAAAGTCCGTCTCTGTGTAGAATTCTGTACTCTAAAATACGATTTTTTTTATCCGACAAATTAGCAAAGTTTAGGATAAATTGCGTGCGGTCTTCCGGGTGAACGCGACTCGACCAAAAGTGAGAATCTGCTAACAGCTTTTGAGGCTCGTAGCCAAAAATAGTTTTCACGTTGTCGCTAATATAAGTAGTAGCGAAATCCCCTCTCGGTTCCACAGTAAAAATTACCGCCGGATTGAAGGCTAGCAAAAATTGTAACCGTTCTTTTAACTGTTGCAATTCCATTTCTGCCCGCTTACGATCGCTGATATCTTCCATCGCCGCCATGCTGTAAAGAGGAATACCTTCGCTGTCGCGGATCAGCGTCACCGTCAAGTTAGCCCACATCAGCTCGCCATTCTTCTTAATCAAGCGTTTTTGTATCCCGAAACGAGAAATTTTGCCCTCGATTAACTGCTTGACTTGCTCTATATCTGCTTCTACATCTTCTGGATGCGTGAGCTCAAAAAAAGTCATGTTGGCAAACTCCGCATCGCTGTAGCCCAGCATCTGCCGATGAGCTTCATTCACTTGAATGGTGCGGTAGTCGCGCACGCTTGCCAAACCGAGCGCGATCGGCGCATCATCAAATAAGTTGCGAAACTTTTCCTCGCTTTTTTGCAATGCAGCTTCTGTGTTTTTCCGAACAGTAATGTCTCGGGCAACCCACATCACCCGATCGACTCCCAGCGGCGAAATACTCGCATCAAACCAGAATAACTTGCCCTCAATTTCCATGCTGTATTCAACCCTGTGGGTTTGCCGAGATGCCAAGGTTTGGCGAATGTGGCCGAGGGCAAAATTAGCTTCTGCTTCTGAGAAGATTTCCGCGAGGGTTTTGCCCAGCACTTCAGCAGCCGGTTTGTACAGCAGTTCGGGGGCCGTGGGGGCGACTTTGAGGTAGCGGCCGCTGCCGTCGAAAACCATCACAATATCCGTCATCGCATTAAACAGCGCCAGCAGTTCGGCTTCGGAGTTTTGCAGTTTTTCTGCGGTCAATTTGCGATCGGTAATGTCGGTGTCAGTCCCGATCAGCCGGCAGGCTTTGCCCTCGGGCGATCGAACAGCAGTCCCGCGGGCAAGCATCCAGCAGGTGCTACCGTCTTTGCACAGCATCCGGTGTTCGACTTCAAAAATTTCTGTCACACCCTCTAGATAAGCATTTACTGCTGCCCCGACGGCAACTCGATCGTCGGGATGAACCGCAGATCCCCAATGTTCCATGTAGTTGGGAATCTCTGCGTCTTGATAGCCCAACAAAGCTTTTAAAGACGGATCAACATAGATTTCGTCGGTTTCCAAATTCCAGTCCCAAACCCCCACTTTGCCCGCGGATACTGCCAGTTCGTAAAATTTAGTCCGCTGCTGGACTTGCACTTCTAACTCTGCATTGAGTTGTTGCAAAGCGATTTCTGCTTGTTTGCGATCCGTGACATCTCGGCCCACAGCTTGATACTCGACAATTTGTCCGCTTTCGTCAAAGATAGCCCGATCGCTCCACTGCTGAGTGCGAATTTCCCCGCTCGGCAAAATTACCCGCTGTTGGCAACTAAAAACAGGCTTTTCGAGAGACAGTAAATTATATTGCTCCATCAGAGATTCTCGGTCTTCCTCTAAAATCAGCGACATAAAGCTGTTACCCAGCAAGTCTTCTGGTTGCACGCCAAAATAGCGACAGCAAGCTTGATTGACAAATGTGATTTTGCCGTCGGGGAGGTAGCGGCAAATCAATTCCGTTTGGTCTTCCACAATCGCCCGGTAGCGGGCTTCGCTCTCTTGCAGAGCATTTTGGCGGTCGATCACTTGTTTTGCGATTTTTGACTGGTTTTCTAAGAGTTCACACTGTTTTTGCTGAAATTTTACAACTTCTTGCTGCAACATTGTGACGAGGCGGTAAATTTCTGGGCGAATCCTGGCTTCGGTGACTGAGCCTACTGGCTGACCTTGTTCGTCTACAATTGGCAAGCAATCGATCGAGTGTTGACAAAATAGCTTATAGGCGGTAAAAATATCGGTAAATTCTGATTCTTTTAAAACTATTAAATTCTCGGTCATTGCATCGGCGACGTTCATTTCTTGCCATCGGGATTCTGCGGCTAGGTTGAGCGCGTCACCGGGGCTTAGCACTCCGACTAGCTGATTTCGATCGACAACTAAGAGGGAACTAATCGATGTTTTTACCACTGCGTTTGAGTCGGGCGGTGAATTCGGCAGCCGACAAGAGTTTTTCGCCGGACGCATCAGAGCGATCGCCTCTGGGAGGGAAGTTGAGGGCGCAACCGTTACAGGATGGCGATCGACAAACCGGGCGGGCGATCGTAAATTTGCCGATAAATTAGCAAGTTCCATAAACCTTGGCATAAAAGTATTGGTAATTAACTTTAATAACACTTTTCGCCATCAGCCAGCACTCACAAGTCATAGGATTTCCAGTTGAACTCCTTCGGAATAGTTGACTGTTGACTCTATTTTATGATTGCGATGCAACCGGAAACGATATCGCCGCCTAAAATTTAAGGCTAATTAAATAAGTAAATTATCACACATACAGCGTATTCCAGGTTTATGAAGTACACACTCCTAACCGGGTTTCTGTACAGTTCTCGCATCATTACTGATTCTGTTCTGTGAAACCCGGTTTCTCACTCTCTACATCTACATAAAATATGCTGTATAGCGGTTCTCAATCGTTGTGAGGTATGCCCTGTTTGGCCAATTCCCAGCAGCACCTCATCTTTCTGAGAAATCCTATACCTTATTTTCTGCCAACGAGCAAATAAGTTTTCATTGGTCCTTTTCCTTTAACATCAATAATTCCCCGCTCCTGAAACAAATATTTCCCCTCCAATAACTTATAAGTAGTTTCGCTGACTTGAATCTGCCAAGACAAACCGTGAGATTCCATCCGAGAAGCAATATTTACCGTGTCCCCCCACAAATCATAAATAAACTTTTTAATCCCAATTACTCCCGCAACAACCGGGCCACTGTGGATGCCGACACGGATGCTAAAATATTTCCGATTCTCAGCATTAAACCCAGCTATTTCTGTTTGCATATCTAGGGCCATTTGGGCGATCGCCTCAGCGTGGTCAGCCCGGGGATTCGGCAGCCCTCCCGCCACCATGTACGCATCGCCGATCGTCTTGATTTTCTCTAAGCCGTGCTGTTCGCACAACAGGTCGAATCTTGAGAAAATCTGATTGAGGAGTTCCACAAGCTCGATCGGATTCATGTGAGCAGACAAAGGTGTAAACCCCACAATATCTGCAAACAAAACAGTCACTGCTGGAAAATATTCAGCAATAGTAGTTTCATCTTCCTTCAAGCGTTCTGCTATTGCCTTCGGCAAAATATTTAACAGCAGTTTTTCTGATTTTGCTTGTTCTTCTCGCAGTGCATTTTCTGCTTGCTTGCGTTCGGTAATATCGTGATAACTCCAAACTCTGCCGATAATTTGGTCTCCCAGCCGCTGCGGTTCCGAATAGCGTTCAAAAAATCTACCATCTTGAAATTCCAACAAGTCAAAACTTTCAGCTTCTGGCTGCTCGTAAAGCGATTCTATTCTGTCTTGGAATGCTTGCGGATCTTTGAGTTGGTTCAGCACAAAGGCGATCGCTGTAGCGTCGTCTCGCAGCGCCATCACTTCATTAGGTATGCCCCATATTTCCACAAATTCTCGATTGAAACTGACTATTTTTCCGCTCCTGTTAATCGCTAAAATACCGTCAGCAGTAGAATCAAACGTTGCTTGCAGCAAAGACACAGATTGTGCTAAAGCATCTTCCGCCATTTTGCGATCGGTAATGTCTCGCAAAATAGCGCGAATCGCTACTAGCGAACCTTCCGCAAATTTACAGCTTATGCTGCCTTCGAGCAAAATTTGTTCGGAAGATTTCGTAATAAATATTACTTCGACCGAATCGGGATAAAATGTATGTTCGTTGAAATCTTTTTTAGTAATAGCTTGATATAATATATCCAGAGAGTCTTGCGAACTGTTAGGATGAATGATATCAAAAACAGTCATTTGAGCAATTTCTGCTTCGCTGTAGCCCAGAGTTTCCCGCCAAGCCCGATTTACATACAAAAAATGACCGTCGGCTCCAATACTTTGAATTAAATCAGTAGCATTTTCAAATAAATCTCGCAATTGTTCTTCGCTTTCCCGCAAAGCTATTTCGGCTTGCTTTCGCTTGATAAATTGACCGATTTGACTGCCGATTGTAGCCATTGTCTGGAGCAATTCTTCATCAGCATACCGCACTTTACAGCTAAATAAAGTCATCACCCCCAACACAGATTTATCCGAATTTTCCTGCTCGTAGTCGCCCAAAATGGGGAAGGCAAATGCTCCGTGCAGTCCTTCGGCGATAGCGATTTCTCGGCGCAGAAAATAGCCGCTTTCTGTGACATCTGCAATCCACTGAGGAGAACCGCTGGCCCAAGCGAGACCGGGCAATCCTTCACCTAACCCGCAGGTCATTTGTTCGCCAAATTCGGCAAATCTGGGGATAGAAACTGAGCCTTTTGTCCAACTGGCCGCGCACCTGAGCAAATTGGGGTCAGAAACCGCAGTTATTCTCTTACTTCCTGACACTAGTTTTTCTCCAGCTTCTGGCATCCAAAGTTCGACTGTATCCCATTCCAAGGTGTCGCAAATTACGGGTAAAATTGCTGTTAAAGCTTTTTTGATTGTTTCGGATGTAGACAGGATACGAGTGGTGACGTACTGAGCTAATTTTCGCTTGCGGGCTCGTTCTCTATCTGTAATATCGCGGCCGATGTACACGAAATCTTGGAGGGCGGCTGTTGTTTCATAAATCCCTTGAATTTCACTCGAAATCGCCGTACAGGAAAAGGCAATTGTGAGATTTTCTCCGGTTTTTGCCGTGCAAACTACTTCGACATTGGTTTGAGAGGGTTGAGGTTGCTCTTGGCTGACTGCTTGCAAAGATTCACCCTCAGCAGCAATAGTGTCTATTTGCTGACCTACTAATTCTGATTCGCTGTAACCGAACAAATTTCGAGCAGCTTGATTGACTTTTTTGATCTTTCCCGATGCCGTTGTTACAAACAAAACTTCAGCCATTGAAGTAATAATCTTTTCAACATAATTATTAGTAGCGGCTAAGGTACTCAATAAAATATTCATTTCATTGGTAGCTTGAACTAGAGTTTGTTCCAAACCCATCCTGTCGGTTACATCTTCAAAAAATACAATTAATCTCTGAGCATTATCGTCATTGCTGAGTTCAACGATATACATATCAAAATAAAGCCGCGAGCCATTTTCTAATACCCGAGTTATCGCTTTTAATTCAAAGTTTGGCAACCGCCCTTCAAAAATATCGATTAAAATTTCTTCAGTTCCTATCAATTCTGGAAAGGGAGTGCGGACATCGTTGCCGGCCACTACCTCCTCGGCGCAGTCGCCAAAGCGCTGCACTTTGAGAGATGTTTCTTGGATTAAAAAGTCTCTATCCAGTGCTAGGTACTCCAAGTGGTGGGGAACCAACAGTTTTTTTAACAGGGTTTTCATGTTGGATTTTTAGTAGTGAACGTGCCCTCTATTCCTGATAGTTATCAATCAGTAGATTTTAGATTTATATCCTGTCCTATCGACTATCATAACAAAAACAGTTCGTAGTGCGGACTTTAGTCCGCTCTTGCGCTGCGGACTAAAGTCCGCACTACGAACCAATAATTTTACTGCGGTTAATCTATCGGATACGATATTACTTCATAGATGATCTGCAAGCAAGTACCCGTTTTTGAGCGGGTCATTCCCAAATCTTCAATGCTTCAATGCTTCAATGCGTAAATCGTATTACTTCTATTTGTAAAATGGGATTGTGACTATAAAGGTAGTGCCTAATCCTGTCTCGCTGGAAAATTCGATTTGACCTCCGTGCAAGTCTACACACTGCTTGACTATGGATAAACCCAGTCCTGTTCCGGGTATTTTTCCGACATTTTGGGCTCGGTAATACGATTCAAATAGTTGTTCTTGGTCTTCTATCGGAATGCCAATGCCTGCGTCTTTAATTTTAAAGGTAGCTTTTTCATTATTACAGTTTAATTGAAAATAAATATTGCTGTCCACCGGCGAATATTTGACAGCATTAGAAAGCAAGTTTGTCAAGATGTGCCTGAGCAATTTTGGATCGAGCGCGGGCTGGTGTTGTGTTTTTTCCGAATCGCGATCGGGTTTTTTCGCGAGGGAAGTTGGTTTTCGGTAAATAAAGTTAATTTGATGATTTTTTCCGTAACTAATTTTAATTGATTCTACTAACTCGGTGCAAAAATTTTGTAAGTCAACTGGTGCGGGATTGAATTGGAGTTTTCCGGCTTCGGCGCTGCTGAGCAGCCGCACGTCGTCTAATAGCTGAGCCATGTGTTTAGATGCTGATTTGACGTGTCCGAGATATTCTTGTTTTTCAGCGTGGGTGATTTCGTCGCCGTATTCTTTGAGGATTTGAGTAGCAAATAATACGGTATTTAAAGGATTGCCGAACTCGTGAGCAAGCATTGAGAAAAAACGAGATTTTACTTGTCTGAGTTCTTGCTCTTTTGCCAAAGAACGGCGAATTTCTAGTTCTTGTTGCTTGCGTTCTGTGACATCTCTACCGATATAGACAAAATCGTAAAGTCCCTCTAATTCTGTCTGAATTGCTGAACAGGAAAATTCTACCCAGATTTCTTCTCCGGCTTTTGTAGTGCAGACTACTTCCAGTTCTCTGAGAAACTCTTTTTGAGACAAAATATAGCGGTGACGAGCTTGGTAAAGCAAGGTTTCTTCGACTACTATTTTGGAGAGCGGGTGGTCGATCAATTCTGCTTCGCTGTACCCAAATAGCCCTTGTGCCGATTGATTGACTGTTTTGATAATTCCTAATGTTGTTGTCACCAACAAAGCATCGCCCATCGAACGGATAACTTTATCTATATAATCTTTAGAAGCGGCTAAGGCGCTCACCAAAAGATTAGCTTCATTCGCTGTCTGAATCAAGGATTGCTTCATCACCATTTTTTCGGTGGCGTCTTCAATCAAGATGAGCAAATTAATTGGCATATCTTGTTCTTTTTCATGTTCTACAGCCAACATATCGAAGTATAAAGGGCGGTTTTTGTCGGCAAACCGAGCGATACCTTTGAGTTCAAAACTCGGCCGCCGTCCCATCAATATCGACATCAGGATATTTTCAATGCCAATCAGTTCGGGAAAACTGATGCGAGCATCTGCACCGGGGATCGCGTCGCTCGGGGTATCGGCATAGTGCTGCACTTCGGCGGAGATTTCCTGAATGATGAAATTGTGGTTTATTACAAAATATTCTGTTTGTCGCGGGCCCAATAGCTTTCTAAAAAGGGGGTTCATGCTTGTTCTACCATTGTGTAAGCGAGTTTGTGGAAGATTTGGTCAACGTCTTTGCCTGTTTTAGCAGATGTGGTGTAAACTGCTATTACTTTGTCTTGACCGAGCGCATGGGAAATTTCTACTAGCAGTGCCAATTTTTCTTCGTCTATCAAGTCTACTTTGTTCAAAGCGATGATAATTGACCCTTTGGGATTGACTGAAGAAAAAAGTTTGATGTGTTCGGAGATTCGCTCAACTGTTTCGGTGCGGCTGACATCGGCAACGATTAAAACGCCGCTAGCTCCCTGCAAGTAAGTCGGTGCGATTCCTTTGAATTTTGTATGGCCTTCTAAGTCCCAAATCAGCAACTGTGCAGTGACGTTTTCTCGCTCTTTGATGCCTTCTAATTCTAGGCTTTTGCGGGAAATTTTGACTCCGACAGTGGATAGGTACTCGTCGCTGAATTGCCGATCGACAAAACGGCGGATTAGGCTAGTTTTGCCTACACCAAAATCGCCGATCATGCACATTTTTTTAGATATAGTAACTGCCATAATTATTTGCTGTTTATGCTCTTAGTTATTGGTTCAAATAGTACGCATCTGCTTAAAACTAGCGGCTGATTGGGTTCCACGCCGTCGGGAGGAATTGAGCTGGCAACCGCTTGGAGGCGCTTGGGGTCAGCACCTTGCTGCACCAAAGCATCTTGCACTGTAGCGGCACGCCTGAGCGACAATCGTTGATTGGTGGCAAGATCCCCAGTTCCATCGCTGTGCCCAATTATCTTAATATGTTTTTGAGGATATCGATCCATGAATTTTTTGACACTGGCGATGATTTCTGCTGATGTTGAGTCTAATTTTGTCGTTCCAGGGTCAAAGTAGATGCGGCTTGGAATTGTGAGCGGATCTAGTTTAACAGTGCTGATGACGGACTGAACGCCGGGAATTTGCTTCAGGGATTGGGCAATTTTCTGCGAGTCGGCAGTGTCGGTGACTGTGCCCTCTACTGTAACTTTGCGATCGCCATACCGACTAGAAATATAAACGCCCTGCATCTGGTTCAAAACAGCGGTAATCCGCTGTACTTCTCCCGCCGTCAAAACTGGGTCTGGAGGTACATCTACAGCGATAATTTGATTGTCTAATTTCAGATTTGGTAGAGTTGATGCAGCTATTTTTTCAGCTTTTGCCCGCAATTCTGGATTTGGCAATTTTCCGGTTAATTTGAGAGTGTTGCCTTCAACGTCGGCGTTTAAGCGGTAAACTGCTAATTCTGGGGTCGATGCTAAAGCTAAAGCGACATTTGTTACCAGGGGGCGGTCGATGCTGCGGCGGTACTGATACATTCCCCAAGGTATTAAGATTAAGCTGAGGGCGACTAAACTGATCCCGGCTAGGGCGATCGGAGGTTTGGTGGATTTTTCCTTTTCCAGTGGGTCGAATAAAGTTTTGATAAACGGGTGCAGCGAATCGGGTATAGTATCGGGGTCGCCGTTAAATTCGTGAATTAATTTAGCGTAGTTAAGGATGAGATTACTAAGTGTTTTCCGCATTTTTTTGATGAACGAGTCTGGCGGTTCTCCTTTAATTACGATTGCCATGTAGCAGTATCCCGCTACTTCTAGCAAAATTTTTGAGTCGCCGTATTCAATTTGATTGAGTTCGGAAATTTCTCCCGGCACAACGATGCACTCGTTCACAAAGCTGCGAATAGCTGTGAGCATTCCTGCTACCATTTCTGATTCTAACTGGTAGCTTTCGGAGTTTTGAACTTCGGAAATCACTAAGCCTGATGCTTTGTGAATTAAGAAGGCTGCTTGGATGGAAAAGGGTACTGATTCTTGGAGGATTAATTCGGCTTCGGAGACTCCTTGTACTTTGGAGCGAATTTTGCGCCTAACTCCTTCCACGCTCATGGCATTTGACACTTTTTCATTGATTGTCTTGATTGCTTCTGCCATGTATCTGGAAATAGTGTTGCCAATTACTGGATAGAGGGCATCTACCATTGCGTCTCGTTCGAGTTCTATTTGGGCTGTAATCGCTTTGCCCATTTCTGGGGCGAGGGCTTGGGCGATCGACTCTTTGTCGAGGCGAATTTGCTCTTTAATTGCCATGCCGATTTCTGGGGCGATCGCCTTAGCAATATCTTGTGGCGAATTTTCTATTTGTTGAGAAAGTGCGTCGGGGAGTAGCTCAGCGATTGCTGAACTCATTGCCGACTTGTTTTCCACGGTTTTTGCTCTAATTACTTCGTCAATAATTGGCCCGATCGCCTGCACGACTTCTTCTCGGGAATCGGTAATTTTGCGGCTGAGAATTTGTGCGATCCAAGGCAGCATCAGCGCGATCAGCTCTTGGGGATCGTAGATTTGGTGTTCGAGTTTTCCTAATTTATCGTTGATAGTTACCATCAGTTGGCGCACACCTGGCAAGTCGTTTTGCGCCAGGAGGTTTTTCACTTGCTCGATATCCGACATTTGCGAGCCAAAAATCAGAGTTTGCAGCCTTTCCATCGCGCTGTCGGCTTCATTTAAGTCTTGTTTAATTTCGCCTAATATTTCTGAGCGCTGCGATATCGGTGTCGGCTGTTCTGGCACTTCTGGCATCGATTGCAGCTTGTGAACTACCGCATCTAAATATATTTTTTCCGAAGGCGCAGGAATTGTGGGAACTGCGGCATTTGGCTCATTTGCTGCGGGCGGTTGCAGATTTGGGCGATCGGACAAATTCTCTAAAGCGGTGTCGAAATCTTGGAATTTTTCCGCCTGTACTTTCTGCGGAAAATCTGATATTGTCAAGTCAGGCGATTCTCTCTCAAAATCGGAAACATCGGCAGAAATATCTATAGTTTTAGCTGAGGAATAGTTTCTTTCTAGTTCTGAGCTTTTGAGTTTGTGAGTATCGAACAGCCAACTTTTGGAATCGCCTGAAACAGCCGGCGACTGTGTAGATTTTGGTTGTTGAGAGCCAGTTTTTGGCGGAGCGATCGGTGCAGTTTCCTCTGGCTCTTGCAAATCTGAAATACCTAACAAATCCATCAACCCGCCCAGGGCTTCGGCTTGACCTTTTTTGTTGATTATGTCAGCTTCGGAATCTGGGTTTTGCGGCGGTGCAATTTCGTTTGGGTCTTGCTCAGAAATACCTAACAAATCCATCAACCCGCCGGGGGTCCCAGCTCGATCGTTGCTGCTGCTGTCACTTTCGGACTCAGCATTTTGCTGGTTTGAACCAGCTAAAATTTTGAGTTCGACTAACAGATTCAGCAAGGGTTCTAGCTGGGTTGCGGCCGAGGCCGCGGACTCGTCAGGTTGAGAAACAAAACCCTCTAGCTGATTTTCATCTGCTGGATTTTCTTTCGGTAAAGCCATGCGTTATTATCCGTGGTGGTGGCGCTCCGGCAACAGAAATTCGTTATTTAACTTATTGTCAGTAACGCCTTTTAGTTCGGGGACAAATTCTGTTCCTTTGAGCCTCATACCGAGTTCAAACAGAATTTCTGCCATGTCGTCTCTGGAAACTTTAACATCTCGGAGCATGGAAAAGCGCCGATCGAGTTCTTCAAAAACTTGTGTTTTCAGAGTGCGGGTTTCTTCGGAGAGTCGCTCTCGGGTTTGGGAGAGTTCGTCGCGAATCGAACTGGTTTGATTGTCGATCGCCTCGTCGAGTGATTCTATGCTGCTGGAGAATTTCCGGTTAACGCGATCGATTTGCTGGCGGAGATCGGCACTTTCTTCTTGCGTGTTTGAGGTTAGGGATTTAACTTTCTTTTCAAACGAATCAACTGCTACCTTGACTTCGGCTGACAGAACTGCTTTTATCTGTTCGATGCGACTTTGCACATCTTGCTGCATCATTGACAGTTCAGAATCTATTTTATCAAAACGATTGTCGTATTCTCTAAGCTGCGCCCCGAAAATTATATCTCGAATCTGGTCGATATTTCCCAGCCGTTCGCGCATTTCTTCTTTAGTTATTTCTGCCATGCTTGTACCTCGAATCTCCCTAAATTGTAAGTTTTGGAACTGTGTTGAATTTTTTGTTAAACTACCTGTCGAGCATTTTAAGTAGGCTCAAAAGACGTGCCGGGGGCTTTTTCTGCGGTGATTTACCGCAACAGTTGGCTGAACTGCCTTTTTTTGAGTTGGCAGAACTTTATTGCTTGAAACTCTCACCCCTGCGTCGGGGAGGGGATTTTTTAGAGTTTTGACTCTTTTATATCCTGAGATTCAAATTCTTGGGGCGGGTTCTGTGGCCCAAAATGGCGGTTTGCTATTCTTGTTTTGCAGCAAGCTCCTCAAGCTTAGACTTTCCTGCTATACAGGGGGGTAGGTTTTAATGTCTTGTCTTGACTTTTCAATGATATCCCATCTTTGAGAGCGCCTAATGCCGGGGCATCTAGGTCACGGCAAAAAAAGGGGCGGACGTGATCGCACCGGTGCAAATATCTATAATATCCTGTCTCGTCGATTCACAACGATAAAATTGGTTCGCGCGTGCGGACTTTAGTCCGCAACCAGGAGCCGACTTTAGTCCGCACACGAACTGTTTTTGTTACGATGACCGGACGTGATACGATCTGTGGCTCGAAAGATCCAACTCGGCGGTTAAAATCAGGTCTGCACAAACGGGAGCATCTGGTGTTTTGTAGTTGAGCGTGTTTCGATCGCGGATTGTGCAACTCGCGAGCTCGCGACAGCTCGCACGCTCAATAAAAAAATTCTTTTTGCAAAACACAGATGCTCCCTGCACAAACTTTCCTCCGCATCCGCAGACTGAAGAATAGACATCGAACTTTCTCCCCGTCTCCCTCTGAAAAAGCGTAGGGCCCGATCGACAGCGATCGGACCCAATAATATGAGAGTTTTGTTTTTTCTAACAAACGGGATGTGTTTCCGGTAAAGAACAATTACTTACTAGGGTTGACAGTTTGTGCAACTTTACTTTTAATCCGCAAGCACAATAAGTCTGACTCGACTGCGGTTTGGCTTGACTGCCCGATCGGCAGTTTTGCCACTATTCCAAGTTGTGTTAGGTTAATTTCGGCTGCGCTGGGGAATCTAGACCGGAGACACCATGCCTATATCCTTGAAGTTTGCTTCTAAATATGGCGACCTCCTGTTTCTTTCTGTTCCGGTGTCTATTATTTAACTTAGCACGAGCTTTCGCAGGAGTAAAGCACTACTTGCAAAACTTGATTTGTCTTTACATTACTAAGTATAATGATATTAATATCCACATAGATGTAAGTTAGGACTCATGCACTCGCCCGCAAAGAAACAGGTTTTTTTTACCGGGATTGAGGATTTACCAACCGTGTATTTTGGTAGAAAAACTCGATTTCTCGACAGGGATGCGTCTAGGACTATAAATTCTATTGTTGCTACATCTTCACATACTTAACAGTTTTTGTCATGTCTATTTCTCCTAAGTTTCTCTCAGGCACCGAAATCCGCGAAACCTTCCTGCAATTTTATGCCCAGCGGGGACATAAAATTTTGCCCAGCGCTTCTTTGATACCCGAAGATCCGACAGTGTTGCTGACGATCGCCGGAATGCTGCAATTCAAGCCGATATTTCTGGGACAGCGGGCGGCCCAATCGCCGCGCGCCACCACTTCGCAAAAGTGCATCCGCACCAACGACATCGAAAACGTCGGCCGCACCGCCCGCCACCACACGTTTTTTGAAATGTTGGGTAATTTCAGTTTCGGGGATTATTTCAAGAAACAGGCGATTGCTTGGGCTTGGGAACTTTCCACGGAAGTTTTCGGTTTGTCACCGTCGAATTTGGTTGTGAGTGTTTTCCGAGAAGATGACGAAGCTTTTGCGATTTGGCGCGACGAAATTGGCATTCCGGGCGATCGAATTCAGCGCATGGGAGAAGCTGACAATTTCTGGCAATCGGGCCCGACAGGCCCCTGCGGCCCTTGTTCCGAGATTTACTACGATTTCCACCCAGAAAGAGGCGATAATATTGACCTCGAAGATGATAGCAGGTTTATCGAATTTTACAACCTGGTTTTCATGCAGTACAATCAGGATGCAGAGGGCAATTTAACCCCCCTGCAAAATCAAAATATTGATACTGGGATGGGATTGGAACGGATGGCGCAAATCCTGCAAGAAGTCCCTAACAATTACGAAACAGATTTAATTTTTCCCATCATTGAATCGGCAGCAAAAATTGCCGGAGTTGATTACCACAACAGTGATGAAAAAGTCAAGGTTTCGCTGAAAGTAATTGGCGACCATATTCGGGCTGTGGTGCACATGATTGCAGACGAAATTCGCGCATCGAATGTGGGTCGCGGTTACATTTTACGAAGGTTAATTCGCCGGGTGGTGCGCCACGGGCGGCTGATAGGAATTGAGGGCGAATTTACGGCGACTGTGGCCGAAAGTGCGATCGCCCTTTCGGAAGCAGCGTATCCCAATGTGCGCCTGCGCGAAGCTCAAATTAAAGCAGAATTAGCCAGGGAAGAGGCGCAGTTTCTCAAAACTTTGGAACGCGGAGAGAAGCTGCTGGAAGAAATTGTCAAAAAAGCTCTTGTGGAACAGGAGTCTGGCTTGTTGCTTTCTGGGGGCGGGCAAGATGCCCACCCCACAGTAGAGATTTCTGGTCAAGATGCTTTCACTCTTTACGATACCTACGGTTTTCCCTTAGAACTGACACAAGAAATTGCTGAAGAACAGGGAATTTCTGTCGATTTGGACGGATTTGAAAGGGCGATGAAGGAACAGCAAACTCGCGCCAAAGATGCTCATCAAACAATTGATTTGACGGTGCAGGGTTCTTTGGATAAATTGGCTGAGACTATTGAAGTAACTGAATTTGTCGGTTATAATAAGCAGTCAATTTTAGCTGAGGTAGAAGTTATCTTAGTTGAAGGCAAATCTGTGGAATCGGCAGAGGCGGGAACTGAGGTACAAATTGTTTTGAACAAAACGCCGTTTTATGCTGAATCCGGCGGACAAATTGGCGATCGAGGTTATTTGAAAAGCGGAGAAAATGGTGATGGTTTGTTGGTGAGAGTTGATGATGTGAAAAAAGAATCGGATTTCTTCGTGCATTTCGGTTTGGTGGAACGGGGAACGCTGAAAATTGGCGATAAAATTACTGCCAAAATTGACAATAGCAGCCGCCGCCGCATTCAGGCGAACCACACAGCAACTCACTTATTACAGTCAGCTTTGCGACAAGTTGTAGATGATTCAATTTCCCAAGCTGGTTCGCTGGTGTCGCCTGAGAGATTGCGGTTTGACTTCAATTCTCCCCGCGCTGTCACCGCAGAAGAGTTGGAAAAGATTGAGGATTTAATTAATAGTTGGATTGCTGAGGCCCACGCTGCGGAAGTTGCAGAAATGCCGATCGCCCAAGCGAGAGAAAAAGGCGCTACTGCGATGTTTGGCGAGAAGTACGGCGACGTGGTGCGGGTAATCGATTTTCCCGGCGTTTCGATGGAATTGTGCGGGGGGACTCACGTCAGCAATACCGCAGAAATCGGGCTGTTTAAGGTTG
Organism: Microcoleus sp. LEGE 07076; assembly: GCF_015207455.1. Lineage (GTDB taxonomy): Bacteria > Cyanobacteriota > Cyanobacteriia > Cyanobacteriales > Microcoleaceae > Microcoleus. The sequence goes on from NZ_JADEWV010000014.1 coordinate 48,255, forward strand.
TTTCCGAAGCTGGAGTAGCAGCGGGTACTCGCCGGATTGAGGCGGTTTCGGGCCAAGCTGTTTTGGATTATTTGAACCTGCGAGACAAGGTTGTGCGCGATTTGGGCGATCGATTTAAGGCGAAGCCTGAAGAATTGCCCAACCGGATTACTAATTTGCAGAACGAGTTGAAGGACACTCAGAAACAGTTGGCTGCTGCGAAGTCAGAATTGGCGATCGCGAAATCCGACCAATTGCTAAATGCGGCTGAGGATCTCGGTGAATTCAAAATCATTGTAGCTCAATTGGGGGATGTCGATGCAGAAGCGCTCAAAACGGCCGCGGAAAGATTGCAGCAAAAATTAGGAAATGCTGCGGTAGTTTTGGCATCGGTTGCTGATGCGGAAAAAGTAACTTTAGTGGCAGCTTTTAGTCCCGAAGTTAATCGAAAAGGATTGCAAGCCGGCAAATTTATCGGGGGAATAGCTCAAATTTGTGGCGGAAAAGGCGGCGGGCGGCCTAATTTGGCGCAAGCTGGGGGACGCGATGCAAGTAAGTTGCAGTCAGCGCTAGAATCTGCTCGCAATTTGTTGATTGAAGGGTTGGGTTAGTTGACTGTTGACTGTTGACTGTTGACTGTTGACTGTTAACTGTTGACTGTTAACTGTTGACTGTTGACTGTTGACTGTTGACTGTTGGCTAAGGAATGAGAATTAAATAACTTGCATTTTTTGTAGGAAGTTATTTAATCCCCGATCCTAAGAGGGGGCACGGGCACCGCCCCACTGACTAATAACCAATAACCAATCACCAATAACCAATCACCAATAACCAATCACCAATAACCAATCACCAATAACCAATCACCAATAACCAATAACCAATCACCAATAACCAATAACCAATAACTACTAACCACTAACCACTGACTCTTGCTTTTCCCCCAAAATAGCATAAACCACAGTCTCTTCTTTTTTACCCCGCAATTGAATCGCTCCTACTTTTTGGCCATCGTAGCGATCGCGCACGTAAGCAAAAGTCCTCCCCGTCACCAACAAATTAAAAGGACTATCAGAAACAATTTCCTTATTCATAGCCTCCAATCTAGCAGCAACGTTGACAGCATCGCCGATCACAGAATAATTCAAACGCCGGGAACCGCCGACGCTACCAGCAACTAACTGTCCGGTATGCAAACCTATGCCAAACTTAATTAAAGGTTTGCGTTCAAGTCTCAGCTTTTGGTTGATTTCGTGTAGCTTTTCGTGCATCGCGATGCAAGCGGCAACTGCATTCAAAGCATCTTGTTGAATTTCTGAATATTCTGTGTGGCAAAAAGGCACTCCAAAAACTGCCATAATTGCATCACCGATGTATTTATCGACAACGCCGCCGTGATCCATAATACAGTCGGTCATCGCTTCCAAATAATTGTTCAGCCAGGTGAGCAAATCCCGCGCGGGCATTTTTTCGGAAATTGAAGTAAAACTGCGAATATCCATAAACAGTACAGTTGCTGTAAGTTCTTGAGGTTCGAGTTCTCCTTGTTCAAATATCTCGGCTTTGCGCTGCCAAATAAGCTGAGCAGTTTCGGGAGCGACGTGCTTTTCAAATAACTTCATTAACTGCTGTTTTTCGTATTGTTCCCGCAGTTGCAAAGCAGTTCCAGATAACATTAAAGTGCCGATGGGTGCGACAACGGGAATCCACCAAAAATAGTAGCTAAATAAGACAGCAGCGGCGCAAACCCAAATTACAGGTAAACCGAGGACGATCGCGATTCTCTCTTTAACACCTCGGTTGCACAGAACCCAAGTAGTAAGCGGGCCAATTCCCAACAGTAACAAAATTTCTAGCCGTAGCGGCAGCCCCTGCAGCAATCGTTGATTCAGCAAATTGTCAAGCAGCGCTGCATATAAATAAACCCCAGCCGTCGTCTTGTCTAGAGGTGTAGATATCTGGTCAACACCCGTAGCGACGAAGCCGACTAAGATTAATTTATTCTCTAAAGCATTTTCAGGAATTCTACCTTCGACAACATCAACAAAAGCATAGGTGGGTAGATTTTGTGTTTTCCCTGGCCAGTTAACCCAGACTTTTTCGTCTTGCAGATGTTCTGGCTGCGGCAGCAATACAGGGTTTTGCGGGTTAGCAGCATTATACCTGTGAGCCATTGCTAAAGCGAAGTTAGGAATAGATCCCAGAAAGATTTTTGCATCGCGACTAACGCCGTCGCTGTTGGGTTCGTGCACGATGTGTCCGACACCTGCGGCGGCTGCTTTTAAAGATGCGACAGGTTCTTCTTTGGTGGTTCTCGGAAGTACAACTTTGCCGTTGGCGGCGATCGCCTCCGTTAAAATATCATCTTTCGGGCTCGGATCGAGAAAAAGAATGTCGAAACCAACTGCTGTGGGGGGAGATTTTTTCAAAGCCTGCAGCAGTTGGGCGTAGCGATTGCGCGGCCAAGGAAATTTACCGTATTCCTGCAAGCTTTGGGGTTCGATCGCAATTACGGCAATTCTCGCATCCCACCCCGGATTTGGCAAAATTCCCGATTGTCTAATTTGAAATAGTGTTTTGTATCCCAAATATTCTAGGTGTTTCCACATTCCCAATTGCAGCATGGCTAAAGAAATTATGCCTGCTACAGCGCCTGTCATCCAGGGAGGATTTGTGATTATATATTGCCGGAGGGCGATCGGTTGATGTTTGAGATGCTCAATCAATTTTTTGAACTTCATGCAATTAATTTGACGCAATAATTGACATTCGAGTCCGACGTTCTAGAGGATTTATAGTCATGATTTTTTACAATAGCGCAAGGGAAAAGCGTTGCCGCAAAGTTTCTTTATTTTGACTGCCGAAATTCACCGCAAAACGCTTCGCCCCTACAAGAAATAATCAACCCAAATAAAATTTAGTATATATACTGGTGCTCAAAAAAGTGAGGTATCCGGGATATGTCCGGCGCGGGCATATCCCGGATAGTATAGCGTTTCCAGCGAAAGATGAGGTATGCCGAGGTATACTGGAACCCTTATAGTATCAAGCTTTTCTTGGCAAAATGGGCACCTCACTTTTTAGAGAAAGGCTATACCTCATATCAGAGATCGAAAGGCTATAACTTAAATATTGCACCAATATCGATCGGGCTCTTTTTTGTGGCTGGGGGCGGGTTTATTTAACCTGTTTGCAGCACAGGCTCAAGAGTGAACCCGCCCCTTGTATCTTAAAAGAGTGAGGACGGTCGATCGCTAGATCAAACAGGCGATCGCGCTTTCCTTACTCCTAGATAAGTTGTTTAAGGAACTGCAAGGCTGTAATGCCGTTCCCTGACGGAGGGGGCTCGCACTACGATGTTGAGGCGGCGGCTGGGAGGTAAAATCCCTTGGATTTTGAATTTGCCCTCTCGATCGACCTCAATCGCTTCGTTGTTGACATAAATTATGTTGATCGGGTTAATTTGACCGCTGAAGCGATAGATATCGCCGCTGAGTCTGAACAAACTGCGGACTTGGAGTTCGACTAGGCGAGGGCTCGCTGATGGTGTCGCGGGCTGGCTTTGAGAGAAAATTGTCGTCGCGCTGCCGCCGTTGACAACGACTTCTGAGTCGGTGCTTCCCGATACTGCGACTGCACCTTCAATAGTTTCGACTGCGGTTTTGCCGTCGCCGACGCTGACTCCAAAGGAAGTGCCGCGGACTCCGGCCACGCCTTCGGGGGTTTCAACCCTCACAGGCGCGGTTCTGGCAGATTTTTTTTGTTGGGCAATTTGACTCGAATTTCCGAGTCCGCTGAAGGTATTGAGGGCCACAATTTGGTTCGGCGGGATAATTGTTGAGGTGTTGGCTGCCGGAGTTGCCGCATTTGTTTTGCCGACGGACAACCTGACTCGCCCCCTGCTCACAAAAATGGCTGTGTTTTTTTCGTCGCCTGCACCGCTTGACAAATTGGATATTCTGACTGCTGTGTTTTCGTCAACTTCCACGATGCCGCCGTTGTTTTCGATCGCCAAACGGGCTGTGGAATTTGCGCCGGTGATGATTTCGTCTCCGGGAGCTTGGAGCCGATCGCCCGCGACGGCAGGCCTGCCTTTAAAGCTGACAGTACCCCGAATTTCTTTAATTTCGAGCGATCGTCCGGCTGCTGTTCCCTGAGCGTTTGTGGTTGCTGCTGGGGATGGATTTGCCGCCCGGCCTGCCGAAAAATCTGGATACTTTGAGTCCGTAGGCTTTGTTGGCGGTCGATCCACTGAAACAATTTTAGTAGGGTTTGACTGCTGTTTGGGGGATGGAGATAGCGGACTGGCGATCGTCCCGCTAAATGCCGGCAGACAGCCGAGCACAGCCAAGGACAAACTTCTGAACCCTATTTTGGTCGATCGCCAGCACGGAAACATTTTCTTCATAATTTCAATTTTGTCATGTTGAAGTTCCTCAACTTCCTTTCCTTTATTAGACTTCCTTAATCCGGCAATCGTTCCATTTTTTTTGCTGTCAAACAGCAGCAAAAATAAGCTTTCTCAGCCACAAAGCTTAGCATTAAATCTTCTTTTTACTGTCAAATTTTAGTAAACTGTTACAACCAGCCCCTTTGCTAAACTCTGATCTACAGCAAATTTAGCATACCAGACTCTAAGTCTTTCCCTGCAAGAGATTGGACCGATGTCAAGGTTCTAGGACGAGTATTTATCTATACCGAATATAAAATTTATTACTGCTGATGAATGCTTTTTGCATTCTGCCGGAAGGATGAACAATTGGGGAGAAATCCTGTAATTGTGGCAGTTAATAAAAAGATTCGTTTAAGGAAGCGATAAAAAATAATTATCGGTAGCGGTGCGACGGGAGATGGCGAGTGGAGGTTGCTGTGGAACCCTAGTCGGAGCTGCTTGTCGCGACCCAAGCAGCTCCGACTAGAATACCGTCTTTTACCGAAAGTTCGGTCGAAATTTCCCCGAAAAATTATCGCTGGCGATCTGGTCGCTAGCGTTGCTGTTCGATCGCTCCCGCCAAACTGTAAAATGGACGCTTGTATATAGGTTATATAGAGCAGGAGAACAATTTCAGTGGCAATAGAAGTAGGTCAGAGAGTAAAGGTGCGCCGCCTCAGAGATCGGATACCTCCAAATATGGTGGGCAAGATCAAGGAGAATCCCGTAGGCACTGTTGACGGATTCAGAATGGTTGACGGCAGTGGAGTAG
>NZ_JADEWV010000455.1 GCF_015207455.1 Microcoleus sp. LEGE 07076
CATTTACTCGACGTCTCCGGTCCGCGCCATAGTCGGACGCGCGGAAATAGTTGATGTGGTAAAAATGCCTGTTTCAGATATTTGGGAGAATTTTGCCGATCTTGCTTTTATCAAAAAGGACGATTTTGATAGTTATTTTAGTGACTTGAGCGAGGGGTTTGCCCTAAGGTTTGCGAATGCGCAGGCGTTGCCGCGTCCAATAGACCTCGTAGAGCTAAGAGAGCGGTTCGGGTTCGAGCCACCGCAATCTTTCTTATATGCTAAGCCTGTGCTTCGAAAGGCCTTACAGGATGAGTACTCAGACGTATCTTATTGATACTAATGTTATCATTGGACTAGAAGACAATCATACGGTTCAGCCTGCTTTTGCCGCCCTAACGAGTATAGCGGCAAAACATAAAGTGGATATTATGGTCCATGAAGCCGCGCGTGATGATATCGCGCGCGATAAAAACGTAAATCGCCAGAAGATTTCGCTGAGCAAACTAGATAAGTTTCAGCGACTTGCTAAAGTGCGCGGGTTGACGCGTGCCGATTTGGAGACGGCTTTCGGTGCTTTACCGAAGGACAATGATGTAGTTGACGCGACGCTTTTGCACGCGGTTCAAATAGGCGCTGCTGACTTTCTGGTCACGGAAGACAGGCGTCTTCATGATCGCGCCCGGCGTCACTCCACTGAGTTAGCAGGACGGGTATTGTTCGTCGCTGACGCCGTGCAGCTACTGAAAACAACCTATGAGCCCGTAGAAACTCTTATTCGGTATGTCGAAGAGGCATCGGCACATACGATTCCTCTTTCAGACGACATATTCGATAGCCTTCGTGAAGATTATCCTGTCTTTGATACGTGGTGGAAAACTAAATGTATAAGGGAGAGGCGCCCGTGTTGGGTTGTCTACGATGGCGGTCTGGCTGGCCTAATTGTGCGGAAGGATGAGACTGGCAAAGACACTGACGCGACAACAAAAGCCAAAAAGATTTTGAAGATCTGCACCTTTAAGGTGCGTCCCGAAAAACGGGGAATCAAGCTTGGAGAGCTTCTGCTTAAGAAGGTTTTTTGGTTCGCCCAGGCCAATAAATATAATCTCGTTTATATTACTACATATAAAAATCAGGTCGCATTAATAGAGATTCTTGAATACTACGGGTTTCGCCACACGGCCACAAAGCCCGACGGCGAGATGATTTATGAGAAGAGTTTTTCAAATAAAAAGTTAAGCGCGACGGCAGCGGCTGATATTTACGAAACAGACCGGAAGAACTACCCTCGTTTCGTCACGCAGCCTGATATTCGTATTTTTGGCGTTCCTATAAAGGAAGCTTATCATGACACATTATACCCCGATCTAAAAGAGACGATCCAGGCCGACCTATTCGAGAGCGTTGGCCTGGGAAGTCGTCCTAAGCGACCGGGCAACACCATACGAAAAGTGTATCTGTGTCGGTCTCCATCAAATTTGGGGCCTCCCGGATCTTTGCTCATATTCTACAAGGG
>NZ_JADEWV010000168.1 GCF_015207455.1 Microcoleus sp. LEGE 07076
GGGCACGAGAGCGGGCACTGAATATGCAATGTTTATTTGCACAACAGCTTATAACATCAATTTAATCCTGAGATTTGAGACTAACAATTAATCCCAAATCTCAAAAAATGCACCCTTTCTCACCCAACAGCCACCTTCACCGCAGCCCCAACAAACTGCTCGTAATCTTCCAACAACCACGGCGGCAAACAACTATTCGCATCCTGAACCTGCAACTGCCCGGGGCGACAAAACAGCATTGCTGCCAACAAATTATTCACAGCATTAGGCCCTCCAAACCCTTTACTCAATTCAGCAACCAACGATTTGAAAAACGCGCGATCGCTCTCATTCAGAGGCTCATTAACAAACCCGCAGCCCAGCAGAGCCTTGTAAGCCTTACCAAAATCGCTCCGGTACAACATTTCTAATTGTTCCCCAGAAACACTCAGCCACAAATCAGCAATTTGCTTGCGAATTAACCGCAAATCTGCGATCGCCAATTCAGCCGTCGGGTCAATTTCATAAAAATTGACAGCAGCAGTTAATTGATTGAGTAACTGCGGTAGATAATCTTGTTTCACAACTGTTTTTTCGCTGGCGGCAAATGCACTCTCAAACACATTTTCGTAATCATCAATCAACCACTGTGGCAAGCGGGTGCGAGCCTCGGGAACCCGCATTTTTCCAGGCACAAAATACAGCATTGCACCCAGCAAAGCATTGATAGCTTGAGGATTCACTAACCCTTTACTAATTTCTGTTAATTGCTGCAAAAAATTCTGTTCTGCTTCCGTCATTGACTCGGCTTGCAACCCGCAGCTAAGTATTGCTTGATATCCCTTACGAACTTCGCCTCGGTAAACTGTTTCCAGTTGTTCTGAAGGCACAATCAGCCAAAAATCAGCCAGTTGTTTGCGGATTTGGCGTAGTTCCAAAACTACCGATGCGTCAGCAGGATCGATGCGATAAAGATTCACGCATCCTAACAGTTGATTGGCAAATTGCGGAGAATGAATGTATTGGGCTAGCAAGTCAGAACTAGACTCAGACTTGACGGCACCTTCTGTCTCAAAAACTTGTTCGTAATCTCCAATTAACCAGTGAGGTAAACGGTTGCGAGCGTCGGGAATTCGCATTGTTCCTGGTGGAAAATACAGCATCGCCGCCAGCAAAGCATTGACAGCTTTGGGATGCACTAACCCTTTGCTAATCTGCGTTAATTGCTGCAAAAATATTTGCTCGCTTTCGATCATCGGTTGACGTTGAAAGCCGCTTTCGAGCAGGATTTTGTAGCTGTTACCGGGCGCACCTTGGTAGGATGTTTCGATATTTTCTGCGGGAAGGTTCAGCCAATAATCAGCAATTTGTTTGCGAATTTGACGCAGTTCGGATATTAGTGAAATGTTTGATGAGTTTCTCTGGTAAAGCTGGACGGCATTCGAGAGTTTCTCGCCCAAATCGGCTGGTTTGGGAATGCTATCCTGCAAGCTGCGGGCTGCTTCTAGGTGGCTGCTTTGCCAGTTGCTAAAGAGTTTTTGGAATAATTTGCCGATCGCCCCCGAATATGCCACACTATCAAAACAAGCAGGATTAGCCTGCATTCTTTCCTTAATTTCCTGCCGTTTTTGCTGCCGCAACTGCGAGTTAGTGCCCAGATTAACAGCTAATTCAATGTAAGATGCCTCGTCACGCGCAATTAAATCTGGCATTTGCAACTCCCGCAGCATCGCCGCACCTTGGCGGAAGCGCAAAGCATTTCCCTCCACAACCACCGCCGGCAATCCTACTTGCAAAGGGTCAATTAATGATGTAGCCCCAGCGTAAGGAAAAGAATCGAGATAAACATCTGCTAGCTGCAAAAACTCTTTGACATCCGCGCGGCTTGGCAGTTGTTTTACAAACCGCAAGCGGTTGTTATTCACGCCGTATTTAGCGCAGACAGCATTCAGATTGTTGACAAAAGGTGTCGCTGGATAAGTCCGAGTCCAAGCCGGCCCGAAGGGATATAAAATCAAGATTGAATTGGGTACAGCAGCTAAAATCTTTACCCAAGTTTCTCTCAATTCCGGCAGAATTTTGTAGAAGTTAGCGCCGGAAACAAAAACAGTTGTGTTGTCAGAAATGCCGAGACTTTGGCGCGTAGGTTTGACTGTAGCTACTTCCGATTCGGTGGCGTATTTGAAACAAAAACCGCTGCCTTCGAGAACAGCCAACTGTTCGCAATATTGGGCTTGATAACTAGCATCCGGCGCAGTAAATTGACCTGCGATGTAGTAATCCATGTGCCTGATTCCGGTGGTTGTTGGGGAACAAAAAGATGTAGTTTGTACCCTGGCCAAACGGTGCATTGCTAGGGAACCGACTGGTTTGTTGATAGCTGTTAAATTCGTCCCGAAAAACAGGATATCTAAGTCGTCGGCGCGGATGGTTTGGACTTGCAGCCCAAAGTCTTTCGGGAGTGCAATTAGTTTGTCGGCGCGACTTTGACAGTATTGTTCTAATTGGTGGCCGCTAGTGTTGAGCGCGTACAGGTAAATCTCGAACTGGTTGCGGTCTAAATGCTCGAAAACCGGGATAGTGGCGAAGGTTTCGGTTTGCGGCGCGAAATGGTCGCTGATGATGCCGAGGCGGATTTTTGTGCGCGCGGACGATCGCGCCGGGAAGATACAATCAATAGAACAACCGCGATTTTTGAGCGCAAACTCGATAATCTCTGCCCGTTTTGTGTAAATATCGCGCAGGTTTTCTGTTGTAAAGTACAGCGGGATAAAGTTAGCGATTTGCGCGAACAACACACCAATATTCTGCCAAAGCGGCGAAGCGACATTTTTGAACAAACTCCTATGTACGTAATCAATCCATCCTCGGATAAATTGATAGTAACTCTCTGCTTCTCCTTTGGTTTGAAAAAGGTTCGGACAGGCAAACATAAATTTCAGATATTCGTTGGCAAACCAGTTGGGAATGGTAGCGCGATCGTAGTTAATTGGCAGTTGGTCGGCGCGACGGTACAGCATCGCTGCGAGCAGGTAATTGATAGCTTTCGGGTCGTTAAATCCTTTCGCCACGTTGGCCGCTAATTCCCTCGCAAAAATCTCTTCTGCATCGGTTAGCGGTTCATCTCTAATTTCGCTGACAAGCAGGGCTTGGTGCTGTTTTCCTGTATCGCCCGCAAAGGCGCTAGCCACTTGTTCGGCTGGTAAATTCAGCCAAATATCAGCAATTTGTTTGCGGGTAGGTTGACTGTTTACCTCAGCAGGTGTGTTGCTTGAATCTTTTGGTTGCCGATCGACAGAACTCGAAAATCCGGTAGAAGGTTGATGAGATTCCCCAAGCAATAGCAGTGAAACTAATGCTTCTTTTAGTTGGGCGGATTGACTGCATTTTAGTCCTTCTCGAATTTGAGCGATCGCCGCCTCATATTCTCCGTCTGTTAGGAGTTTTTTAGCTGTATCCAAAGCATAGAAAGCATAATGTTCTCTGGCTTGATTCGATAACTTATCGGCGATCGCCCTTGGCAAATACGATTGAGAAATGTCGATCGATCTTCGCACATCAGCAATTAGCCCGCCAGACTTCAGCAAGCGAGTATTGTCTGACGAAGTATGTTGGCGATACCAAGCCAGCGGTTCCGGTTCGTACCAAATCGGATAATGCACCGCAACTCGCTTCCACATCTCCCAATCAGAAGCAGCACCAGCTTGAGGGCAGAAACCGCCCAAACTTTCGTAAACACTGCGTTTAACTGCGATCGGAGAAGCTTGCAGCCGACACATCACAATAACCTGTTCCAACCAATCAGTCAGTACCCCAGGAGTTTCTCTTTCTAACCAAGATACCCAACGCTGATTTCCCGCTTCATCTGTATAAATGTGGCGACAAAAAGCTGCACCCACACTCGGTTCTTTTTCTATACCTTCTCGCAAGCGGCTGTAAAATCCCCGCAACACAACATCGTCGTCGTGCAAAATGTGCACCCACTCACCGTGCGATCGCTGAATGCACAGATTAAAGATAGCCGTTTGACCGATATCTTGCTCTGGATGTCGGTAAAAATTAACTCGTCCACCGCCTACAGCATTAACAATAGCCTCCATTTCATCTTGAATAGATTGGTTCGAGCAATCGTTAACAACTTCTATTTGCATTTCCTCAGCATTAGGAGCCTGTTGCAGCACACTTTTTAACGCTTGCTCCAAATATTTTACCCGGTTGTAAGTCGGAATCATCACAGACCAAAACGGTCTGCGAATATTAGAAGCAACAGGAGAAATTTGGGCAACTTCTAAAGCTAAAGTTGGAACAACAGCAACAGCAGCAACATTCACCGCTGGTTTTTGCCCTCCAGCTAACAGTCGCATCCACTCTGCCGTCTGAGTAGCGTCAGTCATCCGATTTTTAACTTCAGAACTCAATAAATTGAAGTACGCACTGTGTAAAATTTTATCGTGCAATCTTTGGACATCTTGCACAATTTCTCCCTTCAGCAAGTTTTCTCTGGTCAGTTGATTGAGGTGAACGCGCCAGTGCGATAAACTTTTGTTTACAAAACCAATTTTGTAGTGGCTCATTATTCTGAACCACATTTCAACATCAACTAATTGCTGCAATTCTACATCAAAAAATCCGACTTTATCGAAAACATCCCTTCTCATCAAAACTGTACTCGGTTCTCCAATTTTATTAATCGGATTGTTCAAAAGATTAGGATCTGCCAGCAGTGTTTTCCCATCTTGTACCGACTGCAAATTTGACCAGTTTTGAGATATTTCTAAAGCACCTCTACCGATTGCTTGGCAAGCCGCATCCGAGTTAGCGTCTCCTGCTAGCAAAACTCCCCGCCGCGAAAATACCAAACCTATTTGCTCGTCTTGTTCTGCTAAACTCACCAGCTCGGCAATACAATCCGGTTCTAGCAAATCATCTTGACATAACAGCTTAATATATTTCCCTTTTGCTTGAGAAATACAGTGATTCCAATTTTTAACTAATCCAAATTTCTGGTGAACCGAAAAGTTGAACTCGCCGGGAAACTTGTCAGTTAGTGACCTAGCGATCGCCATTGTGCGATCAATCGAACCGTCATCCGAAATAACAATTTCTAAATGGGGATAAGTCTGAGCCATAGCGCTAAAAAGTGCCTCGCTCAGATATTTCTCGCCGTTATAAGTAGGAATGCAGATGCTAACTAAAGGCTGCATTCTTTCGACCGGATTTAACTGTTCGTGCAGCTTTTTCACTAGACTTTGGCTGAAGCAGGGGTCGCGCTCTATTAAACTTTTCCACCTTGACCACATCAATTTAGAGGCTGCTTCCTCAATCTTTAACTGTTCATCATCAGTCAGTTCAAACGCCCAACCTTTTAATTCTTGATGCCATACTTTTGCCTGACTTATATAGACATTGCGATAGCCCTTAGCCATCATTTTTAAACACAAATCAACATCGCCAAATACAATCGGTAAATTTTCATCAAAACCGCCGCTGCTGGTAAATACTTCCCGGCGGCACATCAAACAAGCTCCCGTAACCGCCGAGACGTTATTAGCAAATCCTATATGTACCATGTCCTCATACTGCAATACCTTGCTAACTCCCTTGTAGGCATGACTGGCAATCCCGTTCACACCTAAGATAAATCCTGTGTTTTGGATAGAATTATCAGGATATAGCAACAGCCCTCCCACAGCGCCAATTGACCGTCTTTGAGCTTGCTCGACCATACCATTGAGCCAGTCTTTATCCCTAATTTCGGTATCGTTATTTAAAAAGAGTAAGTAATCTCCTTGCGATTTTTCTACTCCAAAGTTATTGATGCGAGAGTAATTGAATGGAATATCTAATCGGTAGCATTTAAACTTAGTTGGTTGTAGAGTTAGCCACTTGTTGATAAACTGACTTGTTTCAAATTCAACACTGCCGTTGTCTATTACCACTACTTCGTAATTAGGATACGAAGTCTGGGCAAAAATTGATTCTAAACATTTATTTAAAATACTCCCAAAATCCCTGGTAGGAATGATGATACTAACCAGTTTGTAACTCTCGATCGCGTACCGAACAGTATAATGACCGGGGTAATTTTGATGCATTATAACTTGTCCGGGTTCACCTCTTCTGTGAATTGTATCTGTGATGGCTCTCGCTGCTGCTTCGTAGGCATAAGGTTTGGCATCCCTGGAAGCAGAGGCAGATTCGGGGTGAAATCTCCAGTGGTAAAGGATTTTAGGTATGTGGAATATTTTGTTAGTTTTTTCGGTCAGCCTCAAAACCAGATCGTAATCTTGACTGCCATCATAATCTGCTCTAAATCCACCGATTTCGTTAATTAGCGATCGCCGATAAGTACCCAGATGGCAAGTATACATCCGAGACAAAAATGAATCGGGACACCAATCTGGCTTGTAACAGGGAAGACAAAAATTGTTGTGTTCATCTACCTTATCTTCATCGGAATAAATCATGTCTGCATCAAGATGCTCGTTTAGCAGCATTACCACTTCTTGCAACGCATCTGCGGTCAGCAAATCGTCGTGATCTAGCAGCGATACAAACTCACCAGTTGCTAATTGCAGTGCCGAATTTGACGCGCGAGATATGTGACCGTTTTGACTTCTAATAATTCCCTTAATCCTTGCGTCTTTTGCTGCGTATTCTTCTAAAATTCGCTTGACATGAGGCTGGGTTGAAGCATCGTCAGCAATGCACAATTCCCAGTGAGTGTAGGTTTGATTTAAAACAGATTGAATTGCTTCTCTCAAAAACTGCTCGGGTGTATTGTAAACTGGCATCACAATACTGATAAGCGGCTGATAGCTCAACTGATTTGTATAATTCATCTTTGGGAAAACCTCTGTGTCAAATAATTTATTTTGAGCTTGTCTTGAAAAATGCTGCTGTTAACAGCCAATTACTTAAGGTACGAGTAGTTGTCAAGTGCTATAGCGGTTCGATCGCTCACGGTACTCGGTAAGCCACCCAAAACCCGTTTCCTACCTTGCTGTCAGGGTCTTCAGTGCCTAGCAGTTGCCAATTCACAACCGGAATGCCGTCATTAGCTGTTTTGAGATTCTCAAAGAATTTTCTCAGAGTTGTTGATGTAAATTTCCAGTAATGTCCGCCTTTACCACCGTATAAATTCTCTGGTGGAGCAGTCTCTATCGTCCATTTTTCTCGGTGTGCTTTAACTAATCTATCGTAGGTAGATAGGGGACGATTGTCTCCGGCGAGAGCATCCGGCTGCGGGACAATCATCACCACATATCCCCCTGGCTTGAGAACTCTTTGCCATTCTAATAAAGCAGATATGGGATCGGGAATGTGTTCAAATACGTGGCTGGACAAAACAAAATCTTGACTTTTGTCTTTGACGGGAATGTTGTCTGCTTCGCCGTACATATCGATTTTTGTCGGTTCCTCTCCCATGTTAACTTGGTTGTCTTGAAACAAATCCTCGTCAAATTTGGGAGCAACATTAATTGCATTCACGCCGTAGGGATTGTGGGAGGCTGCTCCCAGTTCGACTCCTGAGAGTCCTGTTAATAACTGGAGGGTTGGTTGGTGCAGTGGAAATTTCATGGCTATCTTTTACTTGCAGTACAATGTTAAAATATTTAGCGCCGAATCAAAAACCCAGCAGTTGCAAAAGTAAAGCCAAATTTCTGTTCGCGCAAATCATCTCTTTGATAATCATCTGGGTAAATGGTAAAATATTCTTCCATTGCTTCGTATGGCCCTTCCCCCCATCCGGGCAAAACGGGGTGTCCGTTAATATTGCTATCTTCAACTACGACGTAATCGCCTGTTTGCAGTAGCGGTCGCAGCATTTGCATCTCGCCCAAAACGTGCTGCTTTTCATGGTTGCTATCCAGGATAGCAAATATCTGCCCGGGAAATTCTCTGCGTAATTCGACTATTCTTTGAGAAACTTGAGGGGCGGTTGATGATGAGAGCATTAACTCGATGCGGGGATGATTTCTCACTTGGGGATTGAGAGATGTATGGTCAATATCTACCGAAAACACTTGAGATTTATTATTGATTTTTTCCAGGAGCGAGGCAAAGAATAAAGTACCACCGCCATAGAAACTGCCAAATTCTAAGATCAAACTAGGTTTTAAATCCCAGATTATTTCTTGGTAATTCCACATATCGCAGGGAGATTTTAGTGCTTTGACTCCGGCCCATGTGGTGGTATTCCAAATTTGGTTGTTGTAGTACCACAAGTGATAGCGCAGGCCTGCGTCTGTTGTCGAAGCAAGCTGATTTTTTGAGACTTGATATTTGATTTTTCCTAACAAACACAAAGCATCTGAATTGTCTGGCTGACTGTCAATGATTTTGGTACAAATTAACTCTGCCTGAAAGTGATCGCCGCAATTATATAAATTAGTTGCAGCTATAATATTATCTGCGAATTTGTGCATATCAGTGAAAAATATCGTTATTTCGATTGCGTTACCAGGCTTTTTTCTGTGCCGAAAATGCCGATCGCCTCAAGTAAGCTTGGTAGAGTACATCAGCCAACCGCATCAGCATTCAGAAGTGTTACCGCACTGAGTCTGGCAGTTGGCTCCTGGTTGACTACTGCTAGACATTTGTTCTGCCTCAAAAACAGCAAGAGATTGCACCCATCTTACCTTTAACTCAAGCATCCGATCGGGATTTCGCGCGATCGTCATCTCGATCGCCCTTCTCCGTCTCGAACTCAACTCGTTCCCTACTCAATCTGCACATTGACAAAAATCACTCGCTCGTGTAAGCAAAAATTTACCAATTGCCAGCACAGCCTCCCATGTCCTGACGAAGTGAAGCAACGTTCGGTTTCCACCACCAAAGCTCAAAATCGCCCTAGCGGGGATTCTGGCGGAGCGCAAACAAGTTACAATTACGTTAAGATTGATGAACATAAATAAAAATTCCCAAATCACAGGGACTAAAAATTAGGAGGATCCACCTCGGTGAATAAACGCTGGAGAAACGCTGGCTTGTACGCACTGCTGGCTATTGTAGTCATTGCCTTAGCAACGGCATTTTTTGACAAACAGCCCCCAAGCCGGGAAGTTTGGAAGTACAGTCAATTCATTCAGGAAGTCGAAGGCAAGAGAGTAGACAAAATAAATATCAGTTCCGATCGCAGCAAAGCCTTGGTAACTGCTCAGGACGGCAGCAAGGTACTCGTCAACCTGCCAAACGACCCGGAACTGATCAACATCCTGACCAAAAATAACGTAGACATTTCAGTTCTGCCCCAAAGCGACGAAGGGTTCTGGGTAAAAGCCCTCAGCAGCCTGTTCTTCCCGATCCTGCTCTTGGTAGGACTGTTTTTCCTGGTGCGGCGCGCCCAAAACGGGCCCGGCAACCAAGCCATGAACTTCGGCAAATCAAAAGCTAGAGTTCAAATGGAGCCGCAAACTCAGGTGACATTCGGCGACGTAGCTGGCATCGAACAAGCCAAGCTAGAACTCGCAGAAGTCGTGGACTTCCTGAAAAATGCCGATCGCTTCACCGCAGTTGGAGCAAAAATCCCCAAAGGCGTGCTGCTGGTAGGCCCTCCCGGAACAGGCAAAACCTTGCTCGCAAAAGCAGTTGCTGGCGAAGCAGGCGTTCCCTTCTTCTCGATTTCCGGTTCGGAATTTGTAGAAATGTTCGTCGGTGTGGGTGCTTCCCGCGTCCGCGACTTGTTTGAACAAGCTAAAACCAACGCTCCTTGCATCGTATTTATCGATGAAATTGACGCGGTAGGCCGCCAGCGGGGAGCTGGTTTGGGCGGAGGTAACGACGAACGGGAACAAACCCTGAACCAGTTACTGACGGAAATGGACGGTTTTGAGGGCAATACAGGGATCATTTTGATTGCTGCTACGAACCGCCCCGACGTGCTCGATGCTGCGCTGCTGCGCCCGGGCCGTTTCGATCGCCAAGTTGTGGTCGATCGCCCCGACTTCGCCGGTCGCCTCGAAATTCTCAACGTTCACGCCCGCGGCAAAACCTTGTCGAAAGACGTTGACTTGGAAAAAATCGCCCGCCGGACACCCGGTTTCACAGGTGCCGATTTGGCCAACCTGCTCAACGAAGCTGCAATTCTCGCCGCCCGCCGCAACTTGACCGAAGTGTCGATGGATGAAGTCAACGATGCGATCGACCGCGTGCTCGCAGGCCCGGAAAAGAAAGACCGCGTGATGAGCGAAAAGCGCAAAACCTTAGTCGCTTACCACGAAGCCGGTCACGCCTTAGTCGGCGCGCTGATGCCCGATTATGACCCAGTTCAAAAAATTAGCATTATCCCCCGCGGCCGCGCTGGTGGTTTGACATGGTTCACCCCCAGCGAAGATCGGATGGATTCCGGCTTGTATTCTCGCTCTTACTTGCAAAATCAAATGGCGGTAGCCTTGGGCGGCCGGATTGCTGAAGAGATTGTCTTCGGCGAAGAAGAAGTTACGACTGGCGCTTCCAATGACTTGCAGCAAGTGGCAAGAGTAGCGCGGCAAATGGTAACTCGCTTCGGAATGAGCGATCGGCTCGGCCCTGTAGCTCTCGGTCGCCAGCAAGGGAATATGTTCATGGGTCGCGATATCATGGCCGAACGAGACTTTTCTGAAGAAACCGCAGCCACGATCGACGATGAAGTCCGCTTGTTGGTAGAGCAAGCTT
Source organism: Microcoleus sp. LEGE 07076 (assembly GCF_015207455.1). Classification (GTDB taxonomy): domain Bacteria; phylum Cyanobacteriota; class Cyanobacteriia; order Cyanobacteriales; family Microcoleaceae; genus Microcoleus. The sequence goes on from NZ_JADEWV010000168.1 coordinate 10,636, forward strand.
ACCTGCGGGCTAAAGATGTACTCGTCGGCAACCGCCACGTCCTCAACTCCTTGGCAGATATGCTAATAGAAAAGGAAACTGTGGATGCTGATGAACTGCAAAATTTGTTAGCCAACAGCGATGTCAAAATGGCAACAATTGCCTAATTGATTTGGGATTTAAGATTTAAAATTTTGGATGGAATCTAAAGTTTGAAATCAATAATTGGGGTGATTCTGGGATTGTCTGGAATCGCCCCGATTTTTTAGAGTAGGGTGCGTCGCTGCGACAATTCTCGCTATTTGCAGTTAGACTCTGGCAACGCACCCTACCACCAGATCGTCTCTAGTAAACTTCCCGCCGGTGAGCAACTTTCAGTATGAAAATGGTGAAAGTTGTATCATTAATAGTGTAAATTACCCTGTAATCGCCAACCCGAATTCGCCAGCGATTTTGCTGGCCCTTTAACTTGATACAGCCCGCAGGACGCGGGTCATTTGCCAAAGCATTAATTCTGATATCAAGCCTGTTGCAGATTTCAACAGGAACTAATCTTAGCTGTTTTTGGGTTGACTGTTGAATAATGACTTGATATTCAGACACTCAACTTCCCCTTCAATTCAAGTTCGCGTTTAAATTCCTCCCAAGGAATACCCGGTTCATCCTCTAGCCCCTCAGTCATGATGCCATCGTAAACATCTTCCCAAAGTTCGCCGTGCTTCTCGAAGTCGAGCAGCACCGCAATTTTTTCGCCTTCAGAATCAACTAAAAATTGAAAGTCTGTCGGTTCGCCGCATTCAGCCAGCACGTCTGCCCAAAATGCACTGTGTTCTTTGAGGTCAACAATTGCAGCGGTTTTGTTGCCTAGATTGTCTGTTAAAAATTGAACGCCGCGCATATTGTAGTTTGGCATATATCGGATTTAGTAATGTGTAGGGGACTTACGAAGAGATCCCCCCAACCCCCCTTAAAAAGGGGGGCTTTCAAATTCCCCCCTTTTTAAGGGGGGCTAGGGGGGATCGAGGTTTAAGACTCTCGCTGCGTAAGTCCTAGTGTACTAGAATTATAGGCGAGGCAGAATGAGTGGGTATGAATAATCAATCTTGGTTGACAAAACTAAAAAAACACCGCGCCATCGCCGTGATCCGTTCTTCCGAAAAAGAACTCGCTCGGCAGATGGCATCAGCGGTAGCAGCAGGCGGATTCCAGTTTGTGGAAATTACTTGGAACACTCAAAAAGCTGCTGAATTAATTGCCGAACTCCGCTCCGAATTCCCTACTTTTAGTATTGGTACTGGCACTTTATTAAACTTAGAACAGTTGCAGCAAGCCATAGATTGCGGCGCCGGGTTTTTGTTTACTCCGCACACCGATCTAGCTATGATTAAAACAGCAGTTGATGCGGGAGTGCCGATCGTCCCCGGTGCTTTTTCTCCCACGGAAATCGTGACAGCGTGGCAAGCAGGCGCTACCTGCGTTAAAGTGTTTCCGATATCCGGGTTGGGAGGCGCAGCTTACCTGAAAAGCCTGCAAGGCCCTCTGGGACACATTCCTTTGATTCCGACTGGCGGCGTGACAGTGGAAAATGCGAAGGTATTTATTGACGCAGGGGCGATCGCCGTTGGTTTGGCGGGAGACTTATTTCCCCAACACTTAGTGGCAAATGGAGATTGGCGGGCGATCGTCCAAATTGCCCGAACTCTTACCGAAAAGTTAACAACTTGTTAAGCCCTCTTTCCAATCTAAAATCTACAATCTACAATCTACAATAGTACAAGCTAATCTAAAATCTAAAACCTACAATCTAAAATAGTTTTGGGTGTGAAGAATGAACAGCATTATCAACTCAACTTACTTCCGCCGCGCCGGAATTTTCTGTGCCGGCTGCGCCCTCACAGTTGCTGCATTGTGTGGCGGGCAAAATCCTGCAATTGCCGGCTCGCAGCACAACAAAATTGCCAATAGAATTATGCAGTTGCAGCAATCCAGTCAGCGCTGGATTGAAATTGATTTGTCCAGACAAAGATTAACAGCTTGGGAAGGAAATAAACCTGTTTATGCGGTGACTATTTCCAGCGGCAAATCATCGACTCCCACCCGCACGGGAACCTTTGCCGTTCAAACCAAACACCGCGTTGCTAGAATGACTGGGGATGACTACGATGTGCCCGACGTTCCCTATACAATGTATTACGACGGAGGCATGGCAATTCACGGCGCTTACTGGCACAATTTGTTTGGCAATCCCGTCACTCACGGCTGCACAAATGTCGCTGTAAATCACGCTAAATGGCTGTTCAATTGGGCATCGGTGGGAACACCGGTGGTGGTGCACAAATCTTAAATTTTGGGAATTGGGGATTGGGAATTGGTTATTTGT
>NZ_JADEWV010000169.1 GCF_015207455.1 Microcoleus sp. LEGE 07076
GTGGCGGTTGCTGTGGAGTCGGTAGCAAAACTGGGAATCAAAGCTCGATCGGCATAAACGCTCAAAGAATTGGGATTGCCGCCAGTCAACTGCAAGCCGTTTACCAAAGAAACTATAGCCTGAGCTCTGGTCAAATTCTGTTCCGGGCGAAAGGTGCGATCGGGGTATCCAGCTAAAAATCCACCTCGATTCGCTTTGACGATCGCCCCATACGCCCAAAAATCCGCCACCACATCCTTAAAAACCGTCGCCTCCCGACGCGGGGCCAACTCAAACGCCTTCGCCAGCAAAGCCGCATACTGAGCTCTAGTTAAAGTCTCGTCAGGTTTAAAAGTGCCGTTGGGAAACCCGCTGACAATATTCATCGAGGCGAGGCGATCGATAAAATCCTTAGCCCAGTGGGTGCTGATATCGCTAAACTTTACCCCCCCAGGAGTCGGAGTTGGTGTCGGAGTCGGAGTCGGAGTCGGCGCAACAACATTGCCCAAATCAAACAAACCTTTCACCCGCGCCGGAGCGAGCTGATTTCCCAAGGCAGAAATCTTCACCCCAGTCGCGTTTTGCAAGTCAAATTCGCCGTTATCCCGAAAGATATTGCCCCCCAAATCTTGAGCCGTACCGATATCTGGCAGCGATTTCCCCACAGCAGTCAAACCATCTTCGGTATTTTTTTCAAAGCGATTCTTCCGCACAACGGGCTTAGATTCCCCCGATAAAACAATACCGGAGCGATTTTCCAAAATTTGGTTTTCAACAATCAAAGGAGCAGATTTATCTTGCAGAGAAATGCCGAAACCGGTATTTTGAAAAACATTGCGCCGCAGTACGCCTTTAGCAGTTTCCGCCGCAATTACGCCAGCCGCCGAGTTTTGTACAAATTTGTTGTCGAGAATCGCAGCATTCGCCGAACCCGTGATAAAAACACCTTCGCGCTTGCAAAGCGTGAAAGTGCAGTTAGCCACAGTGGGAGAAGTTGACTCAATCCAGACTCCGGTGCCGCGACTCTCCAAATTAGTGACAGTTACGCCGCGCAATTCGGCATCGGTTGCTAGCAATATTGTGATATTTTGACTGGCTGCGGTGGGACTGACAAATTTGCCGCTTCCTTGAATCAGAGTGCCGCTTCCTTTGTTAGTTTCGCTACCGATAACTTTGACTCCAGAGGGAATTTCCAAGGGGAATTTTTCGGCGCTGGCTGCGCTGTAAGTTCCCGGTGCTAGCTGAATAATTGTTCCCGATGCAGCGCGGGCGATCGCGCGGGCGATCGTTTTCAAGGGCGCCGATTGGCTGCCGGCGGCTCCATCACTACCTGTTTGCGGGTTGACGTAAACTGTTGCCATGTTTTTGTGGAAGAAATAAATTTGCGATCGGGTCTTTGTATACTTTTCATTCTCTACTAAGCTGACCCCGGATCTATACTTAGCTCGATCGGGAAGACAGCCAAAGGGGATGACAACCACAGGGGGATTGACCCTACAAAGAACTATATTTATCGTTACCAGCAACAGCAAATATCCGATTTTTTAAACAAGTCAAGTATCTGCATCTTCTATTTCAATCGCAGACAGTCGAGATTCCCTGCCCAAAAACCTTCACCGCTTCAGCCAAATCAGTTTCGCCCATCAAAATTGAGCGTTTTAGCAAATCAATATCCAGGGTTTCCAATCCTGAGAGTTGACTCCCAATTACTTCCTCATAACTATCTTCCCGAAGATGATAAAGCCGCAGCGTGCCATTCTCCCAAAACCAGATTTCTGGCACGCCAAAAGCTCGATATTTTGGCAACTTGCTCAGTCCACCGCTAGTATAAACTACCTCGATCGACAAATCGGGAATCAACTTAGGTTCCCCCAAACAAAAGGATTTGTCTGCTTGAGTAGAAGCTTCTCCGATTTTCTCTTGCGTCATGGAACCAGAAGGGTAAAACCTAATGCCTTGCGCTAGCAAAAAAGTTGTCACCAAGTAACCAATGATTTCCGAAAAATTTTCGTGTTGGAATCCCGGTATCAGAATCTCGATCGCCCCTGCAAAAAAAGACAACTTTACGCCAGGGGAATCTTCGGCACCCTTCTGGATTAACTTGAATTGTTCCCAGGTGCCGTTGAGCACCACTCGCCCATCGAGAATTTCGCGATCGAGAACTTGTGTCATTGAACCGCACCATTATCTCTGATGGGAATTATAGCGTATTGGGCGATCGCTCTTACAGAATATCCATACAGCAATTGTAGCTAACGAATCCTAACAGTTCTTTCTCCTTCCCAAGCACAGCCTAGAAACCCAGATGCTTTGGATCTGCCTCGCCTTAACTCCCACCAAGTTTCACAATACAAGAGGCATCCAAAACTACTAGAGTTTCATTTTGAAAAACAGCACAATTTGTCATCGCTGAAGCTAAGACGGGAACTTTTCCTTGTTTGAGAGCAAGCATCGCTTCTTGTGCAGGATCGAATTGATTTAGCCAGCCGTAATCTTCTACATAATCCAGAGTCAAAGCATTCCGAGCGAGCATCCAAAAATCAACTCCATATTGATTAATAAAATTTTGCAATACAGTTCTGTCTGGCGTGTATTGAGCGCGAATTAAATCGCTAACTCGCTGCCGATATTTGCTGTAGTAGCCTTTCTGATAAGGCACGGCATATTCCTTTGCCACCAAAACCGAACGCTGGCTAAATGTTGGCAAATTGTCCGCCTCTGCCGCGATGGAAGCAATCAGGATATCTTTAGGTTGTTGTTGGAAAAATTTGTACAAACCCGGCATTTTACCTTCTACATATCCAACTGTTGGAAATTTTTCAACGAAGCAGGGATAAAGCACCAATGCGATCGCGATTGTCGCTGTTGTAATTAGTGCAACTAGATTTTTCCAATCAAGTTTTGTTACGGTTTGCGATGCCCAATGACCGACTCCATCGATAATTAACGTTAGGGCGATCGCGCTTACCAACACTACAATAAATCGCAAGCTGTAAGCAGTATAGCGTCCAGGTTGATATAATTTAAAAACGGTGGCATGAGCTGCAAAAAACATGACTGAAGATGCTATAAATAGCTGAAGCAACAGCCAGATTTTGCTTTGAATCTGTTTGGCTAAAGGAAAGTGCGATCGCCCTAACAGCAGCAGCGGAAATAACAATCCGACACAGTGAGTTACAGGCGTAAACAGCGACTTGGGAAACATCCCGCTGCCCCTACCAGTCAGCCAAAAATCTACCGGATTTGGACGAAAAAAAGCATTTCTGCCCTTGGGTGCAAATACTCCCATTTTCTTTGCTTCGGCTGCGGTATAAGTCGGGCCAAATTCAGATTTATCTAAGACATAGGGCAGCATTACTAAAAATATTACTCCCAAACCTGTACTGCAAAATAGGTAATTTGTGCGATCGCCCGACAAGTGCAAACCGCCGTTTTCCCAGCTTAGCAGCCGCAAAACTAAAATTCCGGCAGCCACCAAGGCGTAAGGAGGGTAAAATAGTCCGATTAGGGCGATCGCTCCCAAACAAGGCAGCAACCAATTCCGGGATAAATAATATAAAAAACCGAGAAATATCGGGTAGATAAAAGCTCTGGCAGTTGTGGAAGCCAAATCGTCAGTCATCCACATATGCTGATTTAACAGCAAAGATGCCATAAATCCAGTCAGCGGCACCGGCAGCATTTCTAGGCAAAGCCCAAAACAGAAATAAGTGGAGATTAAGCCGAGAAATAGCGGCAGTATTTTGTGAAAAAATAGCGGGTGAATGCCAATTGTTGCTGCTATTTTGTAGAGCGTGCTGTATCCTGCGGGGGCGACAGATTGAAAGTAGTTAGCAATGAAATCGTTGGGGAATAATTGTCGATCGACAAACCGCATCATCCAGAAAACGTGCTGCCTCGCATCGTCTTGCACCACATACTCGGCGCTGAATGCTTGCTGCATACCCAAAACAGCATAAACTGCGGCAAATGTCAAGCTCAGGGTCAACCAAAATATGGTGCGCGATCGGGATTTTTCATCCACAGTCGCCGTCAGAAACTTGTGCAAGCGGGCCATTAATACCATTTGAGATTTGAGATAGGGAAAGACTGATTTTCAAAAGTACAATCATATCATGCCCGGTCAATTATCCCTAATAAAAAGTGTTTATAGTGAGGACTCAGCGTCCTTCTTTCTGAGGACTAAAGTCCTCACTACAAACGACCCGCAATTTTCAAACGAATTCGATAAAGACTTTTACTTAGTGTTTGTATTGAGGACTGAGCGTCCTTCTTTCTGAGGACTAAAGTCCTGACTACAAACGACCCGCAATTTTCAGTCGAATCCGATAAAGACTTTTACTTGCGGTAATGTAAAGCGTTTTGTAATCTGTGTCTCCCCAAGCCAAATTAGTCGCCGTCTCAGGCACAGAAATCCTCCCCAAAAGCTTGCCCTCCGGCGAAAAAATCCACACTCCCCCCGGCCCGGTACTGTAAACATTTCCTTCTACATCAACTTTTAAACCGTCGGGAACTCCGCTTTGACTCGCGTCTTTTAGTTCAGCAAAAATCCGCTGATTGGTAACAGTTCCGTCAGGTTTAACATCAAAAACGGCAATAAATCCCGCTTCCGAATTGTTGACATAAAGTTTTTGCTCGTCTGGTGAAAAAGCGATCCCGTTCGGCAGCACCAAATCCTTAACCAGCAAAGTTAACTTGCCGTCTGGTGCCAGCCGGTAAACACCGTAAAAACCCAATTCTTCCTGTTCTTTAGTAATACCGTAGGGCGGATCTGTAAAATAAATGCTGCCGTCTGATTTCACAACCAAATCATTCGGGCTATTGAGTTTTTTGCCCTCATATCTATCCGCCAGCCCGATAACTTTGCCGTCTTTTTCAGTGCGAGATACGCGCCGATTTTCGTGTTCGGCAGTAATCAATCGATTTTCTCGATCCAAAGTATTACCGTTGGCTTTTCCCGAAGGGCGGCGAAATATCTCCACTTGCTGGTTGGATGCGAATTTATAGATAATATTGGCGGGAATATCGCTGAACAGCAAAAATCCTTCTGGAAGCCAAATCGGGCCTTCTATAAATTGGAAATTTCCCGCTAATTTTTCTAGTTTTGGGCTGTCATCGAGAATACTTTGCACGGTATTTTTTTCCTTCGGCTTTTCAGTTTGGGCAGCAAAATTTGTTAAGTTGGCCGTCAGTTTTTGGCTGTGGTTGCTGGCTGCTAAGGTCAAGATTATTAACAACAAACTGATTGTAGCAATTTTGACTGTCATGTTTGCGATCTGATCTGAGGTTTGTAGTAAGGAATGCAAGTCCTGAAAATTTATTTGGGAGGGAGGACTGAAGTCCTCACTACGAACTGGTTTGTACTAAGGAATGCAAGTTTTTTCAAATGTTAAGCTGGAAATGACACGAATAGAGATGCAATACCGATCGCGATCGCGCCGAATCCCATCACAAAAGACCAGAAACGGTGATAACTACTAACCGTCGTGCCGCTATCGCTTTCAAGCCGAATCAAATCTATCCAAGGCGCGACACCGCGGCGGAACCAACCCAAAGCGCTAACATCCATCCCAACCAAACTTTCAACCCGTTTCATCCCAAACAAAAAATTACCAATTGGCCCAAAACGAGAAGCATAGCGCAGATAAATCATTCCCGTTTTGTCTTGCAATTTCAGATCCGAACCAAACGCATAACCCGCATCACCGCGACCAATTAATTTGCCTTGCAGTTTCGCAGGTTGACCCCGCAAAGGACTTGCATAAGGGTCAGACATTAAACTTAAAACATCCAAATTTTCTGCTTGTTCGTAATTCGGAAACCTTACCAAAGTCTTGAGCAAGATTCCCGCGCCCAAACCGATTAAAGCACAAGCAATCATCATTATTGGATTCGCAGCAGACAGCGAAATGCCGATCGCAAAACCCACCGCCAAGCCCAGAGTTTCCCCACTGTACAGCAGCAAATCGAAAAAGAAATTGCCGTACAATTTCCGCTTGCTCAAATTGTGGCCTTCGCCGACAATCCGCCCCATATCAAACTCAATATCCAAACCCAATTGTTCTGCGTAGGTGCTCAAAGCGCGAACTCGTTTACCAGTCAGCGGGTGAGTAGAGTTCAACTCCATCCACCAACCCCAAGGATTAAACATATCCCACAAAAACACTCGCCCAATCTTTTCTGGTTCCGAAGAAATCCGGTAAGCAGTGCCGGTAGATGTGGCAGATGCGGCATCGTAAATACCCAAAGCGCGAGTTCCTTCTAACAAGCGGCTGGGTTCCGTTGCTGTTTGTGCTTCTTCCAAAATGCCGTAAGCAATTTTTACCAAAGCGCGCGATAAAGCGTTGGGGTTTCCAGTAGTTTCGGCGGCAAAATGGTCGGCAAAATATTCTCGCGTCCGCGACAAATACAGCAATAAATAAGTGCCGGCGATGTAAAACAAATAAGCAACAGCAGCTAAATTACCTGCCACATCTTTAGCTTTTTGCCCCCCATTTCGACCCATGCGTCTGGCAAAGGTATAAATTAAGTAAGTAATTTGTACCAAAGTCGAAGCTAAAGTCATTACTGCAAAGTCCCAGTGGACAATGTGACCGAGTTCGTGGGCGTAAACAGTGGCAATTTCATCGTCGTCTAAATAGGTGAAAATACCTTGACTGACGACTAACCGAGCGCTGTTAGGAAATGAACCGTAGGTAAAAGCAGTAGGGTTTTGGTCATCGATAATTCCTAAACGCGGCTGAGTCAGGTTTTTTTGTTTACAAACTTTCTGAATAATTTTCGCTGTTTCGGGACTTTGGCTGGCAATTTCTGCTAGCGAAACCCAGCGAGTATTGTAGAGCCAATTTTGGGTTAAGTCCATCAAGTAAGGCGATAGAAAAAAAGCTGCTATGTTAAAAATTAGGGTGATCGGAAGTGCGATCGCCAATCCGGCGACTGGATCGGGGCTACCGACAATGAAAACCGTGGCTAAGGATAGCACCAACACCATACCAAACAGCATGGTGATGGTGACACCGGAAGCTAAAATGAGGTTGCCGCCAGTTTTCTGTATAAGTTTAACGCCGGCTTTGGGCGATCGCCCTGCCTTGCGTAAAGGAGCTTGAGATGACATAATAATCTCCTAAGGTTATTGACAAATGGAAATCACCGTGGGATTTTATCTATACTTCACTGTTTTAACCTGTAATTGCGGAGCGCTATCAGAAATGTCAACAAAAATATAGAATTTACTAGAAAATTGTTAAGATCGAAAACCGCCCGCTAAATTTATTTGTGGGGATTCAATTCTCAACTCAAAACCGAAAACTATTTAAAAGTTACTGCCATGTCGATTATTGAAATTGCCCAAAAAACCCGCGCATCTGCTAGAAAACTGGCAGTTTTGTCGGCTGTTGCAAAAAATCAAGCGATAGAGGCTATTGCTAAAGCTTTAGAAGCTGCGGCGGCGGATATTGTGGCGGCGAATGCTGCTGACTGCAAGGCGGCCGAAGCGGATGGAATTGCCAAACCGCTGTACGATCGCCTAAAGTTGGATGAGAGCAAGTTGAAAAGTGCGATTGCGGGCGTGCGCGACGTTGCCAAACTCCCAGATCCTGTAGGTTCCGTACAAATCCACCGCGAATTGGACACAGGATTAATTCTGAAGCGCGTTACCTGTCCTTTGGGCGTTTTAGGCATTATTTTTGAAGCGCGCCCAGAAGCTTTAATTCAGATAGTATCCTTGGCAATCAAATCCGGCAACGGTGTCATTCTCAAAGGCGGAAAAGAAGCAGTCCGTTCCTGCGAAATCTTGACAAAAATTATCCATCAAGCATTAGCAGAAACTGCGGTCAATCCCGCAGCCGTGCAGTTACTTACCACCCGCGAAGAAACAATTGAACTGCTCAAAATGGATGAATACGTAGACTTGATTATTCCTAGAGGTTCTAATTCCTTCGTGCGGTTTGTGCAGGAAAATACCCGGATTCCCGTCTTGGGACACGCCGACGGAATTTGTCATTTGTACGCAGACAAAGCAGCAGACCTTCAGAAAGCCGTAGAGATTGCTGTGGATGCCAAAACTCAGTATCCTGCCGCCTGCAATGCCATTGAAACCTTGTTAGTTCACAGTGCGATCGCCCATAATTTCCTGCCCGCTGTCGCCCAAGCTTTGCAGCAGAAAAAAGTCGAACTGCGAGGAGACGAACCCACTCGCGCCATCTTAGAAAACATTGCAGAAGCCACAGAGATAGATTGGTCTACAGAATACAGCGATTTAATTTTATCAATCAAAATCGTAGACTCTGTGGAAGAAGCAATTAATCACATCAATACCTACGGTTCCCGACATACAGATGCGATTGTTACCGAAGACAGCCAAGCCGCTGAAACATTCTTAAGTCAAGTAGATGCGGCCGGAGTTTATCACAATTGTTCGACTCGATTTGCTGACGGTTTCCGCTACGGTTTCGGCGCAGAAGTGGGGATTAGCACGCAGCAAATGCCGCCCCGCGGGCCTGTTGGTTTAGAAGGGTTGATTACCTATAAGTATCGAGTTGTTGGAGACGGTCATATTGCTGCGAGTTATGTCGGCAAAGATGCTCGGGAATTTACTCATCGGGAGTTGTAAGATACAATAGTGCGATCGTCCCGCGATTTGCCGATTCACAAATTATCGATCGCACTGTTATACTGAATCTATACCCTTCGCAATCGTGTCCGGAGGCAAAAAATGTCTGCTGCAATTACCATTAACCCCTATGAAATTAGGCAAATATCCCAACCGGATACAGTAAGTCAGTCAAGGTTGCGATCGATCGCCCAAAACACAGAGGCTCTAGCAACAGCAGTAGAAAATAAGTGGGAAGATTTTTCGGATGCGGAGCGTGAGTTACTGAAAGCTCTGATTTATGCCTCAATTATCAATCAAGATGGTAATCAAGGTTTTTTTGCTTCTCTGAGAACAAGGCTGTCGCTAGCTTGGATGTTAATCTGCGGTGAAACTGATGTTCTGACTGACTACTTCAACGCCTTAATTCGTCTAAAAAATGCTGTACTTGGAGCGATCGAAAGAGAGCACCCTGATTACGAGCAAACAATGGCTGAAGTTGTACAGGAAGCTTTGGCTAAATCGGGCGATAATCCTGCAATGACACCCGATGAGTTTTGTGAGTGGCTGAGCAGTGTTTCGGATTAATCCATCTGATAAATTTAAGCGTTCCTACAAAGAGCTTCTGAAGCGTCATGATAAAGGTGAGAAAGCTAAGAAAGTTTTTCAGGATTTTGTTGCACAAATCATCAAAAATTTAAGTAGCAATCCTTTTCTTCCTGATTCTTTCGCTGAAAAATTGCCCGGAAGTTTGAGCAAACCGGAAGAATGGGAATTCCGAAAATATTACTTTGATCTGCCAAATTTACAGGGTGCGGCGCGTCAGGGAAGACTTATGTACTTGGTCGATCGTACTCAAAGCGTAATAAAGCTTACATGGATATATACACACAGTGAGTTTCCCAAGCGTCCTCCTGACAAGAATTTAAAGCAATTGCTTGCAGAGCTTATGGAGTCACAGCAACAACAGGAAGAAAATGTGTCAGAGTCAAATGATGATGATGAGTCTACACCATGAAACGATCGATAAAACTATTGAAGAGAGCATTGATATTGCAGGATGGATCGCCCTCGCATTAGGGAGGATCTCTGTCGGAAAGCAGCCAAGCTAGAAATTGGAGGCCCGAGACTGCGGGACAGGAGGAAAGAGGAAGAAATCAGGAGTCAAAAGAAGTATTTTTACAAATATGAGATGCTCCCTCCCATGCAACTAAACTTAGCTAAAATAAGCTATACTGTGCTCCGGGACTCCTCAACTAGAACAATCCACCGTTGTTTATGTCTAACTCATCCCTCCTCGCCCCTGGTTCCACCCTCGAAAAACGCTACCGCATCATCCGCGAATTGGGCCGCGGCGGCTTCGGGCGCACCTACCTCGCAGAAGATATCAACCGCTACGGCGAAAACTGCGTACTCAAAGAATTTTCTCCGGTTGTTCACAGCCCGAAAGCGGCCGAATTGTTCGATCGCGAAGCGAGTATGCTTTACAACCTCCAACACCCGCAAATCCCCCGCTTTCGAGAACTGCTTCGCACCGATTTGGGCGGAGCTCCATCATTATTTTTAGTCCAAGACTACATCCCCGGTAAAACCTACGAACAAATACTTATATCTCGCCAGCAGCAAGGTGAAAATTTTACTGAAGCCGAAGTTACTCAACTGCTATTTCAGCTTTTACCAATTTTAGAATACATTCATTCCAAAAACTTAATTCACCGCGATGTTTCCCCCGACAACATCATCCAACACACTGCTGACAAACTGCCATTTTTAATTGACTTCGGTTCAGTCAAACAAATCGCAGCAACGGCGGTATTTCAGTTTAGCGGACAACCTGCTACGGCGATCGGCAAACAAGGTTATTCGCCCCCAGAACAAATGCGGCAGGGGAAAGTTTCGGCGGCTAGCGATTTGTACGCTTTAGCCGTGACAGCTTTGGTGCTGCTAAGCGGCAAAAAGCCTCAGAAATTGTACGATATCAATAGCAAAACTTGGAATTGGCGTTCCTCTTCGAGGGCTTCGCTAACGCACGTCAGTGTCAGCCCAAATTTAGCCGCAGTATTAGATAAAATGCTAGCAGAACAACCGGGCGATCGCTACCAGTCCGCAAAACAAGTCCGCGAAGCCCTCAAAGACCCAAAATTATCCCAAATCCGCAGCATAATCTCCCAAATTGTGACACAGAACTTTGTCGGTCGCCCCTTCAAATACAGCACTCAAACAGCCACCAACAATCATACTCCTGTTGTCAACAACAATCAAGTTATCAACAGAAATACCAATAAACTTAAGTTAATTCCTTGGAAAATTCTAGGGAGTTTAAGTGTAGTTTTATTACCGGGCATTATAGCTTTTAGTGCGATAAAATCTGGTTTTACTTTCCCCAAGTTACCGGAAATACCCAAATTTCCAGATTTACCTCATTCTTCAGACACGTCTTTAGACGCAGAAATCGCTCGTCAAGAAAACATTGGCAAGCGCCGCAAAAATCTGAATATCGAACCGGATATTTTTTATAATAAAGTAGATGAATTGTTTTACAATAAATATCCAGAATTACAAGGTCGTACATTGACAGAAAAGCCCGAAGATACACCGATTAGGCGCAAATGGTATGAAGTTGCTGAAAATTATCTGGATAGATTGGAGAAGGGAGAACAGTTCTGATATTTAAGATAGAATAAGAGTGATTGAACCGCAGAGGGCGCAAAGAGCGCAGAGGGAGAAGTAAAAAAGCCAAAAAAGAGAGGGAAGAGAAAGAGAACTTTATCTGGTTTAATACAAATTGGTTAGGCAACGCACTTTTAGTTTATTGCAAAATGGATTCTATTCAACTTACAGGAATTCGCTGTTACGGCTACACTGGCTATCTGGCAGAAGAACAAGTCTTGGGGCAGTGGTTTGAAGTGGATGTCACTCTCTGGGTAGATTTATCGCAAGCTGGAAAAAGTGATGATATTCAACATACTCTTGATTACCGCAGCGCAATTACTCTGATTCAAAAGCTAGTCAAAGACTCGAAGTTTTTATTAATCGAACGCCTAGCAGATACTATTGCTCAAGCGCTTTTACAACTACCGTTAGTCGAAAAAGTTAAACTCCAACTCTCAAAACCAGCAGCTCCCATCCCTGACTTCGGCGGCAGAATTACTCTAGAAATTACTAGAAGTCATTAGTTATTAGTCCTTAGTCCTTAGTCATCAGTCTTTAATCTGCATTAGTTTGTCACTAATGATTGATGACTGATGACTGATGACTATTGATTAATTACCACTTCAGCAAATTAAACTCTTCCATATCTACGGTATTGCGGTTGCGGTAAATCGCTAGGACGATTGCCAAACCGACTGCGGCTTCAGCAGCGGCTACCGTTACTACAAACACCGTAAATACTTGACCTTTAATCTGTACGGGGTCAAGATAATTGGAAAAACCCATCAGGTTGAGATTGACTGCATTCAGCATCAACTCGATCGACATCAAAACCCGCACTGCATTTCGGCTGGTAATTAAACCGTAAATGCCAATACAGAAAAGTGCAGCAGCTAATAACAGGAAATACTGGAGTTGCAGTTGCATAAAATTTTTGAGTTGCTCTCAGTCAAAATTACTACAAAACAGGCAGTTTGGACTTGTTGCATAAATCTTCGATCGATCAACCGCAGATCCAATACAGGTAAACACAGATGAACGCAGGTGCGTTTCCAGGTAGGGCACAGAAACTGAGTTTCTCTCATCAAGCGCGCGCTGCACGGCCCATACAGAACTAGGTGTGCAGGGCGCAGCCTGAAATTACTTTGTTTCGGCTGAAGAAACATCACCTGCTGAAACTAATTCGCGCGGCCGTTCTGGCAAGCTAAAAGCTGGTGTTTCCGATGGCTTGATTGACAGTTCGTCCGCAAAGAAATCGCGGCGGGCCAAGACAATTGCTCCTACCATTGCCATCAACAAAAACACTGATGCTAACTCAAAAGGTAGCAAATAGTCTGTAAAGAAGTGTTTGGCGATCGTCACAATCGAACTTTCGGCAGGTGCTCCAGTCGTTGTCACAATCGCCCAAGGAGTAGACACTACCATCGTACCCAAAAGCGCAAACAAACCACCACAAACCACTGCGGTTGCTACTTGACGTACCCAAGCGTTAGAAATTGTGCGGAAATCTTCTTGTTTGTTTACCAACATGATGGCAAACAAAATTAAGACGTTGACAGCACCAACATAAATCAAAACTTGTGCTGCTGCAACAAAATCAGCATTCAGCAACAGGTACATACCGGCAATGCTGGTAAATACTGCACACAGCAAAAATGCTGAGTAAACGATGTTGGAGAACAGGACTACTCCTAATGC
>NZ_JADEWV010000456.1 GCF_015207455.1 Microcoleus sp. LEGE 07076
CGCTGGGCTGTATAAGTTTCCGCCGAATCGGAATTGTCGTCAGCCCGGATGTGGATGATGCGCTGGGTGGTAAACTCAACAAATAGGGTAGCGCCGACTACGCCCAAGCCTAAAAGAATTGCGGATAAAATAAGGGGCGACTTGAACCAAGATTGATTAATTTGGGTGCGTGCGGCTGGGGGTTGCGGGCTGCGACTGGTGTAGCGCGTGGGGTGGTAGTATCGGCTCATGGCTGTTGGTTTGCTAACTGTGCTACTGGTATATCGAAGGGAGTCACTGTTGTTATGCAGATTGGGTGAAAATGAGACGATCTTTGACTTTGAAGCTTTGAGAGGCGATCGCATATCATTTTCCTTACCATAAACCTGATATTGTACTTAATTTAAGTAGTGAGTTCAGGCTTGACCAACCAGACAGAATGCGGCCCAATAGAAAGGCTCTTGAAAGGGTTTGAAGTTATCTTGAAGTTTATGGAACCTACGACGTAAATTCATTTTCAAAGTAGGGTTTAAATGTAATTGTCTTTGATCGATCCAATGTTCTAGTTCAGCTATTGTGGCATCCCGCAGCCATAGTTGAGCTTGGCAGAGTGATGTAGCTAGCGATGCTTGATGTTGCAGATTATCATAAAACTTAATCATCAATAAACTTGTAGAAAAGTCGTTTACTGCCCAGAGGCTGCTAACCACACTGGAACTACCAGCAACTAGGAAGCCACTAGGTAATCCGATATACTCATCGCTTTGGCTGGTAAAGTCAATCAACCCAGTTTCACAAGCTGAAAGAGTTACTAAGCGACATTGCCTGAGATCGAGGTCAAAAATTTCTCTTAAAGTAAGGCACTTTTCTAAATTAATTTTTGTACCTTCCCGCGAATAAATTTCATAACTGTTATCTTCCAGTGTTTCCATAGCATAGTTTGTTGCATCAGCCAAGATAACAGCCGAGTCCAAAGGTGATTCAAAATCAAAGTAACCATGACAAGAAAAATGAATACAATGAGCATTACGAAAGCGATCATTGTCCAAGGCTTCTTTTTTTGCATCTTCGTTAACTAAAACATCATCATTAGGCTGAAATTGTCTCCTGATTGTTTCAACTTCAATATCAGTAAAACTCAGGTCTTTGCTAGGATTTTGAATAGCAAAAAAATCTTTAAAATCGGTGCGATTTCGATTTTGGCTTAATTGCAGCAGTTGGCAACTTGGAGCATAACTCACACCTCTGGGAAAGCGATCTAGGAGGCAGTATTGAGGGTCAGTTAGAGGTAAGGCATGAAGAGGCAGCAGGTGCAGGAAGCGATGAGGTATCAAAATTAGTCGATCACACTCATCAGGTAAATAGCTAATAATTTGATCTATATGTAGTATTTTGGTGAGACGATGAAGGCGAGCTAAAAATTGATCTTGCCATTGATTTTTGTTTAGGCCGTAGTCTTGCAAGTATTCTTCTACCCAGTTTATTAATTTGTCTTTATCTTCAGCAG
>NZ_JADEWV010000457.1 GCF_015207455.1 Microcoleus sp. LEGE 07076
GCGCAAGGCCGGCACCATCGGCTTCTCGACCATTCGTGGTGGCGATATTGTGGGCGACCACACTGTACTATTTGCCGGCATTGGCGAGCGTATTGAAATTACGCACAAATCTTCAAGTCGCATGACTTATGCACAAGGCTCAATTCGGGCAGCCCAGTTTTTGATTGGTCATGAAAAAGGTTTGTTTGACATGCAAGACGTGTTGGGCTTGAAAACTTTGTTTTAACCTAAAGCGAAACTGTAGTAGATTGCCGTAAGCAACTGTATAGTCAAGTTAAAATACCAACAACAGCAACCCTCGGGAACTATTACCCGAAGATGGAGCCAGCCAATGACGCAATCACTGCTTGCGAAACTCGACGAACTTCAAGTCAAAGTGTCCAGCCTGGCCAAAGCCCTTGAGCAGAGCCGCTTCGACAACAAGTCGGCCAAGGAACAAATTGAAGCCCTGCGCCGAGAAAATGAATTGCTTCACAAAAAAGTGAATCATGCACAAGGTCAAATCAACCAAATGCTGAATCAATGGTTCCCTGAACTTGAATTGAACTCGGAGGAATAATTGGAAGCACTTGACGTAAAAATCATGGGCCGGGAATTCCGCATTGCCTGCAAGCCCGAAGAACGCGCAGCCTTGCAGCAAGCTGTCAATATTGTAGAAACAAAAATGTCTAGCATCCGCAACACTGGTAAGGTGGTCGGGCTTGATAAAATCGCAGTCATGGCGGCCTTACAAATCGCGCATGAATCGCTCGTTGGTAGTAACCCTTCCAACCCTGTTTTAGGACTGGACATTGAGACGATTGAGCGTAAAATCGAGGCTATCGAACAAATGGTTGATGGCAGCCTGAACAATGCGGCTGCTGGCAAGCCCAAGAATGCCGACTTGTTCGAATAAAGAATTTTGTTTTATCTCTGCCGTGTCTGTATTGGTCAGTATTCCGTGAACCAATATCTGTGATCCCGGTTGCGGACTTTTCAGGGTCGGTGTGATTCCCTCTTTGTCAGGGAAACCTAAAGACCCTAACACTGCGACCCACTTGAACCTTAGGTTCAGGGATCGGGCCAGTATGGCATCGGCAGAGACCCCCACACCGGGGCGATTGAACCTACGTTCAGTCGCCTCTTTTTTTATTCTGTCCAGATTCAAACCAAAAAAAATTTAATCACCATGTTCGATCCGGTTTTTATAGTTTCACTGCTTGTTTTGGGTGTAGTCAGCGGCGTGTTGGCTGGCTTGTTGGGCATTGGTGGCGGCATGCTGCTGGTGCCCTTTCTCACTTTCCTGATGGTTAGCCAGGGCGTGCCCGTCGAGCATGTGGTGCACTCCTCCATTGCCACCTCACTGGCCATCATCATGTTTACCAGCATTTCGAGCATGCGTGCTCACCACAAGGCTGGCGCGGTGCGGTGGGACATCGTGAAGTTCCTCACCCCAGGTATTCTCATCGGTGGGTTTATTGGATCGAAAGTGGTGTCTTACTT
>NZ_JADEWV010000458.1 GCF_015207455.1 Microcoleus sp. LEGE 07076
ACCCCACCCTAGAAGAAATAGGCAAAACCTACTACGAATACCGCGCCGCCTTAATGATACGCAACAACCAGGGACTCACCGAAACCTACAACCGGTTCCACAACCCGGACGATCGCCACCCGGATATAATAAAACTGCGACAATTACATCAAGAATGCGATCAAGCCGTATTAAACGCCTACGGGTGGACAGACATCTCCACCGACTGCGAATTCATCCTCGACTACGAAGAAGAAGAGGAAGAAAGCGAAGGAATTAGCAAACGCCAGAAGAAAAAACCTTGGCGGTATAAATGGCCTGAAGAAATCCACGATGAAGTATTAGCGAGGTTGCTTGAATTGAATCTGAAACGCCATCAAGAGGAAATTCTGGGAGGGAAAGCGGCGGAGGGGAAAGCGAAAGGAGGTAAAAAGACAGCTTCTAAATCTCGCAAAAAAGTTTCAGATAAGCCACCTAGTATCCCTGGTTTTCCTGATAGTCTGTAGGGTGCGTCAGGGGAAGAACGATCGCTATTAGCAGAGAATTGATGACTGATACCAATTTTTTATGAGGCCCCGTAGAATCTGATCCCCCCTAACCCCCCTTAATAAGGGGGGGACAAGATTCTTCTCAAAGTCCCCCTTCTTAAGGGGGATTTAGGGGGATCGAAATATATGCAAATTCACATTAAATTGGTATGACGCACCCTATTCATTACTACTCATTACATTGCAACTAACTTATCAATAATCTGAGAAGCCCAAGGTTGTACTTCATTTTCTTGCAAAACTTCCGCCCCCAAACTCCTGTAAGTTGAGATAGTTGTTTTATACACTTTGTTTAGTTTTTCATAATCCTGCCACTCTTGTTTTGGGGGAAGTGCAACAATTCCTATAGGCAATTTAGTGTCAGATTCTTTGACATCTGAAATCATCCAAGAAATAGAATCTTGCAAAGTTTCAGGCGGGTAAACTTCAAAGGAAATTCCATGCGCGACTAAGTAAGGTTGACCGTTAGCAACAACCGCATCAAACCTGTGTTCTTTATGACTTCCTTTTACAGGAAAATCATTTTTTAGCATTTCTTTTAAAGCAGGTTTATCATCATAGGATATAAGAGTTTTTCTAATTATAGAAGTTGTAATTCTCGCAGCATCTTGGCGATTTCGCTTAGTTTTTGTAGGAACTACATTAACCAGGTAAGTCTGCGCGATATCTTCTAATAAATTCTCGACATTATCTAAAGAGCCGTGAGGTTCTGTGAATTGAATACTGTTAATCCAACCCTGTGCAATTTTTTTTAATCGCTCATGTTTAGGAGTGCCATCTGGCTCATCTCCGGGAAAAAGCAAACCCTCACTGGCGGCGAAGTTCATTCGTTTCGCAAAGTCTCTGAGAAAAGGAATATCTTCGCGACCAAAAGCCTGCACTCGACTCCAATTATTCAAAAATTGTACGCGCACATCATTGTCATCAAAAGCAACAACGCCAATATTAATC
>NZ_JADEWV010000170.1 GCF_015207455.1 Microcoleus sp. LEGE 07076
GCCAAACCCCACACCAGAAGCCCCCAGATGCCCGACGATACAGCCACCGGCGGCGAAAATACCAAAATACCCCAAACGGCGTTTGTCACCGCTCCACCTCGGGCGATCGCATATCGGGCGGCAGCTAGAGGAATCAACAGGGCCAGTGCGACTTCAGGCGCATCCGGGAACCAAAATCTGCCCGCCAAAACCGGCACAATACCCCTGGCAATTTCCGCCAACACCGCAGCAATTCCCGCCAACTTCCCCCCGTGAATAAAAGCAGCCGACACGCCCGCATTCCCCGTGCCCAACCGCCTCAAATCTTTACTGCCCAGCAGACGCACCGCCCAGCGAGTAAGTGGTAAAGCACCAAGAGCAAAACTAGCAGCTAACAGCAATGCTATTGTCAACAGCGGCATAAATCAGCCCTCAATTTCCAATCTCTAAGTATTATGGCTGCAATTCACTCACTTTTTCTGTCTTGAGATGTATTGCGCGAGCCCGAACACCACATACAATAATACAGAAGTAGAGTAAATGAGGATTTGAACCTAATGGTAGAGAACAACCTAATGATTCCCGTCGCAGTTCTGGGTGTTGGATTTGTGGCTGCGGTTAGTATCGGCTCCATTGCATGGTACAATTCCAAGCGTCCCCCGGGTTGGGAATCCAAGGAAAAGCCGGATTTTGTTCCGAAAGTTGATAAAGACGACTTAATTGCCGATGTTTCTGAGTCAAAGAAAAAATAGAACAAAGCTGTTTGAGATCCGAAAAAGCTTTGAGAAGAATAGAATTTACCCTTGCATATCTATCCGGTAGGGTGCGTCTCGGCGCGCCTTACGCTATCTAGAAAGGCTTTGATTCAATAGTTTTAATTGACCGAAAGCACTAATGTCAAGAAAGGGAGCGCTCATCCCGCGATCGCTCCCTTTCTTGACATTGATGCAAGATATCATCAGATAGATTTAATCAGAGAAATTTAGATGTTAACTCCAGGTTTGGAGTTCTCTTGAGATTGGGCCTGGTTCGGGAGGCTGCGTTTAAGATACCTCACCACCTATTCGCAAATTTGATGTTAATGCGATCGCCCCTACGACAATTTTCCAGTTTAATGTCATAAGTTTATTTTTTCGAGGTATGGGCGATCGCTCTAAACCAATGCGACTGCTTGAGACTGTGAGTCTTTTTCTACGCCTAGTTCAGTTCGCTTCAAAACCAACAGCGTAATATCATCAAACACTTTTTGAGTGCCGATATGTCGCCGCACATCGTCAATCATTGCTTGCTTAATTTCTTGTGCAGATAAATGCCTGTTTTGGCTAATGACTTCACACATCCGCTCCACGCCGTACTGTTTTTTGTTAATGTCTTCTGCTTCGGGAATACCATCGGTATATAGCACTATACCATCTCCTAACTGTAGCTCAATGGAAATTTGACTGATGAACTCAGCAATGTCCTCGTCAAGAGCAATCGGAAAACCTAAATCCATCGTGTCGATACGTTCTATCTGTCCAGCGTTTCGCACAATGATTGTTTCTTCATGCTGACCGCTAATGCTGACCCGTCCTTCGGAGTAATTTAAAATCGCTAGGGTGAGACTTTTCTCGGAATTCATGCGCTGCACGTTTTTGTAAAGGGTGCGGTTGAGCGCATCTAGGAACCGCACCGGATCTAGTTCACGGATTTCATTAAGAGTACGGACTGCCGTTTGCGCCATCAGCATCAAAATACCGCTTTCCAATCCATGTCCAGTGACATCGCCGATGCCAAGGGTGACAACACCATCGGTGTTTAAGACATCATAGTAGTCGCCTCCAACTTCATCGGCAGCATCCATGTATCCGGCGATATCGAGTCCGTCAATTTCTAGCTCATAAGCATTGGGCAAAATCATCTGCTGCATCTGACGCACCACATCCAATTCCGCACCCATGCGGAGATTGTCTTCCTTGAGTCTCTTGTTGAGCGTAATTATTTCGTCGTTGGCACTTGCCAGTTCTGCTGTGCGTTCTTTGACTTTATCTTCTAGTGTTTCAAAAGATTCCTTCAGTTGTCCTGCCATGCTGTTGAAGGAGTTTCCCAACTTATCAAGTTCAACGAGGCGACTGTGTTTAACCTGTTGCTCCAAATTGCCATCTGCCATGTCTTCTGAGGCTTGGGTAATCCGCTCAATGGGACCAGTAATCCAACGAGCGGTGACAATACCGCTCAGGAGCGCTATCATCAACGCTACCAGACACAACCCTATTGTGGTACGAGTATTAGCATTGATTTGACCCATGAAGTCGGATTCTGGAACTACAGTCACGATTAGCCAGTTCAAGCCAAACTCGTCTTGCCAAGGATGAACAAGGACAAAGTGAGGTTGTCCTTGAATTTGAAAGCTCAACGTATGCCTTTCTCTAATTCGCTGAAAATTACTAAACCGATTTTTTAGAGTTTGAGCAGTCGTTTGAATTAACTGATCATTAAAGTCTAAGGCACTAAAGCGTTGGGTCTTACCATTTACTTTGGCAAAAGAGGGTTGAGAACTAGAATTGGCGATTAACTGCCCATCTCGTTCCATGACAAAGACTCGTCCTGATGAGCTAACGTTTAAGTCGCGCAAAAAGTTCGTAATATTTGATAGGTGTAAATCAACTCCAATCACGCCCAGTAATTTGCCGTTTTTTGCATAAATGGGACGCACTGCCTCTACAGCAATGAAGTTGATTTCGTCAACAGAGTACACCGAAGTCCAGGTTGGTTTACCTGCTTTAGCCGCCTGAATATACCACGCGGATGCCACGAAGTCGTCGGGATGAAACCGTAGCACTTTACCCCGATCGCCCTGCTTGTTCACGCCATAGGTAGCTACTTCTCCGTTTGTTCTTGCAGAGAGTTCGTCAATGATGACTCCTTCCCCTGGAATGTGTTTGCCAGCCCCAATAAAGCGTCCATCTGCTAACGCATATGAGATAAAGCCAACATTATTAAAGGCTTGCACCTGCTTCCAAAAATAACGTCCAGCCAGGTCAAAGTTTTCGAGATTGAGTAATCCTGTCTCGATTGCATCAATATTGATCTGATTAATTCGATGAGGCATTGAAAGATAGTCATTTAGTTGCTGATTGGTTCGGTTGCTCACCTCAGTCATCAACTGGTTGGCAAGATCAGTTACGGCTTGTTGTCCGTTGCGTAAGGAAAGATAGCCGACTAATCCAACTGCTGCAACAATTTGCAGGATAAAGGGTAGTATGAGGGCAGTGTGGAGGGGGAATTTAAGGGAGCTGTTATTCATAAAAGATTTCACAGGGATAGCGGTTAACCAAGAATAATTCACGCTGAAAGCATCACAACAACTTGAAGCGATGCGTTGTTACGAGTTTATACGTGTTGCTTCAAAACCCACAATGCAATATCATCACTGGCTTAGCCGGATAATAAACTGCGTTTTAAGCCCAAACAAAGCCTGCACTGGCTTTATATGGAGTTGTAGATGTCCCTGTTTTCTTGCAACCAGCAGATTTGTGGGATTTGCTCTCAGCAGTTTACAATATGCCCTGTATTATACAGATTTTTTGGGCTGCGTATCAAAAACTTTTCCCTCGCAAGCGACACCAATCTGTCGGGAGAGATAGGGGCAAAACTTTTGATAGCGAAAGATTTAATAATACCCTGAGCAAAAAATCTGTGGCTATTGTAATAAAAACTCTGTCATTTTATAAAAAGCTCTCCAATCATCTGGGGGCTATCTGGTATTTTATCCATCATAAATTTTTTTGTTTACGCCTCAAATTGTTTATGATTTTTCCTGGCTATGCAGGACTAGCAAAAGGATTAAGTTGGGTAACGCAACTTTGCTTTTCATCTTCAGCGTTATCTTGACGATGAAAAAGAAAGAAGGAGCGAAAAAGGGCTATCGTATCCATTGATTCTCTCCCCCTTAATCCACTTAAAAAAGGGAACAATGGAGCGCTCAAAGTCCCCTGTTTTAAGAGGGATGCACGGGGAGAGAGTCTCGACTATAAAGCAGGGTATAAACAGATATCCTGTGCTATCAACTGGGAAATTGTTCGACTTTGGCTTCAGCTTGCAAAGTGACCAAACCAGCTTCCACATTTAGCTGCTGAATTCGCAGCGACATTCCCTCAATTTCAAAATTTCGCAAGTTTAAAACTTCACCAGCTTTGTCGGCAAAAGCTGCGGTTAACTCCGGCGAAAATTCAGGGTTTTCGGGATACTCGACATCCTGAAGAGAAATTGCCCAACCGTCCGCAGCTACGTGAGGTTTTGCTGTAAAACATATTTTTTCATTGGCAGTAGTTTCCCGCACCAATACCTCAGCATTCAAATCGATTTTGCCGGATGAAAGTAATTTGCATTCCACCGTTTTAACGTCGATTGTCAGCGGTTTTCCGTCAACACTTACTTGTAAGTTTTGGAGTTTGCGGCTGATGTATTCGGAATTTAAAGCGCGGTTGATATCGCTTTCTGTTAAAACTGCGCGCGCTTTGCCGAAAGCAGGCCCGTTCAGTTCAATGGTGCCAAACATAGCGCTTAGGGGATTGACAGCAATATCTTTGACGTTAATTTCCAGTTCTTCAACGCGCAAATCTTGCTGCATTACTAATCCTTTCCCCTCAACGGCAACTTCCTCAACTTCTCCCTGGGCTAGCTGGGCGGGATCGGTGTTGACTGTGACAGACAAATTTTCTGATTTGTCTAACTTGCTAGTAATAGCAATTTCGGCCACTTTGTCGATCGCCTGTTCCCCTAAACTCCGATTTTGTTGAAGCACGGTCGAAACTCCTAATATTGTTGAACAAATAGTAGTTAAGACCTAAGTCAGTTAGCGTCTTCCTCTCGGCAGGTTTCTGGGAGCAACAAAACTCCGCAGCAGACAGAGGGTTTTCAGTTTTCTTGCTAAAATTAGTGAGCCGGACAATTCGTACCTGACGTTGAGTCGGTTGCGAAGCGGTAAAAAATTAAAAAATCGGATTTTTGCTAAAAGTATTTTCGAGAAGCTCGATCGCCCGCTACAATAAATAAAGAGCCGGCACAGCCTTTTGCAATGAATCCAGAATCAACTCTCGCCAGACTACAAGCTACACTTCCCGACGGAAAACTGCCTTCTAGCTACGGGGTTTACTTCAAAAACACCCTAGTAGCCCTGTGTCACGCCCTAGAAGACCACATCTTGCAAACCAGCAACGGGGACGATATAGAACTCAAACCCCTAGTTTTGGTGACGTTTCAGCAGGGAAAATGGTATTTGCAGGAAGCAGATCGCTACCTCGATATTGCTAGTGCATCGCGGCGCGTTGTCATCGGTGCAGTAGCCGACAGCGGTTTCGCTACCCACAAAACAGGTCAATTAGAAAATGTATCTTTAATAAAGCTAGATGAAAACGACCCCATCATCGAAGAATGGAATCTGATCATCCTCGCCCCGACATACAAAGCAATGGTGCTATGTCGCGAACTTTCAGCTCAGGAATACTTGCCAGAGGGCAAGCCAGAAGTCGATACAGAGCGAAAATTCTACGGTTTGTGGTCGTTTGACCAGTCCTTAGTGTCATCAGCAGCAGAAATTTTCATAGAACAAACACGACATTATAATTCTTCCCTAGCCGACAGTTTGCTAGAAATTTACCACTCGATTCTTGCTACTAAAGGCCCGCCCCTAGCAGACATTAGCGGCGTAGTATCGCGGATCGTCACTTACCTGCAAAGTTCTCAGCAGCAAATGGTGGCAATTAACCGCCAAACTCGCGATTTGTGGGAATTGGAAGGTCAAGCTTTGCGCGTCAGCCGCAATTTGAACGCTAACAAACTTCAAGCTTTTCTGCGGATGGCCCAGCGCGTGGACGAACGCGATACTTCAAATCCCACAGCTTCTTTGCAGGTGGCGGCTTTGTCGGAAACTTTGGGTCAACTGCTGGATTTGCCAGCTTTACAGTTGCGGAGGCTGCGGCTGGCCGGATTGCTGTTTCGAGTCGGCTTGGTTTCGGCGCCAAATGAGGTGTTCGATCGCACTCCCGATGCTTTCGACCAAGCAACTCGATCGTTTTGGCGCGATCGCAGTTTCATCGGTTCCCAATTGCTGCAAGCAATGCCGGAGATAGCACCAGTCGCCGAAATTGTCAAGCATAAACTGGAATATTGGGACGGCAGCGGCAGACCAGACGGTTTGCGAGGCGAACAGATACCGATTACTTCGCGGATTTTGGGGTTGGTCGCTTATTTTCAAGAACTGACTCAACCGCGGGGCGATCGTCAGGCCTTGAGTTTGACGGAATCTGTGGAACAGTGCCGGGAACAGTCGGGGACTAGCTTCGATCCGGCTTTGGTGGAAACTCTCGGCAATGTTGTCAGGCTGGCAGAAATGGGGTTGATGGAGTTACCGAGCCGCCCGAGCCAACTACCGAATGTATGGTTGGAGGATTTGGGCGATCGAACGACCGCAGCCGCTCCGGCGTTATAGAATGAGTGCGGCAATTAGTCAGTAGTCATTAGTTATTGGTTATTGGTTATTGGTTATTGGTTATTGGTTATTGGTTATTGGTAACAACTGACTAATGACTAATGACAACTAAGAGGGCGGGCACTCACAGGCACCGCCCCTACCAACTGACAACTGCCAACTGCCAACTGACTAATGACAACTGACAACTGCCAACTGACTGCTGACTAATGACTAATGACTAAAAACTAATGACTAATGACCTCGAAGCCATACGCAAAGGCAAAATTCAGATGTTGGCCGGCACAGATTTAGCTGGCGCCGATTTAGCGGGAGCCGATCTCGCCGGTGCTGACTTGTCTCAAGCTAACTTGACAGGAGCTAATCTCGCCGGGGCTAACTTGCAGCGGGCGGTACTACGAGCCAACCTCCGCGGCGCTGACTTGAGCGGTGCTGACTTGCGCGGCGCCGATTTTCGTAACGCTGACTTGCGCGGTGCTTCCTTTGCTAACGCTTTAGTCCGCGATGCAAGTTTTGGGGGTGCTTTTTTGACAGCGGCCTCGATCGGCAATGTGGATTTGAGCGGTGTCGATTTGCGCGGCGCCGATTTGCGGGGCGCTAACTTGGCTCGGGCAATTTTGCAGCAGGCTGATTTGAGCAATGCCAATTTGTCCGGCGCAGACTTGTCGGGAGCTGATTTAGAAGAAGCTATCCTGAATGGAGCCGTACTGCGGGGTGCTAACCTGACGGGGGCTAATTTGCTCTGTGCGGCGATCGAACAAACCGTCTGGGATGGAGCTTTGCTGCTGGGCGCTTGTCTCCAAGGCACGCCCCTGAACCCTTAAATTTCCAAAATGTTACTTTAAAGGCAGACAAAAAGAACATATGCTTATAAATTCGATAAGCACAAGCTATTTTAACATTTCTTAATAGCAGGTTATAATGGCGACTGTAGATCAGCAAACGCATAAATGGTAGCAGCTTTGTTTAGCGGTACATCCTTTCAAGGTCAAAGTGGCGATCGCCTTGTCAGCAAAGTAGCAGGAGCTGCGATCGCGGCCTTATTCAAACGTTCGGAAAAGGCAGAAGCCAACATCCGAGTCGAACCAGTAGCCAAACTATTGCAGGGAAGCATCGACGGTTTCGACTTCATTGGCAAAGGTATGTTGATGTACAACGGCCTTCGCATAGAAGTGATGGAACTATACCTGCAAGCACTCTCCATTGATTTTGGGGCGATTTTTGCAGGAAAGGTGAAATTGCGGCAGCCTACCCAGGCAAATATGCGAGTAGTATTAAGTCGATCGGATTTAACCACCTCATTCAACACACCTTTTGTCGTTGAAAAACTCCAGAAGCTGAAATACCAAGAGCAATCTCTGCACTTTCAAAACACAGAAGTCAGCTTCGGAACAGACAAATCAATTCAGCTCAAGTCCGAAATTACGATCGGCGATGCCAGTGAACCCGTCAACATAGATATTACAGCTCAGTTGCACGTCGAAGACCGACGCAAAATCCAATTTGTCAGCGTTACTTACGGGGGTAACGAGCAAGCAGTAGACTTGGGTCAAGCTATAATTGCCCACGTAAATAACTTGCTAGACCTAGACAAATTTGCCTTAGAAGGCACTCAACTGCGAGTAGACCGCTGTCGAGTTCAAAACGACGAGCTGGTTTTTTACGGTTGGGCAGGCATCGAGCAGTTCCCCACAGGCAAGCGCTAGGTCTCAGCCTCCTGGGGCAGACTGAAAAGTCAGTCGATTTGAGATTTTCCATTGGCAATTTACTTGCAGCGCCGTGAATCTGGGATCTCGAACAAAATTCTAAAATTTTGGGATCTCCACGACTCACAACACGACTCGTGTCGGGGTCTTCCGTTTTTGGGCCGCTCAGATTGGTTTGAATAGTTTGATAGCTTAACAACACAACCCGCGCCAGCGGGTTTTGCTATTTTAGAGACAGTTTTGAATATCGGGGGCTGCTACCGTAAAGTCGGTCTATGTTCCGGCATATTTCCCAAACTAAGGAATAAAAATTTAATTTGTAAGCTACTTCCTGCTTAAACTCTTGTGAGGTTGATCTTGGTGAAGTGCCGTAAAGCTTAAATTTAAATGCAAAATAGCTTTTGACAGTGATTCTATTGTCGCCTCGCAATCAGCACTCAGGTCGATGCGATCGCACAAATTTCCTTGATAAATTATAATAATACTTGCGCGCCCGACAGCAGAAACCGCATTTCTTAGTAGAGGTTCTGCCACCTCTGACTTATCCTAAAAAACCGGTTCACAAGCGCAAGCGCTATAGAAAATAAATAACCCCAAAAAAAATAAAATGCTCGGATTTTTTTTATTTTGTATATACATCGGAGTCTTGTCAGCGTTTGCAGCGCCGGGCCCCTCTCGGCACGAAAACTGGTGGGTAGAAATTGTTACAGATTTGCCTCGCTGTACCTACTATTTTGGCCCCTTCGACACCGATAAAGAAGCCTCCAGCTATACTCCAGGCTACCTCGAAGACTTGGAAAGCGAGGGATCCAAAAGACTTAGCGTCCGCATCAAACGGTGTCAGCCCTCAGAAGTTACCATCTGCCAAGATGAATTCTCAGAAGGTATGGCGGCTTGATACTTTGAGTTTTGAGTTAAATCAAACCTCCACAACAGCTGATCAACAGGATCTTCTCCTAGTCCGCAGCGAGTAAAATACGTATATGCAGCAGCCACTTACACTGAATGATCAAACCTGATGGAGGAATATCCGCTGTTTCGGATCTTTGGGGAAAATGTATATTTGGCTACGGGGTAATGGGTAATTTGTAATTTGTAATTGGCGATCGATTCGTGACCTATTACCCATCACCCATTAACCCGTAGCTAGATATTAGATTAACTTATTACCAAAAATTCGAGATAGCCGGAACATCTACCAAAATACTGATATTTGGCAGCACTTGCTCTAGAAAATTAGTCGGCGTAAATCAGCATTGAGGATGATTCGATAGAGCTATTTGTCCTGATATCTTAAGAACGTTAAACGCTAATGGACTTCGGGAATCGCTACTATGTTTGGAATTTACTTATTGGCTATTTACGCTGCTGCTTTCTGGATCCTGACTCAACCGATGAATGGTAGAGGTGAGGAGTGGTGGGTGGAAGTTCACACCGATTTGCCTAAGCGAACCTACTACTTTGGTCCCTACGAAAGCAAGGATAAAGCTTATCATAACACTAAGGGCTACATCGCAGACCTGAAAAAGAAAGGATCTAAAAAAATTAGCATCAATATCCAACAAAGTCAACAATCTACTCAGCTAACAGCTATCGATGAATAATATCAAATCCCGTAGCATCGTCCTGTATGCATCTGTCTATTCTCTATCTGTGTCCAGAGTGTCAAGAGCGGTAATAAGCTGTCGTTAAATTGCATATTCCAGGCGGGCGGGACACCAAACTCATGGTTAGATATATTTTTACTTACAATTTAAATGCACCAACAGCTTATGGTTTCCGATGTAACAGAAAACGATATAATATAACATTAGGTTTAAACTTGGCGTCAGGGAGCGACCTGTCTGCCGATCGCACTTCATGACATTTCTTGCATAAATCTGTGATCAGAGAGAGAAACAGCAGATGAATGCAAATAAAGGCAGATGCTTTTCCAGATAGTTTATGAGTTTTGCAGGCAGTTTATGCTAATTGCAGGTCTCGATTATTCGTCTCAGGCGATCGAGATAAGTTTCAAAACCCTGCGCTATGACTGCAAACAAGATTAATTGCATTACAATACTCGGCAGATTATTAAGATCATAAAAAGTTTGACTTGTTTTATTTTTTCTACTAAACAACACCCCCGCATCAGATGCGCTACCACTTCGCAATTGCTGCTCGATCTTGGGTGAAAATGAAGTTGTTTGCATAGGTTTTACCAGGCAGAATCTTGTCAAATTGTATGCTGGAGGCTGGCTGGTGGCGAGCGAAATTAAATTTATCTATGGGTAAAATTTGTCTTCCTAATAGAAAAAAAACCGAATAACCGCAGTTAGAAAAATAGTTTAACAAATTTTCCACTGCACCGGGCTTGTGATGTTCTTCTGCTTCTATTAGGAAGTTAGGTCGATCGCGTTCGATCGTCTGTTTTGCACCTTCGATCGCAGCAAGCTCGTAACCTTCGACATCAATTTTGATCAAGCCTACTGGCGGGAAGTTGAAGCGATCAAGAGGATAACCAGAAACAGTAAATTTCCGCTGTTCAAGGCCAGAAAACTGGTTTTATGGTTCGATAGTGGCTAGGGCTAAATAATCGTTTCCTTCAAAGGTAGGGATGACTAACTCTGTCTGCTGCTGGCGATCGGACAAAGCGCAGCAATGAATCCGTACTGCTTGGCCCTGACAGCTCTCCTCCAACAAGCTCACAAGTATCGGGTTGGGTTCAAAAGCTTCACAGCCTGCCGAATATCGAGCTAAGTCGTGGGTGAAACATCCGCTGTTGGCTCCGATATCGAGTGCCAAGCGTGACCGATCGCACAATTGGCGAGCAACGGTCAGCTCTGGATTTCCCCGCCATTGTCTCCAAGTATCTCGGATCGGCTTAACCGCTGCGCCCGGCAGTAATTTGTCGATTATTCTAGCTAGCGAGTATTCAAGTTTTTGGAGCATAGCTGTCGCCTCTGCCGATCGTCTGATGGACTCAAGCTGATTCTTCATCTCCTCAAGAAGTTAGCCGATGCAGTTCTCAACGCTCTGGCAGTATCGGACTCATACTAGCACACAGCAATCCAGCTTTTTGGGCAACCTATCTTAGTTGGACTTGCAGACAACAATTTTTAACAATTGACGAGCATTTGGCGATCGCTCGCGATTAAAATTAAAGCACCATCTGGCTTAAATTACTCCGGGGATTAAAAGTGCGACTGGCGTTGATTTTTTCATAGCATTCGCGATCGGCAGCCGTGAGTTCTTTTGGCGGGACGATCGCAACTTTCACCAACAAATCAGTGCGTTCATCCTTCTTCGGTTTCGGCCATCCTTTACCCCGCAACCGCAAAGACTGACCGGAGCGCATCCCGGCTGGAAATTTTACAGCGATAGTACCTTCAGGCGCAGGCACTTCAATTGAAGCTCCCAACACCGCTTCATCAGGAGTTATCGGCACTTCGCACACCAAATTCTCTCCCTCAAACTGAAAGAAAGGGTGAGGCAAAACTTCTACTTTTAGGTACAAATCTCCCTGCTGCTTCGTGTACGGGTCAACTTGACCTTTGCCTTTTACTCGAATTTTGCTGCCAGTTTTCACTCCCGCCGGAATCGAAACTTCCCCCGTGGCGACTCGCTTGGAAGTGCCGCGAAATGCTTCGGCCAGAGTCAGGGAAATCGGCACCTCGGTGTCCAGAGAGCTTCCTGCGGTACGGTTTTCGTACCCCGCGAAATCTTCAAATCCACCAAAACCGCCCGGCCCGCCGGTGCGGTAGCTGCTGTAATTCCACTGGCCGTTGCGGCCACTACCCGCACTGCTGCCGGCCGCGCGGCCGAGCAAGGCATTGATAAATTCGTCAAAACTGCCGTACTGGCTGAAGTCAACGCCGCCAAAGTCTACAGTTGTACTGCTACCGCCGCCGGGCCAGCCGCCACCAGTTGTAGCCGCTTGCTTCCAGTATTGACCGTATTGGTCGTATTTTTTGCGTTTTTCTGGGTCTGACAGCACTTCGTAAGCTTCGTTTACTTCTTTAAAGCGAGCTTCGGCTTCTTTGTTCCCGGGGTTCATGTCCGGGTGATATTTCCGGGCTAGTTTGCGAAAAGTTTTTTTAATTTCGTCTGAACTGGCGGCTTTGTTTAGTCCCAAAATAGCGTAATAGTCTTTAAAGTCTGTTGCAGACATTAAGCAATCCCCTCTTTATTAGTTGTTAGTTGTTAGTTGTTAGTTGTTAGAAAAAATAAATCCCTAATTAGCAAGATGGCGAGTGAGTTTGATGCGGCGGACAAAACGGCCTGCTGTATCTGATTTAAATTATAGGTTATCAAAGCTTGGGACTCGATCGAGTTCGGTTGTTGCTTACGAGGACATCGCAATTTCCGCACCGGGCTGCTGTTGCAGATTTTCAGGAGTGGGCTACCTTGGGGATTTTGGCGCGGCGGGCGGGCTTGAGAGTTCCACCGCCATTCTACGCGAGTCGGGGATAGCTGCTGCGGTTGTTGGCGCGAGTTCTGTTGAGGGTTGATTGGCGCGGACGATCGATCTTTTTGCTTTTTTTTGCCGTCTGCGGTGCGATCGAACTTTCTTTCTCTAGCTTTTCATCCAATCCAAATCTTACCAGGTTCTCATTATCAATTTTCGCAAAGTTTAATGTATAAATTGTGACTAAACTTTAACTTAAAAAAAGCCATAATTCAACAATCTTTCGAGAGATATTTTTCTTTCCATACAGATGGTATAGTAT
>NZ_JADEWV010000171.1 GCF_015207455.1 Microcoleus sp. LEGE 07076
TCCCAATTCCCAATTCCCAATTCCCAATTCCCAATTCCCAATTCCCAATTCCCAATTCCCAATTCCCCATTCCCCATTCCCAATGACTAATGACTATTTAATACTAAATCCCAAAAAGAACTTGAATGCGCTTCCGAATTTTAATAAAAGGAGTTTGTTCGAGAGAGTCACCATCTAACAATCCCAAATCTCTCAAAGCTTGCTGTCGTTCCGACAATTTTTGAGCAATCTGATCTGCTAAACTTGGCTGTTCAATCAAAAGTTTTTGCAAGTCGTGGCGTTCCACAACAAACAAAATAGAATCTTCGCTAGTTTTAACAGTCGCCGTTCTCGGAGTTCCCAACAGCAAAGATATTTCCCCAAAAAACTCACCCTCGTGAAGCGTCGCAATATACTGATCGGCTTTCTGAGAAAGAACTTCTACAGCCCCGGAAAGAATAATATAAAAAGAATCACCAGGAGCATTTTCTTTGCAGACAATCTGTCCCGCTGGGAACAGTTGTCGGTAGCCGTATTCAATTAACTGTCGCAGTTCTAAATCCGTACACTGTTCAAAATAAGTGACTCGCCGCAACAAATCTCGCAGCGTCCAATTATTGGGTGCTTTAGCTGGGATTTTTGGTTCAGAAATGGTGGAGTTAGATTTGAGTTCTGCTGAATATTTAGTATTTTGCGGAAAAACTTTTCCGTTGGAATTATCGTCTTTGTTCTGTTGAAAAACTTTAGTTAACTCTTGCGGGTTTCGCAGCCATAAATCGTGCTGGGGAAAGGGAATTTCGATATTGCGGTGGCGCAATTCGTAATCTATTGAAAAATTGATTGCACTTTTAATAGCATCGCTTTCCTGTGGCTGATCGATCCAAGCTAAAAGTTCAAAATTCAAAGCGTTGTCTCCAAAACCTCTAAACCATACTTTAGGAGAAGGATGGGATAAAACATTCGATGCCATCCGCGCCGCAACTAATAGCGCTTCGGTAACTAATACTGGATCGGAGCCGTAAGCAACGCCAACGGGGATGCGAAGGCGGCATCTGGGGTCTCTATAGCTCCAGTTAATAATGTTAGTCTCGACAAACTTAATGTTTGGTATAATAACAAAAAGTCCGTCAATTGTTTTGATAATTGTGGAGCGGATGGAAATATTTTCTACTGTCCCTAATAAATGGTCTATCTCAATAAAGTCTCCGACTCTAATTTGCTGCTCGAATAATAGGGTGAGACCGCTGATAAAGTTGCTGGCAAGATTTTGCAAACCGAAGCCGAAACCAATGCCGACGACGCCAGCTAAGACGGTGAGAGAAGTGAGGTTGATGCCGGCACCTTGCAGGACGATTATACAGCCCAGAGTTGCTAAAATATAGCTAATGATGGTGGCGATTGCTTCTCGGCTGCCGCGATCCAATCCCATCCGAACTAGCAGGCTGCGCTTGATTCCTTCGCTGACAATCCGAGCTACAATGAAGGCAAGTATAGCTAAGATTATTAGTTTGACGATCGCGCTAATCGACAGATGAGTGTCGCCGATATAAAATAGCGGGGTAGCAATCGCACCCCAAAAATGTTCAAAAAAGCGATCGGCTCGTACAGTAATCCAATTCATTAATATTTGGTAATTCGTGATTGATTTGGGTCGCAACTCAACTGCAAACTGCTAACTATTGCAGAGATTAAACGAAAAACTAGAACTGTGGAGTGTCCAGTGTTGCAAAAACTACACGCGGCGCAGCTATCCTTCTGGATGAACCCCACTTTCTCAGAAACTGGTAACATCCGCTAGCAACGGATGAGCAGAAGCAGTTTTGTAGCGGTATTTTCTGGCGGATAATTTTGTTGTGGAGCAAAATCTGCCCTGCGACTCTCGCGGCGATTTGTTGCCAATATCTCAAAAATTGGTAGAAATTCATCTAAAGCACCCTTAAATTATTGAAAAATTCCCGTAAAAATTAGTTTATCGAAAAATTGGGTTGAAAACCCCGTGCTTCTAGCACGGCTTTGGGCTAGAATGGTAAAGTCTACAGGCTCGCTTACAGGTTGAAACAGCTACGATGAGAGCGCACCTAGACAGTTCATAGGGGCAATGGTAAAGTCCAACCCTGAAGATAACAAGTATTTTACTTGCGTATAGAACAGAAAAAGTCGCCACAGTGTATTGGGAGACTTAAAACGAACGTGGAGAGAATGTTAGACTACCAGGCGTAGCTCATCTCGTTGAAGCGTTAAGAATCACTGTTGCTTCAGCTAGCGTGAGTATGTCAACCTTAAGAAGTAACTCTTTTACACAACTTAACAAGCCGATCTTACTTAACTTTTATGCAGTGCATCATCAATCGTCGAGCACAGTTTTCGGCGAGTCATCGTTACTGGCTACCGGAGTTGAGCGAAGCCGAGAACTTTGAGCGGTTTGGCCCAACAGCGCGCGCACCGGGACACGGACACAATTACGTTCTTTACGTTTCCATGATAGGCGAACTCGACGAGTACGGCATGGTGCTCAACCTGTCTGATGTCAAGCACGTCATCAAGCGGGAAGTTACCAAGGATCTAGATTTTTCCTACCTTAACGAAGCGTGGCCGGAATTTGAGCAGACTCTGCCAACTACTGAAAACATAGCACGCCAAATTTGGCTGAGGCTAGCTCCTCATTTGCCTGTGAGCAAAATTCAATTGTTTGAACACCCGGAACTTTGGGCTGAATATTTAGGAAACGGCATGGAAGCTTATCTAACTCTGTCCACTCATTTTAGCGCCGCCCATCGGTTGGCTCGTCCAGATTTGAGCTTTGAAGAAAACTCGGAAATTTATGGCAAATGTGCTCGTCCTAACGGTCACGGTCACAACTATCATTTAGAAGTGACTGTTAAAGGAGAAATTGATCCGCGCACTGGCATGATTGCTGATTTGGGAGCTTTGCAAAAAGCTGTTGATGATTATGTTGTTGAACCTTTCGATCACACTTTTTTAAATAAGGATATTTCTTATTTTGAAAATGTTGTGCCTACGGCGGAAAATATTGCGGTTCGGATCGGGCAATTGTTACGATCGCCCATACGGGAATTGGGCGCCGATTTGCACAAGATTAAGCTGATTGAAAGTCCGAATAATAGCTGCGAAATTTACGCTGCAGATTTGGATGCAGCAGATGTCGCGCGCCAGCAACCGTCAGCGGCTTTAGCTGGGATTTAGAGTTAAAAATCGGGTTGGTTTGGGGCGGGTTCACCCAGATTTGCGGCTAATTGTGCAGATTGGTGAAGCCGCCCCAAGGATTAAATTGGACGAGCGCATTTTTGGCAATTTACCAACAATTCGGGCGATCGTAGTTGCTTGGGGCGGGGCGGGTTTATGGATATTTTGGTTGGGAAGTTAAAATTTTGGTGAAGGGGCGCATAAAAGGCTGATGATGATTCCGAGGGTGATTTCAGCCGGATCGGGTACGAGAATAAATTTTTTCACCGAAGTTATAGAGCTACAATTATTGGCACTTTTCCTGACAAGTCAGACACCGCCCGTATTTTGGAGATAGTAGCATCATCGCCAGCATTCCTCATCTCAGTTATTGTAAATGCTGAGAGTATGAGGTCGATCGCTGACTAACAAGCACTAATTTCTCCTAGATGAGTTGACGTTTATGCGAGCCTCAAATGTAGCTCTCTTGACTCTGGCCGCCCTCGCATCCCAGAATGTAACGGCTTCTACTAGCGCCGCTCCTGCTGCACCTCCCGCCTCTGGAGGGACACCGCAGGCCAGCAACTTTGTCGATGCCATAGATAATACCGCATCTCGTCCGGCGGAGTCGATGAGCGCGCCCGAAACGATCGCCTACGAACAATTTTCCCCGCGAATTGCCGTAAAATCCCCTGCAGGTTTGCTAGTAGCCGCCGGGCCGCAGTTATCTTCGGCGGCAAAAACCAAGGCTAATACTCCTGCTGCATCCGGCGACGAACTAACAAAATCTTTACAAGAAACCTGGCTGGCTAAATTAATTGAAACCGGAGTTGAAAGCAGCCCCCAAGTTCGCGACGCTTTTAATTTTCTTGCTTTCCGTACCGACAGTAATGCTGAATCTGGATACGGTCTCGATAATACCATAGCTCTGCTGAATATTTTGCTAATTCTTGGTACTGTCTTTCCACCGATGACAATTGCCTTTTTTTGGATGTTCCGGCGGCTGGTAGTCAGACAGTTGGTTGCTGATGCCAATCAAAGATTGCAGGGCATTGCTATATTAGAATCAGAACTCCTCAATTCCAGTCAACTAACTCAAAAATTGAGAGATGAATTAGAATCGCAACTGAGTGCAGCCAAACAATCAATTGATTTTTTAACGAAAGAAACTGAACTTTCCAAATCTTCCGTCGAGCAAATTGAGACACTAAAATCTCAATTTCTCATGCACCTACAAGTTTTGCTAACAGAAGTTTACGATAAAAAATCTCAAATAGTTCAAGAAATCTCGCAAGTTCCCGCAGTTGTTGCCAAAGAATCTGTAAAACAGGCTCCTCAACCGCAGTCAAACAATTCCCAAAATTCGGAAACTGCACCTGCTAGCGAGGAAAATATGATTGCTGATGATTATATCAAGCAAGGTGAAGGGCTTTATCTTCAAGGCAATTATGATGGGGCAGCAGTCTGCTTTGAAAAAGCTATTTTAATGAATAATCATGTGGATCAGGCTTGGTATTGGCGCGGAAATGTGTTAATAAAATTGCAGCGCCACGAAGAAGCGATCGCCTGTTTTGAGCAAGCAATATCGCTGAAACCGGATAATTACGAAGCGTGGTACAATAAAGCGAATTTGCTGGCAAAATTGCAAAAATACCAAGAGGCGATCGCCTGTTACGAGCGAGCAAGTGCCAGCGACTCCCACAAATACGCCTGCTGGCACAGCATAGCAGCTTTGTTAGGTAAATTGCAGCATTACGAAGAAGCGATCGCCAGTTACGATCGCGCCCTGGCAATCAAAACAACCGACAGCGAAATCTGGCACAACCGAGGCGCGATGCTGGGTAAAGTACAGCAACACGCCGCAGCAGTCGAATCTTACGATCGCGCTCTTGCCCTCAATTCCAATAGATACGAAACTTGGTACAATCGAGGCAATATGCTGTGGAAATTGGTCCGCTACATTGATGCTATCGATTCTTACGATCGAGCTTTGGGCATCCGGGCCGACAAATACGAAGTTTGGTACAATAAAGGCGCAGTGCTCGGAAAAATGCAGCGCTATCAAGATGCGATCGCATCCTACGAAAAAGCAATTGCCATTAAACCCCAGGATTTTGAAGCGTGGCACAACCGAGGCG
This sequence comes from Microcoleus sp. LEGE 07076, assembly GCF_015207455.1. Lineage (GTDB taxonomy): Bacteria > Cyanobacteriota > Cyanobacteriia > Cyanobacteriales > Microcoleaceae > Microcoleus. Next base: position 5,301 of record NZ_JADEWV010000171.1, read on the forward strand.
CGGCTTTCGAGAAACTCTCGCAATACGAAGCAGCAATTGAATCTTACGAATCAGCAATTAAGCTGAATTCCGAATGTTACGAAGCTTGGTTTGGCAAAGGCGAATCCTTGGCAAAATTGCAGCGCCATCAAGAGGCAATCGCAGCTTACGAAAAAGCGATCGCGATTAAGCCCGACTCCTACGACGCTTGGCACCACTTGGGTACAGCTTTGTCAGAATTAAAGCGCTACGAGGAAGCAATGGCAGCTTACGATCGAGCAATTGCCATCAAGCCCGAAAATGCCGAAGCTTGGCGCGATCGAGGCGCAATTGCCTCAGAATTAAAGCAGGATACATAAGGATTTGCTAGTCGCAAAAAATATCATCTAAACTAGCCACAATCCGATGAATATTACGATTTTGTTCAGCACAGGCTACGGTAAGCTGTTCTACATTTAAACTGTATGTCAAAATGTATGTCAAAAAACAATAAAACAATGAGTGGCGTGTCGGGCCCGCCCTGAATATGCAATGTTTATTTGCACGGCAGCTTAAGTCTTTTCCTAAAAATAACCGATTTTTAGCCACCCAAATGTAATTCCTTATCTAAATTTTTCCTCTTTTAACCGCTTTGTTTGAGGCGGTTTTTTTTATGGTAACTTTAGGTAAGTTGCCAACAAAGAGAATAGTGATGTCTGTAAAAATGCAAAGACGGCTATTTACCGTCCAAGAATACCACCTGATGAATGATGCTGGTATTTTTGGTGAAGATGACCGAGTGGAACTCATAGAAGGAGAAATTATCCAAATGGCAGCAATTAATACTCGTCACGCGACTTGTGTGCGGCGACTGATCCGACAGTTTCGCCAACTTCCAGAAGAAAGTGCTTTTTTGGATGTTCAAAACCCTATCCAGTTGAATGAGCGCACTGAACCTCAGCCAGACGTGGTATTGCAGCAACCTCGTGCTGATTACTACGAAACAGCGCATCCAATACCGTCGGAAGTATTGCTGTTAGTTGAGGTTTCCGATCGCACTGTTGATTTCGATCGCGACGTAAAAGTACCTAATTATACAAGTTCTGGGATTCAGGAAGTTTGGTTATGGGATTTAGAGGCTAATTGTTTAGAAGTTTACCGCAATCCGACGGCAAATGGCTATATTTCAGTGCAAAAGTTTGAGCGGCGAGAAACGGTTTCGCCCTTGGCTTTTCCCGACTTTGTATTGAGTATTGATGGAATTTTGGGTTAGGGTGATTTTTTTAAATTGAAACTCAGACATTTTTTAGATTCCCAATTTCCAATTTCCAAAAACTTCAACTTGATATACAATCAATATAACTCCTCAAATCAGCGCAAGTTTTATGACTGTTGCTAAACCATTTGAATTGGAAGTCACGCATCTCCCAGACCACACTGAATTGCCCGAGTCTGACGGTACTTTTGTGAAAAATTTTCAAGAACTGCCTCAAAGCATTATTCTCACTGATTCGCTGCGACCAATACTGCAAAAGCTTCACCCTGACGGACGCTACCGCATCGGTCAAGATTGCGGGATTTATTGGCGTTTAACTGACCCTCCCGAACGCGGTGCCGAAGCGCCAGATTGGTTTTACGTGCCGAATGTACCGCCGCTGTTAAATGGTGAGGTGAGGCGTTCTTATGTATTGTGGAAAGAATACGTTGCACCGCTAATTGTACTGGAATTTGTGTCGGGAAACGGTTCAGAAGAACGAGATAGAACGCCACCGCCCGAACCCGGTCAATCACAACAACAAAAAGTTGGCAAGTTTTGGGTTTACGAACAGGCGATCCGCGTACCTTTTTACGGGATTTATGAAGTAAAAAAAGCGTCGGTAGAAATGTATCATTTAGAAGACAACTGCTATCAGCGCATGAGTGCAAACGATCGCGGTCGCTATCGGATTCCACAACTGGGAGTTGAACTGGGAATTTGGCAAGGGGAATATGATGAGATGAATTTGCCTTGGTTGCGCTGGTGGGATAGTGAAGGAAATTTGTTGTTAATAGGTGAGGAACGTGCGGCCGTAGAACACCTTCGCGCCCAACAAGAAAGCCTCCGCGCCCAACAAGAAAGCCTCCGCGCCCAACAAGAAAGCCTCCGCGCCCAACAAGAAAGCCTTCGCGCGGAGGAAGAAAAACAACGAGCCGATCGCCTTGCAGAAAAGTTGCGCCAAATGGGGATTAATCCTGATGAGGTTTGAGTGTTTTTAGGTTGTTAAATGAGGTCCGCTGGCAGTTTTTTCACAGCAGGAATATCAGAAGTCTGGAAAGGGCGATCGCCAACCTCATCTATCTCTCAATATTAAGATTTCCTTAGTGGCTGCCGTCGCGCACAGAAATCGGTGATACAATCAACAGCTTAGCTAGGGGTGCCCGAAAGTCCGGGCTGAGAAAACACCCTTAGAACCTGAGTCTGGGTAATACCAGCGGAGGGAAGCTGTTTATCAAGGAAATAAAATATGCGTACCGAATGGATCGCGAAGCGTCAGGGACATAGCAATGTATCTCAAATGCACTACGCCCGTCAAGGTGTCATCACTGAGGAAATGCACTTTGTTGCTAAGCGAGAAAATCTCCCGCCCGAACTGATCCGCGCTGAAGTAGCGCGGGGACGGATGATTGTTCCAGCTAATATCAATCACCCGAATTTGGAGCCAATGGCGATCGGCATTGCCTCTAAGTGCAAAGTCAATGCTAATATCGGTGCGTCTCCCAACTCTTCCAACATGGAAGAAGAAGTTGACAAGCTTAAACTAGCAGTGAAATACGGCGCCGATACCGTGATGGACTTGTCCACCGGCGGCGGGAATTTGGATGAAATTCGCACTACCATTATCAAAGCTTCACCAGTGCCGATCGGTACTGTACCAATTTACCAAGCTTTAGAAAGCGTTCATGGTAATATGGAAAGTCTGACCCCCAATGACTTTCTTAACATCATTGACAAACACGCTCAACAAGGCGTAGATTACCAAACTATTCACGCCGGAATTCTGATCGAGCATTTGCCGTTGGTGAAAAATCGATTGACTGGGATTGTGTCTCGCGGCGGCGGTATTTTGGCGAGGTGGATGCTGCACCACCACAAACAAAATCCTCTCTACACTCACTTTAACGACATCATTGAAATCTTCAAAAAATACGATGTTTCGTTTAGTTTGGGAGATTCTCTGCGCCCCGGTTGCACTCACGATGCGTCGGATGAGGCTCAATTAGCTGAACTCAAAACTTTGGGACAATTAACTCGCAAAGCTTGGGAACATGATGTGCAGGTAATGGTGGAAGGGCCGGGCCACGTGCCGATGGATCAAATTGAGTTTAATGTCAAGAAACAAATGGAGGAGTGTTCGGAAGCACCCTTCTATGTTTTGGGGCCGTTGGTAACAGATATTGCGCCGGGATACGACCACATTACCTCAGCTATTGGGGCGGCGATGGCTGGTTGGTACGGTACTGCTATGCTGTGCTACGTGACACCGAAGGAACATTTGGGATTGCCGAATGCTGAGGATGTCAGAAACGGGCTGATTGCTTACAAGATTGCGGCTCACGCTGCGGATATTGCACGGGGCCGTCCGGGTGCGCGCGATCGCGACGATGAACTCTCGAAAGCGCGTTACAATTTTGATTGGAACCGTCAATTTGAGCTGTCATTAGATCCAGAACGAGCAAAGGAATATCACGACGAAACTTTGCCGGCGGATATCTACAAAACTGCCGAATTCTGTTCGATGTGCGGGCCTAAGTTCTGTCCGATGCAGACGAAGGTTGATGCTGATGCTTTGACTGAGTTGGAGAAGTTTTTGGCTAAGGAACCTGTGGCGCAAAGCTAATCTCGATCGGGTGGGCGGATTGTTTCGCCCGCCCTTGGCAATTCACAAAAAAGTGAATTTTTTTGTGGTATAGCAATCCGTGCGCGAGCGCACAAAATTTGTAGGGGTAGTGCCTCCGTGCCTACCCCCATCGGGGCAACTACGGGGGGATTGCCTTTACCATAAATTATACAAATGATGCGAATATTGCTACATACAGCAGGTTCCATGTATGTGCGGTACGCCTGAAAGGGGGTTTGTTAAACAGAATCAGTGCGCCCGGCGAAAACTGTCAAGAAACCAGTCGCCGGACAAAGTCTGTACTTGATCAACCTGGAATACAATGCTTGAAAATTGGGTTTAATTGCGATCGTTCCAAACCGGGTTTCTGCTTCTGTCCGGTAACAGCAATCATTAAAATAAATTACTATCACAGCTCATTTGTCAAGCCCCAAAAGTTAGAGATTGAATTTAGGTCAAAGTTTGTAGTTGTTGATACTGAGGTGCAAAACGATCGCCTCAAATATCAAGCAAATGGGTGCTCGACGGTAAAAATGCCGTGTCGCAGTCATTCGATTTTAGATTTTAGATTTTGGATTGATTCGACGGATAAATCATGTGGCGGGTACCACCTTTGAAATTCGCTTGTCAATGTTCTTGGCACTGCTCTACATCCCGCCGTGCCAGGATTTTGTTTCGCTGTTTGATTTTTTCGGGCCGCCCGGTGCCAACTATCGACTAGATACCAATTGCACCCTGCCGGCATCCATTTCATCCATTAATAACTCTAACGCCTCGTAGTCAATATCCGAGATGTACCCCAAACGGGTGAGCTCGTAGTTGATTTCGTTTTCAATGTCAGGTGTCAACTGCTTAATGTAGAGGGCTTTTTCTACCAGATGACGAATAGCATAAGTTGCTTGCATATTAGCTCGGAGAACTCCGTACAGTTTTATTTTCATATTAACAGTCGATCACGCGCGTGATCTAAATCAGAAGAAATAAGTGATTTAAATTACATTAAACAGTTGAACTTAACAGCTAGGACAAGGTTTGTCGCTATTTTGACAATTGCCAAGAATAAACTTGCTAGCATAATAAAAAATAGTATAGTAGCTTACGTTTGTTCTCCAAATCTTGCGGAAATTTTTATAAAAAAGAGTAAATAAATAAAGATTCAGTAAAATCACTGAAAAAAACTGGTCGCTTTCTGTGAGAGCAAGTTAGGCTCGGAGGTGTCAAATAGGTTTAGGCCGACAGCCTTCTACCTAGCACAGTAGTTGACAATACACAGCAACCATAGGTTTGAAATATGCAGACACTTATTGCCCAGAAACCAATTACAGTGATTCGACCCCCATACCACCTGAATGCAGCCACAGCCGGAGAATTCGGCGAGCAACTAACGACAGCAATTGCAGCCCCCGGAGTGGTAGCGGTAGTCGTAGATTTGGGCGCAGTAACATTTATTGACAGTGCCGGTTTGATGGCATTGGTTACGGGCCTCAAGCAGGGGAAAAAAATGGGGCGCAGGTTTAGTATTTGCTCGGTTTCCGCCGGGATTAGGATGGTTCTGGAACTCAGCGGACTCGATCGAGCTTTTGAGATATTGGAAAACGTCGAAAGCTTTGAAACGGCAAACTCCGTGTGAAAAATGACTGGTAAAACCTGCTTCGTCACTGGCCAAAACAAACAACAAAACACAGCAAGTTGTAAATTGCCCAAAAAACAGACAGAGGACTCGGAAGAAACGGGTACCGGGCCCCGACAAGCATCGGGGATGCTCCCAAAATTTTAGACTTTTGTTGGCTCTCTCAGGCTCATCTGTGGAGTAAATCTAAAATTGAAACGGAAAATCTCAAATCGACTGACTGCTGTTGGCGTGTTGGCCGCTTTTAAGGTAGGCTGCTTAAGAGTCGCAAATATAAGAGCGAGTCAAGCCGTGCCAGTAAAAGTCGAAGAATTACTTACAGCAGAAATCAATCAGCCAGCTCGTTATCTGGGAAACGAGTTGGGAGCCGCGCGCAGGCCTTGGGATACAGCTTGCGTGCGTTGGGTGCTCACTTACCCAGAAGTGTATGAAGTTGGTGCTTCCAATCTGGGGCACATTATTCTCTACAATATTTTGAATGCTGTGCCGAGACAGTTGTGCGATCGCGCTTATTTGCCCGCACCAGACTTGGCAGCAAAACTGCGATCAACCAAAACTCCCTTGTTTGCAGTAGAATCAAGGCAACCACTCACAGAATTTGATATTCTGGGCTTCAGCCTCAGCTACGAACTCGGAGCAACAAACATTCTGGAAATGCTGGAACTTGCCGGCATTCCCCTAACTTGGAAAGAAAGAGCGACAAATCCTCAAAATGGTGGGGATTGGCCGCTGATTTTTGCAGGGGGACAAACCGCAACATCCAATCCCGAACCCTACGCTGACTTTTTTGACTTCATTGCTTTGGGAGACGGAGAAGAATTGCTGCCAGAAATTGGCTTGATTTTGGCAGAAGGCAAAACTAATAATTTGAGCCGAGAAGCACTGCTGCTGGATTTAGCGCAAATTCCCGGCGTTTATGTCCCGCAATTTTACGATATGGCGGCAGACGGTTCGGTTCATCCCAACCGCCGCCAAGTTCCCGATCGAATTCTGCGCCGAGTGGCGACTCCCATACCAGCTTATTCGATCGGCTTGGTTCCCTACGTGCAGACAGTACACGACAGACTGACAGTCGAAATCCGCCGGGGATGCACCCGCGGCTGTCGCTTCTGTCAGCCGGGAATGCTGACTCGCCCCGCGCGCGATGTGGAACCGCAGCAAGTCGTAGAGGCGATCGAACAAGGGATGAAAGCCACCGGGCACAGCGAGTTTTCCCTGCTTTCCCTCAGTTGTTCCGACTATCTGGCACTCCCGGCTGTGGGGATGGAAATCAAAAACCGCCTCAAAGATCAAAATATTTCTCTGTCTCTACCCAGCCAGCGGGTAGACAGATTTGACGATAATATTGCTGACATTCTCGGCGGCACGCGGCAAGGGGGTTTGACTTTTGCCCCGGAAGCTGGTACTCAGCGGATGCGCGATATCGTTAACAAAGGTTTGACCAACGAAGAATTGCTGCGAGGGGTGAAAACTGCGGTCGATCGCGGTTGGGATAAAATCAAGCTGTATTTTATGATCGGTTTGCCCGGAGAAACCGATTTTGATGTTCTGGGAATTGCCGAAACAGTCCGCTGGCTGCAAAGGGAATGCAGGCTTAATGGCCGGCGGCCACTGAATTTTAATTTGACAATTTCTAATTTTACGCCTAAGCCTCACACTCCTTTTCAGTGGCACTCGGTTTCGACTGCTGAGTTTTCTCGCAAGCAAAAACTCCTGAAGGGTGAATTCAAAGCGATGAGAAATATCAAGGTAAATTATACTGATGTGCGGATTTCGGCAATGGAGGATTTTGTGGGACGGGGCGATCGGCGTTTGGGCCCTGTAATCCGCCGCGCTTGGGAACTTGGCGCTGGTATGGATGCTTGGTGGGAAAGTTTGGATAAAGCTTACAAAGCTTGGACTCAGGCGATCGATGAATCTAACCTTACCTGGAAATACCGCCAAGTTGAAAGCGGCGAATGGAATCTTTTTCAGAAGGAAGAGGAGAAGGAAGAAGGAAGAAGGAAGAAGGA
>NZ_JADEWV010000172.1 GCF_015207455.1 Microcoleus sp. LEGE 07076
AATCAAGCTAAGTTAAGCCGCGAGGAATTGGCAGATTTGGACAGAAGAGAACAGTTTATTTATGACCAACAGGGCGCGATTATTAAGGCTTCTCTGGAAGCACGAGAAGAAGGAAGAGAGGAAGGAAGAGAGGAAGGAATAGAGGAAGGAATCGAACAAGGAATCGAACAAGGAAAGCGATTGGAGAAGTTGGCGATCGCCAGACAATTACTCTCACAGCTAGATAACGCCACCATCAGCCAAGTTACGGGGCTTAGCGTTGAGGACGTGCAAAATTTGCGCTCGTCGGGCGATTCATAGTTTAAAGTAATTCGGTACAGGAAGTGGAGCTAGACTTAGTGATGAACGATTTTTGATTATGGATTATAGCAAAAAACTACTGATTCTAGATATTGATGAAACTTTAATTTATGCTACCGAAGCATATCTCCCTCGGCAAACTGACTTTTTAGTGGAGCCATATCACATTTACAAACGACCGTTTATTGATGTCTTTTTGAAAAATTGCCTGGACTGGTTTGAGGTGGGAGTTTGGACATCTTCAACCCCGTCTTATGCGATCGCAATTGTGTCAGCCATCTTTGAAAATCCCAAAACTTTATCGTTTCTGTGAGCGAGCGATCGCTGCACGGTTGCATACGATATAGAATGGTTTGAGTATTATATGCGGAAAAATATCAAAAAAGTCAAGAGGAAAGGGTATGCTCTAGAATCAATTATTGCAGTGGATGATACGCCTCAAAAGTGGGAGCGCAGCTATGGCAATCTGGTACGAGTAAATCCCTTTGAGGGCGATGAAACAGATGATGAATTGAAGTATTTGCTACTTTATTTAGAACGACTCAGATATGAAGAAAATATCCGCAATGTCGAGAAAAGATTATGGCGAAATCAGCTTGCCAGATCGATCGGCGAGTCAGAAATATCAAACCCACAGCAAGTGACATCCCCAATCGATGAAGTTGATTAACGCCCAACTTTAGGCTAAAATGATCGAAAATTATTCATAACCAGCCTAGAGGCTCTGAGGTGACTCCTAACGAGGGAACTGCAAAAGACAAAAGTCAAAAAATCTCAGGAAAAACCCCCTTGGGTTCCAGTCATTACGGCTTGTTAGGGCTGCATCCTTCAGCTACGGCGATCGAAATTCGGCGAGCGTACCGGGAACTGAGCAAACTCTACCATCCCGATACCACCGACCTGCCGCCCTCCGTCGCCACCGCCAAATTTCAGCAGCTAAATAACGCCTACGCCACCCTTAGCAACCCAGAACGCCGCCTCGCCTACGACCTCAAAATAGGCTATTCTCGCCTGAACGTGATTGGGCCACCCCCTGGCTTCAATACTCCGGTTTCCCCAGGCCAAAAAACTTCTAACTCGGCTTACCTCGATCCTACGGATCGCCCTCTGTCCCCCGGAGAAATGTTCGCCCTGTCGATTATGGGAGCTACCTTGGTCGGATGTTTGATACTGGCGATCGCGATCGGCTTAATTCGCGGCAATTAAAGCCTCACCTCCCAAATCCCCAATCCGAAATCTAAAATCTAAAATCTAAAATCTAAAATCTAAAATTCCATGACTCTTCCTTCCGCTGACACTCCTTTGTACAACCATCCGCTGCCGGAAATCGAGCAGTGGCTAAAAAGCCGCGGCTGCCAACAAGACCGGCGAGAACTCCACTGCTGGCAGATCGATCGACCTACCTGGAAAGCAGAACTCTCCCTCGATCTCGACCAACTCACAGTCCGCTACGTTGACGCCGGGGCTGACGGCAAAGACATTCAGCGCTCGTTCAAATACTCCCTCTCGCGTCACGACATCGAAGATGCCGTTTTCTCAGGGCCGTAATTGGATTTTAGACTGGGGATTTGAGATTTTTAGATTTGTCTTCCAATCGACGATCTAAAGTAGTATCGTGCTTTTGAGCAAGACATCGGTGAAATTTGTATGAGATTTTAGATGCCGAATCAAGCTGAGAATCCACATCTAATTAGACACTGACAAATCAATCAAAAAATCCCAAATCCCACACCGCTAGACTTTGCCAAATCGGCGGCTGCGCTGCTGATAATCAGACAAAGCGTGGTGAAACTCCGATCGGTCAAAATCCGGCCACAACGTCTTAGTAATGTAAATTTCCGAATAAGCCATTTGCCACAGCAGAAAATTGCTCAACCGCATTTCCCCGCTCGTCCGGATCAGCAAATCCGGATCGCAAACATCAGCAGTATACAAATAGCGTTTAAATAAAACCTCATCAATCTCCTCCGGCTGCAACTTGCCCTCCTGCACCTGAGTGGCGATCGCCCGACAAGCCTGTACAATCTCCTGGCGGCCCCCATAATTCGTCGCCACCCGAAACAAAATCCCCCGATTGTGCTCCGTTGCCGTCACAGAACGCTCGATTTCGGCCTGCAAAGACTTCGGTAAAGCCTGCAAATTCCCCATAAATTGAATTTGCACGTCCTCGTCCACCATCTCCCGCAATTCTTGTCGCAGCTTGCCCTCGAACAAACTCATCAAAAAATCCACCTCCCCAATTGGCCGCCCCCAATTCTCCGTCGAAAAAGCATAGGCCGTTAAAGCTGGAATTCCCCAATCTTTGCAGCAGCGCAACAATTCCTTCAAAGCGCTAGCCCCCCTGCGGTGCCCAGCAATCCGCGGCAACCCCTTATTCTTAGCCCAGCGCCCGTTGCCATCCATAATCACTGCTATGTGCTTAGGCAGTAGTTCTTGTTCTAGATCCTCCGGCAACTTTTCCAAGCAAATTCCTTGATTCATGGTTTCTCCCGATTACCCAACTAACGGCGCAGTATCCGCTTTAACACTGTCACTCCCTTCAATCCTATCTGCCGTCCGAGATTGCCGATCGGAATTGGAGCCACAGCTCTTTCTCCCTCCGACGGAAACAGCTTTGCTTCGAGCAATTCCTTAAGTTTGCTGCTAGTCAAAGGTCGATTTAAACTTCCCATCTGCGCCAGAGAAATCGAACCCGTTTCCTCGGACACAACGACGCACACGCAAGCTTGCACCCGTTCGGTAATCCCCATCGCCGCCCGGTGGCGGGTTCCCAACTGCCGCGAGGCGCTGCGATCGGACAAAGGCAAAATCACCCCCGCCGACACGATCCGCGAAGCTCGGATCAAAACAGCCCCGTCGTGGAGCAAAGTTTGTGGCTGAAAAATCGTCTGCAACAATTCCTTAGAAACTTCAGCATTTAGCTTCACCCCCGGCACTGAAAAATCCCGATCGTCGATCGGAGAATCTGTTTCTACAATTAATAAAGCGCCCGTGCGGTTTTGCGAAAGTTCTTTTACTGCGTCCACAATTTCATCTATTACGCTATCCGGTTCCGGAGTAGGTCGGCGATCGCGTCCAAACAATTGCATAATTTCCCCCCGACCCAATTGTTCCAGAAATCGGCGAAACTCCGACTGCAATATTACCGCCATTGCTACAGCCGAACCAGTCACCAAGCTGTTTAGGGCAACGTGCAACAACCTCAATCCAGCCCAGTTGCTCACCGCCGCCGCCAGCATCAAAATAATAAATCCCCGTACCATCCACAGCGTCCGGCGCTCCCCAACAATGACGAGCACCAAATACGCAAGCGTAAATACCAGTCCAATATCGATCGCCTGAATCAATAGGGACTCAACGAGGCCAAAATCATAGCCAGATTGTTGATTGCTCATGGTTCATCGAACGCTACCGCCTGTGAACCGCGAACCGTGATGCACTCGAACCCGTGAACCATGAACAGTTATTATTCCACTCGCGTGACTAAACAAGCCAAAAGTAAAAAGTTAAAAGACAACCATCAAGAAATCAAAATGAATTATCTTACCTTTTACTTTTTATTTTTTACTTCTTACTTTTGAGTTCCGAGTCGTTCCGGCAGGCGGTCAAGCCTCAGCAAATCCTGGTAAGTTTCCCGCTCTAAAATCGTATCAACTTTCCCATCTCTCACCAAAACCGCCGCCGGTCGGGGCACTCGGTTGTAGTTAGAAGACATACTGTAATTGTATGCCCCTGTAGCCGTAACCGCGAGGACATCTCCGGCCCGACACTCCGGCAATTTCGCCTCTTTAATCAGAACATCGCCTGATTCGCAGTGTTTGCCGGCAATTGTCACTGTTTCCGTTAAGGAATCACGCATTTTGCCTGCTGCGACGACTCGATAAACTGATTGGTAAGTAATGGGACGCGGATTGTCTGACATCCCTCCATCGACTGCTAAATACGTCCGCATTCCCGGAATGACTTTTTTAGAGCCAACCGTGTAAGCTGTAACGCAAGCTGTACCGACGAGCGATCGACCCGGTTCGCAAAGCAATTTAGGTAAAGGCAATTGCTGCCGCTCGCAAGCTGCTACCACTGCGGTGCAAATTGTACGAGCCCAATCTTCAATGCTAGGAGGATCGTCCGTCTCAGTATAGCGAATGCCTAGCCCACCGCCAATATTAATTTCTGTTGCTGGCAATCCATAACTAAGTGCTTTTGTCAAGGTCTCAACTATGACATCGGCTAAATCGTCGTGGGGTTGCAGTTCAAAAATCTGAGAGCCGATGTGAGCGTGCACTCCTATGCAACATAGCGACGGCTGCTGGCTAATGAATTTAAAAACGTCATCGAGCGAACCCGGATCGAAGCCAAATTTGCTGTCGATTTGACCAGTTTTAATGTAATCGTGAGTGTGACACTCAATTCCGGGAGTAAACCGCACCATAACTCGTGTTGGTTCACCGGTTTTGCTGCTGACACCCAATTTTCCCAAATCTGCGAGAATCTCTAAATCATGCCAATTGTCGGCTACGGTAATGCAGCCGCTTTCGATCGCTAGCTGGAGTTCCTCGCGGGACTTGTTGTTACCGTGAAAGTAGATTTTATCTGGACTCACACCAGCTTGCAGTGCAGTGTGGATTTCTCCGGCTGATACTACATCTATACCTAAACCTTCGGAAGCGGAGATCGCACAAACCGCCAAACAACTCCAAGCTTTAGAAGCGTACAGCACTTGAGAAGAGCCCGGATAGTACCGTTTAAAAGCATCTCGGTACTGCGTGCAAGCCGCCCGCAGCGTTTCTTCGTCTAAAATGTAGAGCGGCGAGCCAAATTGCTCCACCAACGCTGTCACCTCGCAGCCTCCGATTTCCAGCCTGTCTCGGCTGTTAACACTGGCTGTCAGCGGTAAAAGTTCTTGATTGGGCGATCGACTTTGGAAGGCTTCTTTCGACTCAGACAGATACTGAAGTCCAGATTTCCCTATAGATTGAGTTAATACCATCGCGCAATAACTAACTATCTTTACTTGTGTTATCCAGTGTACAATCGACTGAAACCAATTGTGTCAATTGCCCCAGATTCATTCCCACAGCAGACTGACTGACGGCGACACTGGTAAGCTCCGCATCCTTCCAGTGAGTAATTATCAAATCTCAAATCTCAAACTATTTGTGCGTTTTCTCGAAATTAAACATCTCGCCTCAGAACACCTGCCTAGTGCTGTAGAACTAGATAGACTTTGTTTTGGGGGAATTTGGGCGATCGAAGGCTACAGGCGCGAGTTAGACAGTCCTAACAGCGATTTACTGGGTTTGTGGCTGCGGGAAACTGCGGACTCTCAATCAACTCAAAACCGGGCCCGCACGCACCATCCACCGCCCCTACAGATTCCCCCAACTCTCATCGGTGTGGGTTGTTTGTGGGCGATTTTAGAAGAAGCTCACATTATCATGTTGGCAATTCATCCTCAGTTTCAACGTCAGGGTTTGGGACAAGCTCTGCTTTGGGCTTTGCTAAAATCGGCTTGCGACAGACAATTAGAGCGCGCAACTTTAGAAGTACGGGATTCTAATTTAGCCGCAGTTTCCCTGTATAAAAAGTTTGGTTTTAAAGAGGCGGGACGGCGCAAACGATACTACGAAGACACCGGAGAAGATGCTCTGGTGATGTGGCGCAGCGGCCTGGAAAAACCGGAATTTCAGCGATATTTGACGGTTGAGAAAGCGGAGATGTGCGATCGGCTGCATCAGAAAAAGTGGCATTTGGCGATCGATAGTTTTGAGTTTTGAGTTTTGAGCATGAGGCTCCAGAAACCGGGTTTTTAGGAAAATACTTGCCACCCGCAAATTAGATTAATTTTTACCAACCTAACTTGAAGCTGGGCGTAGATAGAATTACTTAGACTTTTAAAGTATTTAGTTATCTTGGCAAAAAAATCTAGTAAATTTACGGATTTACAATACCGCGAGTCAGCTTTAATCTGTATCCCAAGATTTTGTTTTCGTTAATTGCTGCTACACACGAAAACAAACTGCTGTGGCTAAAGCCTGTCAAATCAGGAATATCCAATGAACATAAAATATGGACTGACCGCTATCCTGGGGACATATTTGATATCCACATTCGGAGGAGCGACCGCTATGGCAGCTACAATAACAGGCACAATCAAAGTCAACATCGACGTCGCCTACGTCACCGATCCCAAATTCGCGGGTGTCTACACCGGTGACTTTTCCTACGACGATACACATCTGACTAAAGTCGGCGAGGAGGCCATGACCATCAACGATCGAATTATACCAGGACTGCTATCGCTGAATTTTAGATTTCTGGACTTTGCGGAGGGTTTAACTCCTGTCACCTATACGGCCAGTGATGATTTAAACTTCCCTGATGCTCCTGTTTTGGCTTTTGAGAACGGAGTTCCCACTCAATTTGGCTTCAACGTTTTTGGGGTAAATAAGAGTGGAGTTTTGGATGGAAATAACAGATTTATGTTTGGAGATCCGGGGATATTTCAGTTTTTCTTGCGAGATGGAGCTGTTACAGGTGGGGGGCTTGTGACCTTAGAAATTAACGAATCTCCTCCTACTGCTGTACCAGAGAACGCCTCCCCCTTGGCCTCATTGTTGGCTTTTTTGGGATTGGGTGGAGTTCACTTGTGGAGAAAGTCGAGAAAGGGAAACAATTAATCATCTTTAGCAACATAACTTGAGAGGAATGAACGATGGCAATAATCGATACTCCGTTTTTGGTGACAGGTGGTGAAACTAAGAGACCGCCCAACAATGCTTTTAGTCCAAGTCAGCGTCAAATAAATATCCGTGCGCCTTTGGGCATTCCCTCCGCTGACCAATGGAGCGGTGAAAAAGTATGGCTGCTGATTCCTGGTTTCACAGCACCCAGCGATTCTTTTGATGCAACTCTGGCGGCAGCCATCGATGATGCTAACCCAACTGATACAGTTTTAGTCCTGGACTGGACTCAAGTGAGCGGCACCCCAACAAATAATGCAACAGCAGGGATCGGAATGGGAGACCTTTACAGGTCTGGTTCCTGGATTACTCCAGTGGCAAACGCAGTCCGAGACAAACTTGTGGAGTGGGGAATGCCAGCCGCAGCACTCAATATTATTGGTCATAGTCTTGGTGCTCACCTTGCCAGCGAACTTGCCGCCACTTTCAATACTACCTATGGGAGTCAAGTAGGTTCGGTTACGGCCCTTGACCCAGCATCAAATACTGCAAGATTCGTGAGTCCCTACGATACAACTAATGGCTTCGATACTGACCTGTCAAATGGATACGTATTAGATAAAAAGGGAGGAATTGCAGACCCAATCGAACGCTTAGACTTTGGTGCTACAGCTTCAAGAAGAAGTTTTAATGGCATCAGTAGTGTAGCGGGAAATGAAGCTCAAGCTGGAACTGCCAGGGAATCTTTCCTTTTTGACTTCGGCACCACTGCGAAAGATCAGCACAGCAGTGTCATCACCGCCTACACAAATTTGGTGACAACTGATGCAGCCGGCAATTCTCGTTTAGCCACCAATACTCTGGGTCTGGATGACACGCAGGCCGATCATCAATTTCGACCAAACTTTTATAAAGGGGATGCTCCTAACTCTCTTCAAGTGCATGAAGGAGTGATTCCCGTTGATGCTCAAGATAATCCTTTGTTTCTGGTTGCTGCTAAAGCTGCTGGCGGAATAAATGACCGAATTATCTATGGGACTAACGGAGACGACGAATTCAGATTAAGTGGGAATTTTGCGAAATATTACAACAACAACGGCAACCATAGTTATAATGTTGGTAACGGCAACGATCTTGTGTTTGGTGGCATAGGTAATGACATCATCTTCGGCGGGGCTGGAAATGACACGGTTGATGGTGGAGATGGGAATAATCAGATATATGGTGATGACGGTAATGATATTCTCGGTGCTGGCCTAGGCAATGACACCCTCTACGGCGGGGAGGGAATTGACATCATTAATGGCGGAGATGGGACTAATGACATTTATGGGGATGCGGGTAATGATTATCTGACTGGTGGAAACGGCACTAATAGGTTTTTTGGTGGTTCTGGAAACGATGTTCTACAAGGTGGTACGGGTCTAAACTTACTCAAAGGTGCAGACACTAACACGATATTGAGTGATGAGGTAGATACTTTAATCGGCAACCCTAGCGCCAGACTAA
Source organism: Microcoleus sp. LEGE 07076 (assembly GCF_015207455.1). Classification (GTDB taxonomy): domain Bacteria; phylum Cyanobacteriota; class Cyanobacteriia; order Cyanobacteriales; family Microcoleaceae; genus Microcoleus. Next base: position 8,490 of record NZ_JADEWV010000172.1, read on the forward strand.
ACGCATTTTATATTGGCGATCGCGCAATCAATTGGTACTCAGCCAATGGTTTGAATGATTACGCCTACATTGTTAACTTCAATCCACAAAGGGACATAATTTTGGGTGGCGTGAATATTGAAGCGCAAAACCTGATTACTCAAACTTTTCTCTGGGCTGGAGGTGAATTGATTGCAAAGATTGAGGGTTTGTGGGCTTCGCAACTACAGTTCCCTACAAGGATATTTTAGGCTTAACCTCTCCCCGGTTTTGCAGAGGCCGCCGTAATTCGTCAGTCTGACCAAAACCTACAAATACAGCAGTTCAGAAGCGGATTTTGGTTACAAATCGCCCATCGAACCAATAAGTTTTGTAAAAAAACAGCCGTACTCTTCGATAAATATCAAATTTTCAACTACATAACTGCCTAAAAGATTATGCTAGAATCCTCAATACATAGTCAGTCGTAGGTTGGGCACAGACCGAGAAGAGCAATCTTCTTGCAGTCTAGGGGAGGTTGTAGGTCAGCCACCATTTGGGTCTTCCCAGTTGAAAGCCACCCTGCAACATGAGCCTGGAATCTGCAACCGCAGCCGAATGCGGCAGAGCGGTTGGGAGTGTCGCGCTAGAATAAGCAGTACGAGTTAACACTCGACTAAAAACGCTCGTTGTGCGAGCGTGACCTCGAAACGGGCACATAGCAGCAGGTGATGGGAATAAATCATGTTTGAACGCTTCACAGAAAAAGCAATAAAAGTAATCATGTTGGCCCAGGAAGAAGCTCGCCGCCTGGGTCACAACTTCGTAGGGACAGAACAGATCCTCCTGGGTCTGATCGGGGAAGGAACCGGGGTTGCAGCTAAAGTCCTCAAATCAATGGGGGTCAACCTCAAAGACGCTCGGATTGAAGTTGAAAAAATTATCGGGCGCGGTTCGGGCTTCGTAGCAGTCGAAATTCCGTTCACCCCCCGGGCGAAGCGGGTTCTGGAACTGTCGCTAGAAGAAGCTCGCCAACTCGGACACAACTACATCGGCACCGAACACCTGCTGCTGGGCCTGATCCGCGAAGGTGAAGGAGTGGCGGCCAGAGTCCTAGAAAATCTGGGAGTAGATTTGTCGAAAGTCCGCACGCAAGTGATTCGGATGCTGGGAGAAACCGCAGAAGTCGCAGCGACGGGCGGCGGCGCGCGCACTAAAACTCCAACCCTCGACGAATTCGGCGCTAACCTCACTCAAATGGCTGTCGATGGCAAGCTAGACCCGGTAGTGGGACGGCAAAAAGAAATCGAACGGGTAATTCAAATCCTCGGCCGCCGTACCAAAAATAATCCGGTGCTGATTGGCGAACCGGGAGTTGGTAAAACGGCGATCGCCGAAGGGCTAGCCCAGCGCATCGCTAATAACGATATTCCAGACATCCTGGAAGAAAAGCGCGTCGTCACTCTCGACATCGGTTTGTTGGTCGCGGGGACGAAATACCGGGGCGAATTTGAGGAACGCCTCAAAAAAATCATGGACGAAATCCGCACTGCGGGTAACGTGATTTTGGTGATTGACGAAGTGCACACTTTGATCGGTGCGGGTGCGGCGGAAGGGGCGATCGATGCAGCTAACATTCTCAAGCCGGCTTTGGCTAGAGGGGAACTCCAGTGTATCGGCGCTACCACCCTCGACGAGTACCGCAAGCACATCGAGCGCGACGCAGCCCTAGAACGGCGCTTCCAGCCGGTGATGGTGGGCGAACCGACTGTTGACGAGACGATCGAGATTCTCTTCGGCCTGCGGGAACGCTACGAACAGCACCACAAACTGAAAATCTTGGACACGGCCCTGGAAGCTGCAGCCAAACTCTCAGACCGGTACATTTCTGATCGCTTCCTCCCAGACAAAGCAATTGACCTCGTAGACGAAGCAGGTTCGAGAGTGCGTTTGATCAATTCGCAACTGCCCCCCGCAGCCAAAGAACTTGACAAAGAACTGCGCCAAGTCCTGAAAGATAAAGACGAAGCGGTGCGTTCTCAAGACTTTGACAAAGCAGGAGAATTGCGCGATCGAGAAATGACGATCAAAGCAGAAATTCGCGCAATTTCCCAAGCTAAAAAAACTGACTCGACCCGCACCGGGGAAACCGACCCATCGCCAGTTGTTACCGAAGAAGATATCGCCCAAATTGTGGCAAGCTGGACGGGGGTTCCGGTGAACAAACTCACCGAATCTGAATCGGAAAAGCTGCTGCACATGGAAGATACTTTGCACCAGCGCTTGATCGGTCAGGAAGAAGCTGTGAAAGCGGTTTCTAAGGCGATCCGCCGCGCCCGGGTAGGCTTGAAAAATCCTAATCGCCCGATCGCCAGTTTCATCTTCTCCGGGCCCACAGGCGTCGGCAAAACCGAACTGACAAAAGCCCTGGCTGCCTATTTCTTCGGTTCCGAAGACGCGATGATCCGGCTGGATATGTCGGAATACATGGAACGTCACACCGTCTCCAAACTGATCGGTTCCCCGCCGGGATACGTCGGCTACAACGAAGGTGGCCAACTCACAGAAGCAGTCCGCCGCCGTCCTTACACGGTAGTGTTGTTTGACGAAATCGAAAAAGCCCACCCCGATGTCTTCAATATGCTGTTGCAAATATTGGAAGACGGCCGTTTAACCGATGCCAAAGGCCGCACCGTGGACTTCAAAAACACGCTGCTGATCATGACTTCAAACATCGGTTCTAAGGTGATTGAAAAAGGCGGCGGCGGTCTCGGTTTCGAGTTCAGCGACAACCAAGCCGATGCCACTTACAACCGCATCCGTTCTTTGGTAAACGAAGAACTCAAGAACTACTTCCGTCCAGAATTCCTCAACCGACTAGACGAAATTATCGTCTTCCGTCAGTTGAACAGGGAAGAAGTCAAGGAAATCGCCGTGATCATGCTCAAAGAAGTGTTCGGCCGCTTGACAGAACAGGGAATCACGATGGAAGTCACCGAACGGTTCAAAGAACGGCTGGTAGAAGAAGGGTACAATCCGAGTTACGGAGCTCGTCCGCTGCGCCGCGCCATCATGCGGTTGTTAGAGGATAGTTTGGCTGAGGAAATTCTGTCTGGCCGCATCAAAGACGGCGACATCGCCCTTGTGGATGTGGGCGACGACGGAATTGTTAAGGTAGTGCAAGGTCAAAAGCGGGAATTGTTACCCCAAGGTGCTGAGTAAGATTGAGTGGCGGGCGCGAGCTAAGTTGGGAAATAACCAATCTCGCTGTCGCCAAAAACTCAAATTTCTCACATAAAAAAAGGTAGAGAATTTTAATTCTCTACCTTTTTTCTGAGTTAAAATCAAGAGAATGCACGCTTGCTTTTTGGAGTATCTTCGTCTCAAAAAACATAAGACAGATAAACTAGGTTGCTGTAGGAGTGGGTTCAAGAGTGCTCGCCCGCGATCGGCTTTATGAATACCCAAACAAAGTTTTACGTTTAATTAGAGCGAGATACTTCAATGGCAATTAGATAATTAGCAGCAACTACATAGCGAGGACTTTCATGACATCTGAAGAAAAGAATTTGGGTACAGAAGTAGCAGGAAACCTACCTGAATCGTGGTGGCAGAAAGCCTGGAAGTCTCAGCGAGAAAATCTTCAGATAGTGATTATTGCTTTGGGTTTAGCAATAGTGATTCGAGCGTTCGTCGCCGAACCGCGCTACATCCCCTCAGATTCTATGATACCAACTCTCCACGTGGGCGATCGCGTCGTAGTCGAAAAAATCTCTTACTACCTCGAACCTCCAAAAACTGGGGACATCGTAGTATTTGCCCCGCCAGAAAAATTGCAAGAACAAGGTTTTACCCAAGACCAAGCATTTATCAAGCGGGTAATTGGCTTACCGGGTCAAACCGTGACTGTGAAAAAAGGTTTAGTTTATCTCAACGACCAACCTCTGGTCGAAAAATATATTGCCGAACGTCCTAAATACCAGTGGGGGCCTTACCGCGTCCCTGAGAATCAATACTTCGTGATGGGAGACAACCGCAACAACAGCAACGACTCCAGCAGGTGGGGATTTTTACCTAAGCAGAATATCATCGGCCGCGCTGTAGTGCGATTTTGGCCTCTAGAACGCATCGGGCAAGTTTGAAGTCACGAGTCATATCATTTCCGGTTACACCGTCAGGTGATGTTGACTGTTGACTGTTGACTCGATTTTATTATTCCGATGCAACCGTCCACTATATCATGAGTCATTAGTCATTGGTCATTGGTCATTAGTCATTAGTCATGAGG
>NZ_JADEWV010000173.1 GCF_015207455.1 Microcoleus sp. LEGE 07076
GAACAATAAAAATGGTAAGTTATTTAATTCTCATTCCTAAGTATCTGTTGTTAGTTGAAGTCTTTGCAGGTGGCGCGGTGCGATCGAACCGCAACTCAACCCAACAATCATAAAATGTGAGATTTGAGTTTCAATCTAGAATGGACGACTTAAAATCTCAAATCCCGGATTTTCAGACGAAACACGATAATTAACCCCACCGCGAATGCTGATAAGCAGCGTAGGTATCAAACAAAGCACCCACCAAACCAAAAGTTAGACCGATGACCAAAAAACCCTGGAGGGGACAGCCGCTGCCGAAAGTAGCTAAGAACTGCAAAATCAGGTGTTCTCCAGAATGACCGATTCCTTGGAGAGCAGGCACCAGACCGATCAGCGAACAGCCTGTCAATCCAGCGCCGATTAACAACAAGGGAGCGACAAAGCTCAACAGGCCCGTTAGCAGTACAGAGCGCAGAAAATTAGGAAAAATGCTCATAAGAGTCAGTAAATTCAGCTAAACTGCCGAAAGGTGCAAGCAAACAAAACTTGTCCTTTTCTAGGATAGGCAGCGATCGCCCTGTGCACCCAGTTCTGTCAAAAATCTTAAATCTTAGAGAAGAAACTTGTTTAAGATTTGTAGATAGATTTCATTTTTTGCAGTTGTTCTACAGTCGAAATCCCTTGAGCAACACCACACAGTCGAGCCTCAGTTTGTGGAGTCAGCGCTTGTTCGCAGCAATTTTATTGGGCGGCCAAGTTATGCTGCACCTGCTGACGCGCAAAATTAACCGCCGCAATACCCTCGACCAAATGGCAGCAGTTGGCCCGGAATCGCTGCTGATTGCTTTGCTGACTGCGGGTTTTGTCGGCATGGTATTTACTATTCAGGTGGCGAGGGAGTTTATTAACCTCGGTGCCGGCAATGTCGTCGGCGGGGTTTTGGCTTTGTCTTTGACTCGCGAACTCGGGCCGGTGTTAACGGCGGTAATTGTGACGGGACGGGTAGGTTCGGCTTTTGCTGCGGAAATCGGCACGATGCAGGTGACAGAGCAGATAGATGCCCTGCTGATGCTCAGAACAGACCCGATCGACTATTTAGTAATTCCCCGCGTCATAGCTTGCTGTCTGATGCTGCCAATTCTGACAATATTGTCCCTCGTCACGGGCATCGCCGGCGGGCTACTAATTGCGACGACAATGTACGGCGTCTCTCAAACGGTGTTTTTGGAATCAGTCCGCAATTTCCTGACTCTGTGGGACATTTGCAGCGCGGCGATCAAGGCTTTTGTGTTCGGGGCTTTGATTGCTGTAATCGGTACTAGCTGGGGCTTGACCACTACCGGCGGCGCAAAAGGGGTCGGCCAATCGACTACCACGGCGGTGGTGACGGCTTTGCTGGCTATTTTTGTGGTTAACTTTTTGATGACTTGGATCATGTTTCAGGGGACGGGCTCTAGCGTACTCAAAGGGCTCTAAGCTAGGAAACGGTAAAATATCAAGTATTGACAAAATTCGTTTAACTTGAGCCCGTGAATACAACTGCTGATTTGACTGCGCCGACAAATACGATCGAACTCGCCCCGAGTTTTGCGATTCCCCTAGTCCTGGTACTGGCTGCGGTACCGCTGCTGTTCGTGCAGAAGTGGGCGAGTTTGCCGCTTTCGCTGTTCGGCTTGTTTCTGATGTACCAAGCTGCCACCATCCGGTTACAATTTACTCCAACGGATTTGGACATTTATCGATCGTCCAACTTAATCCGGCGCTTTCCTTTCCGAGAATGGCAAAATTGGCGGATATTTTGGCCGGCTGTGCCGATTTTGTTCTACTTCAAAGAAATTAACAGCATTCACTTTCTGCCGGTTCTGTTCGATCGTAAAATGCTACAGACCTGCTTAGAACAGCGCTGTCCCCGTCGAGACTAAAAAAGTAAAGTTGTTAATTTAAAATTTTTAGCTTTTACGTGCCCTGCGCCGAACCAAATTTCCCATGAATTCAGACGAATTTCCCACCCAAGAACCGCAAGAAACACCAGCCGCTGACGGCGAACTCAATCTCAATTTACCCGCGAAGGAGACCGACTACCAGCCTCCATCCCAAAAACGGAAAAGACCGATCGAACTTCAGAAGCCTGAAGCCCAATTACCGCTGGAAACAGACCCCTGGGACGAGCCAGATGCCGAAATCGCCGATTTCGTGGACGCAGCAGGGGCCCTCGCTCAAATGGGGCCAGAAACAGACAGTTGCCAATCAGAAAGTGCGTTAGCGTTAGCGAAGCGATCCGAAGCAAAGCCCGCCCCTACGGGGGCTGCGCCAACGAAGAGGAGCGAGCAAATCGAGCCAGAAACAGACTCGCAGCCAACACCAACCGTAGCAGCGGTAACAGACATCCCTGAAAATGTTACCAAAAATTTGGCAGATAGAGTCAAAGCTTTGCAGCAGCAAGAACAAGATTTGACAGCAAGAATTGCCACCTTGGAAGCAGACAAAGCCAAGGCTATAGAAGAGTTGGGCGAAACTCAATCATCGATCGGGCGTTTGGTACAAGATGGCTTGATGGAATTAGAACGGCGCAAACAAGCCCTACAAATCGAAATAGAAAAACTCGAACGCCGGCGCGATCGAATTCAAAAAGAAATGCGTACAACTTTTGCAGGCGTTTCCCAAGATTTAGCAATTCGAGTCCAGGGTTTCAAAGACTATCTTGTCGGCAGTTTGCAGGATTTGGCCGCCACCGCCGAACTCTTAGATTTGACACCGCCGGTGCAAGAAACGCCCAAGCAAATGTATGCCGGCGAATCTGAATCCTCAGCGCCAGTAAATCCCAGATTTGCCGAACAGGGATTTCAAGAACAAGCCAAACAAATTCGCCGCATCCTCGACCAATATCGCACTCTTCCCGACTACTATGGCCCGCCTTGGCAACTCCGCCGCACCTTTGAACCCATCCATGCGGAACGAGTTTCTAACTGGTTTTTCACCCAAGGAGGACGGGGGGCTTTGCGGACTATGGGTTCGCGGTTGCAAAATATCTTGATTGCTTCGACAATTATTTCTGTACTCAGAAGCGTCTACGGCTCGCGGGTGCGGACTTTGGTGCTGGCGAACAGTCCCGAACGTTTGGGAGAGTGGCGCAGGGGTTTGCAGGACTGTTTGGGGATTACTCGCAGCGATTTTGGCCCGGAATCCGGGATTATTATGTTTGAGTCTGCTGAGGCTTTGGCTCAAAAAGCCGATCGACTGGTGAGAGATGGCAAATTGCCGTTAATTGCGATCGATGAAACTGAGGATTTAATTAGTTTGTCGATGCTGCAATTTCCGCTGTGGCTGGCCTTTGCTTCCGATCCGCAAACTTTGACAACTGCTAAGGATTTTTGATTGGGTAATTGGTAATTGGTAATTGGTAATTGCTAATTGCTAATTGCTAATTATGCTAGGGGAAAGATTGCAAATTTTAAAAGTACACCAAATCTCAATTTAAAAAATGGGTAGCTGGATAATTTTCAATGGCGCATTGTTAATAGCGGGTTACCTGCTGGGTTCGATTCCGAGTGGGTACGCTTTGGGGAAATGGATGCTGGGAATTGATATTCGGGAAGTGGGTTCGGGTTCGACTGGCGCAACTAACGTACTCAGGACTTTGGGGAAGTGGCCGGGGTTGGGAGTGTTGCTGGTTGACGTGCTCAAGGGGGTAAGTGCGATCGTCCTAATTCGCTACATTTACTCTCTTGATTTTACCGCCCAGTTAGCAACCGCCGCCGGTTTAGAAAATACTGCAACTGTCATACCTTGGATGGCAACTTTAGCTGGTTTCTCTGCTATTTTGGGTCACAGCAAATCAATCTGGCTGGGGTTTACAGGCGGTAAATCTGTGGCGACAAGTTTGGGAGTTTTGCTCGGCTTGTACTGGCCAGTTGGTTTGGGAACTTTCGGCATTTTTGGCATAGTTTTTGCCTTGTCCCGAATAGTTTCTTTAAGCTCGATTATCGGTGCAATTAGCGTGGCTGGATTGATGTTTGCTTTAAATCAGCCGCTGGCTTATGTATTGTTTGGTATTGCGGGTGGCGTATTTGTGATTGTGCGGCATCGCAGCAACATTCAGCGTCTGTTGAAGGGTACTGAACCGAAAATTGGAGAGAAATTGGAAACAGCAGCTAGCGATCGATAATTAGTATTGTTGTACCGCTGGTTGCGGATTATTATTTCTCTGTCCCATCTTCGATTTAAGCTTTATTTAGGAGGCAATTGCAGCACATCCTACAGCTTAGAATCCCTGAACTGAGATAATGCTGTTGAGAATGCTGTTTTGCAGTTGAGCAGGTGTTATACCCTCCACAAACCCGATTAAATCTCCTGAATTCCTGATTTTGATCAAAGTCCCTGAAGTCACAATCGATATTGGTCTTAATAAATCTGGACTGGCAAAAGATCCCGCAGCTTGCGGAAATTCCGCCTGTACTGTAATAGGTACATTTGTCAAGTTTTCCAACACTAGATCATTCACAGTCAAACCGTCTGCTAATCCAATTTTATCGAAAGGTTGTCTGAAACCAACAATGAGATCGGCATTATTGATATCTGTAACTCCGGGTTCTGCTTGCAGGACGTACAAGTTGCTGCCCCCGATTTTGATTGAATTATTATCATCAAAACCTGTTAACAAGTCTCGGCCAAAACCTCCCACTAGAGTGTCATTTCCGCTACCGCTAACTAAAAGATCGTTGCCTTTACCGCCCAATAAAATATCATTTCCACCGTAACCATAAAGCAGATCGCCATCTTGACCGCCGTTGATAGAGTCATTTCCCTGATCTCCAGCTATTGCGTCTTTCCCTTTTCCCCCGAATAAAGAATCGTTGCCAAAATTCCCTCTGATAATATCTTCCCCCTCATTGCCAAAGATCAAATCGTTGTTTGTTGAGCCATCGACTGTATCGTCACCTGCCAGCAGAAAAATTCCCTCAGAAGAATTACCTAAACTTCCGACCCGTAAATCAGTGTATTCGGATGTATTGTCGCCAAAGAATCGCGACGATCCAGATGGGTCTCTTTGTAAAGCCATAAAATACTTGTCCCTAAAATTTCGGATGTCAACATGATTAAATAAGCCTCTCTCAAAGTCAATTCATAAAAGTCATAACTTTGAGTTCATAAAAGTCATAACTTTGAGTTCGTAAAACTCATATTTGTGGTACGATCGACACCAACGAGTGCGGCGAGTCGAGGGGATGGAACGATTTATGTGTCTGAATTCAGGGGATATTCTGCGCGATCGCTACCAAATTCTCGCTAAATTAGGTGAGGGAGGATTTGCCAGAACCTATACTGCTAAGGATTTGGTCAGCCCCGAAAATCCCCTGTGCGTCGTCAAGGAAATTGGGCCACCTCAATCTAGCGATCTGCGGGTGTTGGAGGAAGCACAACAGCAATTTGAAAATGAAGTTAAAACCCTGAAGTATCTCGATAAGTGTCCGCAGATTCCCAAGTTGATCGATCGCTTTCAAGAACAGGGAAAATTTTACTTAATTCAAGAATACATCGCAGGAAATCCGCTCAACCAAGAACTAATTTCAGGTAAGCAGTTTAACGAGTCAGAAGTTATCGATTTATTGCAGGATATTTTGTCCGTTTTAGCTTTCGTCCACTCTCAAGGGATTATTCACCGCGATATTAAACCGTCAAACTTAATCCGGCGCCAATTTGACGGCAAAATTGTTTTAATTGATTTTGGGGCAGTAAAAGCGATCGGCACTTTGGCGATCGAGAACGGTCAAATAACTCAAACTCGTGCCGTTGGTACTGAGGGTTATATGCCGGCAGAACAGTGCAAAAATCTGCCAAAGTTTAACAGCGATATCTATGCTGTGGGAATCATCGGCATTCAAGCGATCGCAGGTTTAGATATTGCAGATTTTTTCAATCATAAAAAAACTGGGGAACTCGTCTGGCACTACTCAACCCACGAGCGCCCGATGAGAGAAATTAACAGCAAACTGCAAAAAATTCTAAACAAGATGGTACGTTACCACTTTAACGATCGCTATCAATCTGTTGCTGAAGTGTTGCAGCATTTGAACTCGCTAGCGGAATCTCCCTCACCGCACTCGATAGTACAGCGGCAGCCACGCAAGCGCAGCAGGAAATTGAGAGTTATTCTGCCAATTAAGACTGCTACAGTTGCAGCGGAATATTCGATCGCCCGTGACAGCAGGACACCTTTGGCCTCAAACCCTCGTTTAGTCCTCCCAGATGGTTTAAGTGGCGGAGAAAAAATTCTCCTGACAAGTTCTCGTCCTCGTTTAAAGCAAAGAGGAGTTAAAGAATTTGCAGCTTCAAATTCAGAACAAGCTTTGAATAAATTCAAAGAATCGTGGCATAAAGAATTTGGCAAAGATCCAGAAACTTTAATTTACACAAACAATGCTTTTCTAGAGGTCAGCAACGCTCCTTATTACACAATTGCTGTAGTCCTTTCTATTTGTCGGAGAAATCAGGAGAGTGATGCTCTGCTTTGTGCTCAGGCTAAAGAATATCTGCGCGGAGTGGCTCAAGCGCAAACAGAAGTTAATTTGGCACTGTCCAATTCTAGCGCTCGGGACTTTCCCGGTCAAGGTTTTTTACCGACTAAAGCCATTAAGGGCAAAGGACTTAAAATCATTATTGCTGACGATGCGAACGATGAAGAAGATGCAAAACAAATAGCAAGTTCACTGGTAAATCAACCGGATATTTTAGCAGTTGTCGGTCACGGCAGCAGCGAAATGACAATGCACGCCGTAGATATTTACAATAACAATAATCTCGTTTTGATGTCTCCGGGTGCAGCCACGAAGGAGTTGACGGATGAACCTAGGATTTTTTTCTTTCGGACTCAATATACGACCCGTTTAATCGCTAGAGATTTAGCGAACTACCTCCTAGCAAACAATCAAAAACAAGCAACAATTTTATACAATCCTAGAAGCCCATTCGGTGCATCTTTTGTGGAAGATTACACAAACTATTTTCGAGATGAGGGAGGAGGAAAAATAGTCGGTATTCGCGATTTCGATTTATTAATAAATGACTTCAACGCCGAAAGAGCGATCGAGGAAATCCAGGGAAAGGGAGAAACTGCGATCGTGCTAGTTCCAGATCCCCATCATACGAGATCTCTAGACAACGCATTTGAGATAATAAAACTTAATGGCGATCGCAATTGGATTGTCGGCGCCTGGATGCTGATGTGTCCGCAAATGTTAGAACTGGCATCCCAGCAACAGCAAAAGTTGTTTAAAAAACTAATTTTTTCTGTTGGCTGGCATCCCTTAAACAGTCCAAATCCCGAATTTCCCCAACAAGCTCGCTCGCTGTGGGAAGAAGAGGGAAATACTCGCATAGCTTCAGCTTACGATGCAGCGCGCGCCCTCATAAAAGCATTGGAAATGCAGCCTATACCGACTCGCCAAGGAATGCAAAGAATCCTTTCATCTCCTGATTTTACCGCTTGGGGAGCAACAGGAACTATTCAGTTTAACTCGCCGCAGAATGGCGATCGCCAAAATCCCCCCAGCGATTTGGTGCATATTGTAGAATGTCGAAAAGAGCAGTTCAGCCTTGCTTTTGTTCCCGTCAAGTATCCGACAGCGGCAGCAGCAGGTTTAAAGTGCAATTGAACTCGTTTTTTCTTGATTCAATTAGTTTCTGTCCCTAATTCGTATCTAGGTATCGCGCTTAATAAAATCCCTAAAATTTTTCCGACATCCCTCAGATAATACTCGATCGCATCAATAGACACAATCTGTCCCTCTAACTTCAAAAATCTCCACACAGTACCCGATGTCACAGCTCCATAAATAATTGGAATCTGATTTCCCTCCTCCTCATTAAATAATTGAGCGGCTAACATTTCTGCTACACACTGCCCGAAACCAGCCTTAATATCTTCTTTTTTCGCTTCAACAAGGGTAATCACAGGGGCGCTGATAAACAAGCGTTCCGCTGACAAACTCATTAAAAAATCGCAGGTTCCATTTAATCCTTTTTCAGGAGCGACATTGAACTCGGAACCGGAAAATAAACCAATTTGATAATTTAATTGTCGTCTAACTTCCAGTAAAATGGGTGCGATAATCAGTTCAGAACGAGCTTTTTCGGTGTTGATGTCTACTGCTAATCCTGCGTTTTCTTTTAACGCTACTTTCAGGATTTCGCTAGATTCCACTTCTGATATATCCGCAAATAAATCTTGATTTTCGTTGAGAGTTAAGTCAAATTGCTTGACAAGTTCCTTCAGCTTGAAGTCGCTATAAGCCATTTTAAATTATTTGTTGTTATTTACCCAATTCTTGAGAACGCAAAGAAGCTGCTTTCACTGCTTCGATCAGTGCAGAACGAAAGCCGTTACTCTCTAGTTTCGCAATTCCCGCAATAGTTGTACCGCCGGGACTTGTCACTCGATCTTTCAATTCTGCCGGGTGCATTCCCGTTTCTTGTAATAGCTTCGCTGTACCGAATACTGTTTGCAAGGCTAATTGAGATGCGATCGCCCGTGGCAGACCAGCACAAACTCCGCCATCTGTCAAGGCTTCGATCAAAATCGCAACATAACCGGGCCCGGAACCGGAAAGCCCCGTCACCGCATCCAGCATACTTTCTGGAACTTCCACCACTTCTCCCACCGCGCCAAAGATGCGCCTTACCAATTCTAAATGGGTTGGTTGCACGAGTTTCCCCGGGGCGATCGCGCTCATTCCCGCCCCCACCGTTGCCGGAGTATTCGGCATCACCCGCAGCACCGATCGCCCCGGAAACGCCGGTTCTAGCTTGCTGAGCGGGACTCCTGCCAAAATCGACACTATCAGCGCCAATGGGTGGCAATTAGCAGTTTCTCCATTATTTGCTTGTTTGCGATCGGCCCCCACAGCCAACTCCAAAGCTACCGTATCAAAAACTTGCGGTTTAATCGCCAAAAACAGCACTTCTGTAGCGGCAGCAACTTCTAGATTGCTGGCTGTTGTTCCGATTCCGTATGTCTGGGTCAAAAATTCGCGCCGTTGAAGTTGCGGCTCGCTCACCAATATTTCTGAGGGCAAATAAACTTTTTGTGCTATTAAGCGGGATAAGAGAGCTTCTCCCATTACCCCGCCGCCGATCGTACCAAATTTGATGTTAGTCATTAGTTATTTGTTATTTGTTATTTGTTATTTGTTATTTGTTATTTGTTATTTGTTATTTGTTATTTGTTACTTAGTTGTCAGTCATTAGTTATTAGTCATTGGTTATTAGTCATTGGTTACTTAGTTGTTAGCTAATGTTATTCATCCGCAGTCTTGATTCCACAGCTATTAGTTGTTAACTAAGGACTACTGACTACTGACTACTAACTAATGACTAATGACTAATGACTAATGACTAATGACTAATGACTAAGGACTAATGACTACTGAACCATTTGAGCTTGTTGTTCGGCAGGCCAGACTGTCGGTGCGGGAGCAGCGGTAGCAGGGCGGGGCCGTCCTTGGGCTGGGGGCACTTCGTGAACCACACCAGACTGAGTTCTCACTTGCACGCAGCTAGGCGTAAACAAGAAAATGCTTTCGCCAATTCGCTCTTGATGACCGTCAAGGGCATAAGTACCGCCCGCCACAAAGTCCACAGCTCTTTGCGCTTGGTCTGGGTCCATCACCGTCAGGTTCAAAACCACTGACTTGCGCTCTTTAAGCGCTCGAATTGCCGCCGGCATCTCTTCAAAAGTGCGCGGCTCCATTACTACTACTTCTGATATCCCGTTCATAGCTCCAGGCATTCCAATCACGTTATTCATTACTGACCCTACTCCCCCGGTTGGTGCAACTACATCCGTACCTGTCGATCCTACTACTGACCGCTCCCGCATTCTGCGATTTTGGCGGCGTTCTTCTTCAGCAGCAGCGGCAGCGGCGTTCGGTTCGGGCGGTTGGTAGACGGTTTGAAAACGATCTCCATCCGCTTCGTCGTATTCGTAATCGTACTCAGGCTCGTTGTTGAAGCCTACAAAATCTCGTAGCTTAGAAAAAATGCTCACCATTTAAGCTCCTTCACGACTGTACTGCCCCGACTATACTCGCGTTGCGGGTTAGGCGCGGGTCGCTAACTACTCTTATATTTAACCTATGTTGTCTCGATCGGAAAATTTCCAATATTTATCCCCTCCTAGAGCCAAATAAGGTTTGTCCGATGCGTATCATAGTAGCACCTGCTTGAATTGCCAAATGATAATCTCCCGACATCCCGATCGAGAGCTGCTGCATCTTAATATGGGGCCAATTTTGCTGCTGGATTTGGTTAGCAAGTTCGCGAGTGCTGTTAAATAATTCTAGGATTTGCGAGTCATCTAATCCTAGAGGAGGTATTGTCATCAAACCTTGAATTTTGAGATGCTGACATTTGTTCAGTTCTGGGAGGTCGGCAAGCAGTTCTGGGACGCTCCAGCCGTATTTGTCCGGATCTGGCAACATTTTGACTTGCAAGCAGACTTGGGGAGATCGGGACTGTTCGCCGGCTATGCGATCGAGCCTCGCGGCCAGTTTTAAGCTGTCGAGAGAGTGAATCCACTGGAAATGCTCAAGGGCTAGGGCTGCTTTGTTGCTTTGCAAGTGGCCGATTAAGTGCCAGTTGATATCTGGTAAATCTTGCAGTTGATTTTGTTTTTCGACAGTCTCTTGAACCTTGCTCTCACCAAAATCCCTGATGCCGGCGCCGTATGCTTGGCGGATAGCATCAGTCGATACCTGTTTGGTAACGGCAATTAACCGCACTGATTCGGGCAAGTGTTGGCGAATGCTGTTAATTGCAGAGATAATGGTCATAGTTGCTCAACGTTGGGAACTGGAGTTCGGGAAAATTAGGAACGAAAATTTAATCAGTAGGGTGTGCTGAATTAATTACACTTGTATATCGCCCCAGGGCCCAATCAGCGTCAAGAGTCTTTTTGTAATTAATGATACCCGGTTACTTAATTTAAACATCTGCTACACTTCTGTGTTTCCAGAAGCGGCGAGGTAAAGAGAGGTAGAGCCTCGGGATCTACATTATCAGGCTCTGCCTGGTAACGAGGAATTCCCAATTAATGACTAATGACTGATTTTCGCTATTGAAATGTACGCTTGTGAATCGCCTGCAATTGGTCGTAATCTTTGTATTGGCCGCTGCGGCGGAGGGTTCGCAGGCGAATTTCTACCATCAGGCGAGCGTCGGAGCGGCTGATGGGTTCAAATCTCAGGCCGCCTGGGCCGTTTGTCACTAAGAAGAATAGGCGCTGGGCGTATAGGGTGGTGAATAATTCTTGGCTGTCTTCAACCTGGGATACCCTGAAGAGGAGGCCGAAGTTTGGATGGTTCAGGTAGGTTTCGGTAGTCATTTACGCTCACAGTCGATCGATGTTAGTTTAAAGATTTACATTTGAGATTTGAGTTTCGCTCGATCGCCCGAGGGGGTTGTTTTCCGGCGGGGTACAAAGGGCGATCGCCGTAGCCGTGCAATAGTCTCCATCGTGACTGAGGCTTAATTGCCACTGGCAATTCCCCCAAACTGAGGCTCGTGCTGCTGCTGTTCCGTGCAGTTGCACCTTGGGAGCACCGCGATCGTCGCGCTGAACTTCCACATCTGCATATCGTATTCCTCGCCATCCCGTGCCTAGAGCTTTGACAACCGCTTCCTTGGCAGCCCAGCGTCCAGCTAGCTGGTTGCAGGAAACTCGATTCATTTTACCTTTAATGCTGCTGTGTTGAGAATTTAGTTGCCCGCAATCCCTTTGTTCTGCCGGTGTGAAAACTTTTTCCAGGAATCGATCGCCAAATCGGTCTAATGCGGCTTGAATGCGGGGAATGTATACGATATCTGTCCCGAGATAGATGTTCAAAATCTTGGATGTCTAGATATTTGCCTTCATTACTTTAGCAGGACTGTCGCGCACCAGACAAAACTTACTCAAATGTAGGCCCGTACTCCAAACCACGAGCTTCCTCATACCAAATTCATAAAATAGCGCTACATATCTACCCCCCCCAACCCCCCCTTATAAAAGGGGGGAGTCAAACTTTCGGTAGCAGCATAACTTTATGAAATTGGTATCAGTCATTCCCAATTTTTCAAAATTCTTTAATCTTTAATCTTTAATCTTTAATCTTTAATCTCAACTGTCCCAACCCCAAACCAAGCGGGCGCTCCAGAGGACGATCAAGCAGCCGAAGGCGATCCAGTCTCGGAGTTTGAAATGCAACGAGTGCCATTCTACACGGTGTCGATCGGGAC
Organism: Microcoleus sp. LEGE 07076; assembly: GCF_015207455.1. Taxonomy (GTDB): domain Bacteria; phylum Cyanobacteriota; class Cyanobacteriia; order Cyanobacteriales; family Microcoleaceae; genus Microcoleus. The sequence goes on from NZ_JADEWV010000173.1 coordinate 12,253, forward strand.
TGGTGAAGCCGCGAACTTTCATGGCGCTGGCAATTTGTTCGGCTCGCAACAGCAAGTTTTCTAACAGCCTCTCGGCGATCAGCAACCAAATTTGAGCGGCGCGGCGAAAGCCGAGTTTTTTCCAGTTGATAGCTCTAGTGCTCACCGATCGCACTAAATTTTGTATTTCTTCCAATACTAGAGGAATGAACCGCAAAGATAACGTTAATGTTAGGGCAATTTCGGTGACTGGCAAGTGCAAACGGCGCAGCGGCTGCATTAAGTTTTCTATGGCGCCGGTGATTTCTTCGCTGGCTGTGGTGAGTAGATAGAGGTTGGTGCTGTAAATTACTGTAAAAAATAAGGTGCTGACGTTGATAGCTAAATCTATGGATTTGCGGGTAATTTTAATCGGCCCGCCTTTGAATAAAACGTAATTGTAC
>NZ_JADEWV010000174.1 GCF_015207455.1 Microcoleus sp. LEGE 07076
CCCCAGTAGAGGGGTCAAAATAGGGTGCAGATTCTCCCTCTTCTAGCGCTTCCGTCTCTAGGAATTCGACCATCATGCAGTTCCACGATTGATTGTGGTTTTCCCCGTCGCGACTGTCTTCGCCGTTAGCTTCGTTGTGTTTCTCGTTGTAGCTGACCAAATCGTGCAGGGTAAACCCGTCGTGGGCAGTGATAAAGTTGATGCTAGCGTGGGGTCGCCGTCCGTTACTTTCGTACAAATCGGAACTGCCGGTAAAGCTGTACGCAAACTCAGAAAGCGTTTCGTCAGTTCCCCGCCAAAAGTCTCGCATCGTATCGCGGTAGCGACCGTTCCACTCCGACCACAGCAAGGGGAATTTTCCGACTTGATAGCCGCCTTCGCCGATGTCCCAAGGTTCGGCGATTAACTTGACATCGCACAACACCGGGTCTTGGTGGATGATATCGAAAAATGCTGCAAAAGTATCGACGCGATGGGTTTCTCGCGCTAACACCGTCGCCAAATCGAAGCGGAACCCATCGACGTGCATCTCCAACACCCAATAGCGCAAGCTGTCCATAATCAGCTTCAATACTTGGGGATGGAAGACGTTGAGGGAGTTGCCGCAGCCGCTGTAATCCATATAGTAGCGGGGATTGTCTGCCATGAGGCGGTAGTAAACGGCGTTGTCGATGCCCCGAAACGAGATGGTCGGGCCCATGTGGTTGCCCTCTCCCGTGTGATTGTAGACCACATCGATAATCACTTCGATGCCGGCAGCGTGCAGGGCTTTGACCATCTCCTTAAACTCATTCACCTGTTGACCGGTGTTGCCGCTAGCACTGTAGCGGGAATAAGGCGCGAGATAGTTGATCGAGTCGTAGCCCCAGTAGTTCCGCAGTCCCTTGGCATCCAAAAAGCCGGGACAGCCGATGAAGTGGTGGACGGGGAGGAGTTCGACGGCGGTAATCCCCAAGGATTTGAGATGGTCGATGGCGGCGGGATGGGCGAGTCCGGCGTAGGTTCCCCGCAAGGCTTCGGGAATGTCGGGATGCAGTTGGGTAAAACCTTTGACGTGTGTTTCGTAGATGACTGTTTTGTGCCAAGCCAGTTGCGGGTGAGTGTCGCCTTCCCAGTCGAAGGATTCATCGATAACAACGGCTTTGGGAACGAGGTGAGAATCGTCTAAGGCACTACGGGATAAGTCATCGTTTTCATCGTCCCAGTCATAACCGAAGATTTCTCGTCCGTGAACCACATCTCCGGCGATGGCTTTGGCGTAGGGGTCGATCAGTAGTTTGGCGGAGTTGAACCGATGTCCCGCTAAGGGTTCGTAGGGGCCGTGAACGCGAAACCCGTACAATTGACCGGGTTTGATGCCGGGAATGTAGCAGTGCCAGATGAAGTTGTAGACTTCTGTCAGCGGCACTCGGGTTTCCCAACCTTTTTTATCGAACAAGCACAAATCAACGCCTGTGGCATTTTCTGAAAAGAGGCCAAAATTTGTGCCTTTGCCATCCCATTTTGAACCCAAGGGATAGGGTTTTCCGGGCCAAACTTTTAAATCCATAGAATCCAAGTTGTAATCCTTTTTATTGAACAATTGCGCTGGTTGAAGTTTTCAGTTTGAAATTTCAATTTGAAAACTATTCAACTTGATACAGAATAAAACTTTGATGCGGTAAGGTTACCGTCGATTCCGGATCTAGTTTTTGGGGCAGCGTCGAACCGTCACCCTTCCACTGAGGATCGGATGAGTCTAGGACTTTTTGCCAGTTTCCTTCTGGCAGTACAAGTTTAGTTGTTTGTGTGGTATCGCTGAAATTGAAGATTGCTAACACTTGGCTGTCGTCAACGCTTCTTCTGAGGGTAATGATTTTTTCACCGTCAAAACTGTTGATTTCAATACTTTGGCGATCGCGGCACTTCAATGCAGGAATTTCTTGGCGAAGTTTAATCAGGGTTCGATACAAATCGAACAACACTTTATGCTTGCCTTCACGGCGTTTTTCCCAGTTAAGCTTAGATTGCAAAAATGTTTTGGGATCTTGTACGTCTGGCGGTTCTCCTGTGTGGTGAAATTCTTTAAACTCGGCTTTTCTGCCCTGGCGAACCCCCTCGACTAAATCTGGGTCGCTGTGGCTGACAAAGTACAGAAATGGAGCTTCTTCGCCGTATTCTTCTCCCATAAATAATAGAGGAATGTAAGGAGAAAGCAATACCGTGCCTGCCGCCAATTTGAGCGCTTCAAAGGAGACCAGTTCTGCCAGCCGTTCGCCTAACATTCGGTTGCCCACTTGGTCGTGATTTTGGCAACAAACGACGAATTGAGCCGGGTCAAAATTCCCCGCCGGACTGCCGTGGTAACGCTGCCGAAATTCCGAATATTCTCCTGCATAAGCAAACCCTTCTTGCAAGACTTTCACTAGGGTTCTGAACTCGCGAAAATCCTGGTAATACCCTCGGTCTTCTTTGGTAATCAGGCTGTGCAAACAGTGGTGAAAATCATCGCACCATTGGGCATTGAGATCGTAGCCGCCTTTGCTGGGAGGATTGATAATCCGAACGTCGTTGAGGTCGCTTTCGGCGATCAAATAAAACGATCGACCTTGCTGTTGGGAAAGTTCTCGGGTTTTTTCGGCTAACTCGGCTAAAAAGTGCTTGGCGGAGAAGTCGTAAATCGCGTGAACGGCATCCAACCTCAGCGCATCAATGTGTAAATCGCGAAACCAGTATAGGGCATTTTCGATAAAGAAATTGCGAACGCCACCGCTGCCAGCATCATCAAAATTGATGGCGTTTCCCCAAGGGGTACGATATTTATCGGTAAAATAAGGGGCAAAATTTGAGGTGTAGTTGCCTTCGGGGCCGAGGTGATTGTAGACGACATCGAGGACAACGGCTAAGCCTTTTTGGTGGCAAGCATCGACTAGGGTTTTCAGGCCGTTAACTGCGCCGTAGGAGTATTGAACGGCGAAGGGATATACGCCGTCGTAACCCCAATTGCGATCGCCCGGAAACTGCGCCACTGGCATAATCTCGATCGCGTTAACTCCCAACTCTTTCAAGTCATCGAGACGGGCAATCATTGCCTCGAAAGTTCCCTCTTCGGTAAACGTGCCAACGTGTACCTCGTACATAATATAGTCGGCGATTGAAATTCCTTGCCAATCGGCATCGTTCCAAGTAAAAGCGCTTTGGTCAACTACTTCTGATGGGTTGTGAACGCCTTGGGGTTGACAGTAAGATGCCGGGTCTGGTCTGGTCGTCTTTCCATCAAGTTGATAGGTATAAAGCGTACCGGGAGATATTCCTTCTGCTGTGACTTGCCAATATCCTCTCGGTTTTTTTTTCAGGGGAATGATTTGTGGTTTTGGGGCTGTGATCTGGACTGCTACTTCTTGTAGCAAGGGAGCCCATACCGTAAATTCACAGCGATCGTTTCCCAGATATGTTGCGCCAATTCTCATGTTTGCCGATTGATTCCATGTAATATCATATTTTTGATCCAAATTAACGATGCAATTTTTTCCATCAATTGCTCGATCGTTCTTTGGATGCCAGCCGCCGACGTTATCCTCGAAGTATGCTCTAGCATTCGATCGTCGTTTTCAATCTGCTGCGATTTTTCAGACTTGCGCTGGCTGGTTGACTGGATTATACCAAAAAACTGACAGTTTGGAAAATTGATTCACATCATTACCCTGTCTCTAGAGAGCGTTGGCACCTCAACAAACCTAGATTGGAGGGAGTTTCAGGAAAATTGAGAGGGGGTAGTTAATATTTTTGACAATTGGCGATCGATTCCTCGAACTTCTGGAGGCAATGCGGCTGTATGTGGCGCGAAAGTAGGGATCATCTCTGCCGCCCCCGTCTTGAGTGATGTTGTCGGATTTTCGACAAAGTGTATAATATTTTACAGACAAAGCCTCTACCGTAAATTTGTGTTTTTATAGTTTCAGCCAGATCGTGCCAGTAAGATCGCATAAATATTAGCAATTTGTGCAAATATTTCAGGTAAATTTTGTTAAACAAATATCGTTTGCCGTTGGATTTAAACTGCTTAACAATATTGATGTTCAACAAATATGTGCTAGATTAATAATAGCATTAAAATTGATGTTTGCTAAGTAAATAAACCAGAAGCTAGTGTAAAATTGGGATTTTAAATGAGCTTGAGAATCTGCGGCAACCGCCAACTCAAAACTCTGCCGGGACTCGCTACTCGCCCCACACCTGCGCGAGTCAGAGAAGCTTTATTTAATATTTGGCAGGGGACGATCGCCGATTGCAGGTGGCTGGATATTTGTACCGGCAGCGGCTCGATGGGTGCAGAAGCTTTGTGCCGCGGGGCTTCGAGTGTCACGGGCATCGAACAGTCGGCGAAAGCTTGTGCGATTATCCGCCAAAATTGGGAGCAAGTAGCAGGTTCGTCTCAGGAATTCCAGATATTGCGGGGAAATGCGATCGCCAAATTGGCCTCATTATCCACACAGCAGTTCGATCGCATTTATTTCGATCCGCCCTACGCTAGCGAGTTGTACGAACCTGTCTTGAATGCGATCGCCAGTCAAGAAATGTTAGCACCAGAGGGCGAAATCGCGATCGAACACAGTCGCACTCGATCGGCTGTCCCCATTTCCGGCCTCGAAATTTGCCGCCAAAAAGTATACGGCAATACAGCCTTAACCTTCTACACTCGCAGTTGTCGATCCATTCCAACGGTGACAGTTGCTCCGGCGACACTACCTGGTGCAACTAAACTGCTATCCTAGAACCGGCCGAGCAACCTGAAAGTTCAATTAAATGCCGTATATTCAACAAATAATCAAACTTTTGTCAGGGTAAAGTTTAGGGTGGGGTTGCCGGAGCAATCTCAGAAATAAATGGAGTTGAAGCTGAAAAATCAGATTTTCGGTTGTAACATAAACTCCAAAGTGTGAGTGTGGATATTCCTAGAGGAGTGAATATGGTTCAGACACCTTCGCGCCATCGCGGCGGCGAGTTTCCGGCTGCTAACTCGGTACAGCCAGTCAAACGCGATACGATTCTGCTGGGAGATAACCTTCCCCTGCCAAATACCAAACTCTTCGGCACAGACGGCATTCGCGGGAAAGTTGGAGAATTGCTGACTGCATCCCTAGCGCTGCAAGTTGGCTTCTGGGCAGGACAAGTTCTCCGCCAAAATTCCCCCAACCAGGGCCCTGTGATTTTGGGGCAAGACAGCAGGAATTCTAGCGATATGCTGGCAGTGGCACTGTCGGCGGGTTTGACAGCCGCTGGTTTGGAAGTGTGGAATTTGGGATTGTGCCCTACTCCCTGCGTTGCTTATCTGGCAAGCGTTTCGGAGTCTGTCGGTGGAGTGATGATTTCGGCTTCTCACAATCCCCCAGAAGATAACGGGATTAAGTTTTTTGGCTCAAACGGCTCAAAGCTTTCGCAGCAGTTGCAGGAACAAATCGAAGCGGGAATCCGGGGGGCTAAGGTTCCGGTTGCTAGCTTCGCTTTGGGACACCACTACCACTGCCCAGAGTTGGTTAAAGATTATGCTGCTTCTGTCTCTAATTCGCTGCAAGGAGTGAATTTGTGCGGAATGCGGGTAGTTTTGGATTTGGCTTGGGGGGCGGCGGCTGGTTTGGCACCGGCGGTATTTGAGAAAATGGGGGCGGATGTGATCTGTTTGCACAATTCTCCAGATGGATCTCGCATTAATGTTAACTGCGGTTCTACTCATCTTGACAGTTTGCAAGCGGCGGTTTTGGAACACAATGCTGATTTAGGATTTGCTTTTGATGGCGATGCTGATCGAGTTTTGGGTGTTGACAACAAAGGTCGATCGATTGACGGCGATTACATTCTTTATCTGTGGGGCCGGCAGTTGCGCGCCTCCGAACAGTTACCGTCGAATTTAATTATTTCTACTGTAATGGCTAACCTCGGCTTTGAGCGAGCTTGGGAACAATTGGGGGGCAAACTAACTAGAACTGCCGTGGGAGATCAGCACGTTCACGCTGAAATGCAGCGCACCGGTGCGATGTTGGGCGGCGAACAGTCGGGACACATTCTTTGTCCGCATTTCGGTATCAGTGGCGATGGTTTGCTGACAGCTTTGCATATAGCTTCGCTGGTGCGCCAATCCGGGGAATCTTTAGCGCAATTGGTAAGCGGCAGTTTCCAAACTTATCCGCAGTTGCTGGTAAATGTGCGGGTGGACGATCGCGAAAAACGCCTGAGATGGCACGAGTGCGAAACTTTGCAAGGGGCGATCGATCGCGCTAAAACCGCAATGGGAGAACAAGGACGGATTTTGGTTCGCGCTTCTGGCACCGAACCGCTGATCCGAGTTATGGTAGAAGCTGCCAGCGCCGAATTAGCTAATTTCTGGACCCAAAATTTGGTGTTGGCTGTTCAGAAATACCAGGCTCTTTGATCTGAAGTCATTAGTTATTAGTCATTAGTCATTAGTCATTAGTCATTAGTCATTAGTCATTAGTCATTAGTCATTAGTCATCAGTCATTAGTCATTAGTCATCAGTGCTGTCGCCTCCAAGCTTTCCGTACAACATCATCAGGAAGAAGGAAGAAGGAAGAGGGAAGAGGGAAGAAGGAAGAGGGAAGAGGGAAAATTATAGAGATTCAGTCTCTTGGTTTAAAACTAATTTCCGATCCTGCTTTGATATTCCTGCTTTGATATTCCTTCTTCCTTCTTCCTTATTCTTCAAATCTCAAATCTCAAATTCAATACTTTGGCGGCAAGTGCCATGATGATTTCTGTTGTGATACCCACCTACAATCGCGAGCAACCTTTGCGAGAGACGCTGGCTGATGCGATTCGGCAAAATTACGATAATTTTGAAGTGCTGGTAATCGATCAAACTCGCACCCACGAATTGGAAACTCAAGTTTATTTACAGGAATTGGCAAATGCTGGCAAAATTCGCTGGTTTTCTGTAGATTGGGCGAGTTTACCCGGTGCTCGAAATTATGCAGTGCGGCGCGCTGCGGGAGAAATTATTTTATTTATTGATGATGATGTACAATTGCCAGATGGTTTTTTGGCGGCTCACGCTGGCAATTATTTGGAAAAACCAGATGTGGGATGTGTGGCGGGCAGGGTTTTTGACAGAATGAAACTGGATAATTCTGTTGGCGATTTGGCGATCGAATATTTGCCTCCACAAGCGATGGATGCTGGCATTGCTTGGTATTTTATCGATTTGGTGCATACAGTCAAACCGCAGCAGGTGCTGTCGGCTAGAGGCTGCAATATGTCGTTTCGCAGGCGGGTTTTTGCTGAGTGGGGTTTGATGTTTGATGAGCGGTTTGCAGGGAGTGCGGTGCGGGAGGAGTCGGATTTTTGTTTGAGGTTGCGATCGACTAACATGAAAATTTGGTACGATCCCAATGCTTGTTTAGTTCACTTGGGGGAAGATAGCGGCGGATGTCATGATGTCAGCACGCGATCGATCGAATATCAAATCACATTTTATCACAACCACTTCCTCATGGGATTGAAAAATTTAACAGCCTTTCAATGCTGGCGATTTTTCGCCAAACTCTTTGACTGCCAAGTTTTGGGAAATCCGCCTTGCCACAAAAGCCGATCGCCCCTTAAAATAATCTTTCGACTTACTTTTTATCTCCTCGGTTTTATCAGTGCTATAAATACAGTAATTCATTCTTTATGGGATGACGGACAAATTTACACCCGTCTAGATAAAAAAGCTTAACGCTCTCATTGCGAATGCAGCGCAGTGAAGTGAAGCAATCGCAGAGGCTGCAGGTAGCACGATCCTTCTCAATCAATAACTAACATAAATTTTCAACACCTATTCTTCCCTCTTCCTTCTTCCTTCTTCCCTCTTCCTTCTTCCTTCTTCCTTCTTCCAATAAATGAGAATCCTCGTTGCCAGCCACACCTATATAGTTGACATAAATCGGGAAAAATTTAAAAAATTAGCCAACTTAGAACCCGATATTGAAGTAACACTTATAGTGCCGAGGCGCTGGAAACCCGGAGGCGTACAAAATAAAATCATAGAAACAGAATTCTGTCAGCAAGGTTCATTTAAAGTAGTTCCTCTTTTCAATTACAGTCAAAACAATCAAGGCTTGCTAACATTTGGCACAGATTTAATTAAAATATTACAAAAATTTAGACCGCAGATTATCCAAGTCGAACAAGGTTCAAAGTCCCTAGCTTGTGTGCAGCTAATATTACTAAATAAACTGCTAAAACTGCAAGCAAAAAATATATTATTTACCTGGTGGAATCTGCCTTATAAATTGAATTGGCCCGTTTCAACCTTAGAAAATTACAATCTTCAGCACACAGACGGAATTATCGCAGGCAACCTAGACGGAGCGAAAATTTTGCGAGCTCGGGGCTATCAAGGCGCAGTGAAAGTAATGCCCCAACTCGGAGTAGATGAAACTTTGTTTCGCCGCACTGGTAAAGACGCTGATTTATTGCGAAAATTCGGCATTAAACCAACGGATTTTGTGGTAGGATTTGTAGGGCGATTTGTCGAAGAAAAAGGACTGCTAACTTTAGCTGAAGCATTAGCAGGATTGAAACAACTCCCTTGGAAGTGGCTGTTAGTAGGACAAGGAAAATTGCGATCGCACCTGGAACAAAAATGTATAGAATGGGGCATCAGTGATCGCATAATTTGGGTAGAAAGCGTTTCCCACGAAGAAATTCCACCTTACATTAACTTAATGAACTGTTTGGTATTGCCATCGCAAACCAGCTATAAATTCAAAACTTTGACTACTGTGGGTTGGAAAGAACAATTCGGCCATGTTTTGATCGAAGCGATGGCTTGTAAAATTCCAGTTATCGGTTCCGATTGTGGCGAAATTCCCCACGTTATCGGTGATGCGGGGTTAATCTTCCCGGAGGGAAATGCGGAGATTTTGCGAGATTGTTTGCAGCAATTGATGGAAGCGCCGGATTTTGCTGTTGATTTGGGCGATCGGGGTTATCATAGAGCGATGAGCAATTATACAAATAAAGCTTTAGCTGAGCAGTTACTAGATTTTTACAAAGAATTGTTGTAACTTTTACCAGCTATAATACAATTGTCAAATAAAAAATGTGGTAAATGTCTATTCCTTCCGAAATACGACCTTTGGTAGACGAACTCTACCAGGTACTAGACGATACCGATCGCCAAGCAACGCAGGGACTTTTTGCACTGAGAAGAGCTATGTCTCTGTTTCCTGAAAATGAAATACTGATGCAATACTTTTCTTCGATCAGTAATTTTCAATTCTGCGTGTCAGGTGTGCGCGTACAAGCAGAGCACATTGTGGGCAATATATTGCTTGCTGGTGTGCCAGATCAAGATGTTCAAAAAGCAGGAGATTATTTAGCAACCTTGCTACATATGGCTCCAGAAGTTAAAATTATGATAGACAAAGTAGTTGAAAGATTAGAAGCATTGCCATGAAACAATTACCAGATGAAAACCTGCTCCTGGAAATCCTTGAAATTGTGAAAGCCACTGAAGCCAAAGCCACTGAAATGTATAAAATTTCCAAAGAAATATCTCACAATACCCAAATTACAGCCACAAAGAGAGAGGAAGCTGAACAGCTAAACGGGCAGCCTTTTCCAGATAATTAAAGATGTATGTACTGCCAAAATTCCCGATCAATCTGGAATAAAACTGTTAAGTTCTTCCACTAGCAGATGCACTGTTGTTGAAGGATTATCAGTTTCAGGATTGGGGCGATCGGATTCAATTAAAAGCCGTTTGGCGTGTTTAATGGCATCCTGCTGTTTGTCTTTTAGTTCCTCATAAATTGTCTCGCTGTTTTTCTGATACTCGTGTCCCAATAACTTAGTTAGCATATTTTGATAATCCTGGCGAGAAATTCCCGTATTATAAAAATGAAAGTGCAGCAAATACCACAATTCAAAAGCATCATTTGAATAAGCTACGTCAATGCCGTTATTTCTTGCAAGAGTTATGGCGGAATTAAAATTCTGCGAGTCGTTAGGATTTTGATGGTTTTTATCGCGATCGAATACGCACCAAAATCGATCGTTTTCGTCGTATTCTGCGTTACTTTTCAACTCAATAGCTTTTTCTACTAAACTCTTAGTATTTTTCCCTTCTCCTTTGATATCAAGTTTGATTACTTTTGTATCTACCGGGAAACTTCTAAAATAGTTGGGTTCTGTTTTCTCGCCTTCACACACGATTAAAAACCATCTTCTACTTTTATCTTTTCGATTGTAGTAATCAATCTTGCTTCGTCGAGACGAACTTTTTTTATTCATGAAGTTGACTTATTAGTTCTTTAAAATTACCAATAAAAGGGATAGCGCCATACTTGCCGATAATGTAATCGCGCTCAAATGAGGTATCTTTTCCGACTTTATACTCTACCAAAGAATACAAATCAGTAGCGCCCTTTTTATCCTTTTCAGTAAACCATATTTGATCCTTGCGAAAAGTCTGGCTGCTGAGCAAGTTTGTGTCGTGTGTAGTGAAGATAAGCTGTGCGTTGTGCGGATTAGTCTCGTTAGAATTGAATAAGCAGATTAATTCGCGAGTAATCAGCGGATGCAGTCTGGCATCAAGTTCATCAATTAATAAAATTTTTCCTGTTCTTAAAGTATCCAGGAGAATGCCGGCTAATGCAAATAGTTTGTTTGTTCCCTCAGATTCATGCTTTTCGATATCGAATAATTCGATAGCACTCTGCTTACCGTCAGCATCATATTTTGGGTGAACTGTTTTTACCGCTAGTTGGATTTCAGAATGAGGGTATAAACTACCATAGGAACCCCCGTAGACTGAGGTATTATCTGAAATAATAAATACAGGTCTATTTTGGATCTGGATATCAGCAATGCCTAAGTCTAATTTTTTGATAAATTCAATAATATCATGTCTGTGGCGATCGCTCTCCAAAGACTGCAAACTTTCCTTGCGGTATTGTCTATCTTGCAAGCCTGATATCAATTGCAAAGTTTTACTGAACCACAGCAATATTTTGCCAGAAAGTTTACCATTAAATTGTGCGATTACAGACAGAAATAAAGCATTATTTCTGGTTTTATCGCTAAGGCCTTGTCCCTCAGGGAAGTCATCTAATATATAATTGTCAAAATCCCGTTCAAACAGCATTTTTTCTTGACTGTCATCGGCTTGAAATAGCCACTCAGAAACAACTTCCCGCGCGTTAACCTCAAAACCGTACCTAAAAGTTTTGCCTTCTAGTAGAAAAACGATTTCAAAGAAAGACGGCTCTTTTTCTGTCTCCGTACTTAGCCTGAATGCTTCAATATCGATCGCCTCTGAAACTTGCGTTTCTTTGGATGAGTTGAGGACAAACCATTTCAGAAAGTTAATAGCAGCGATCAGATTGCTTTTGCCGCTTGCATTAGATCCATAAATAGCTGCTGTTTTCAGCAATCTTAACTTATGACTATTAACTTCAAAGACATTATTTGTGTCAAGCTCTTTTTCCTCCTCAGTAATTGACGAAGCTACCATGCTGAGGGTGACAGTTTCTTTAAAAGATTTGTAATTGCCGACGCTGAATCCAATCAGCATAACGTGCCTCCGATCGCCTAAATTAGTATAAAGTGCCAATTTGGCAATTCTTTCTATAATAACACAACCAGCTAGCTCAACTAACACAAAGCACTAATCATGCGAATCCTGCAAATTATCCCCTCAATTTCTCTGGTCTACGGCGGCCCGAGTCAAATGGTACTGGGACTTTCTGCCGCCCTTGCTTCCCAAGGAGTTGATGTCACAATTATCACTACAAATTCTAACGGAGATATCGGTCAACTTCCGTTAGATGTTCCCCTAAATCAACCAATTAAACAAAACGGCTATCACATTATTTATTTCCGTTGTTATCCCAGCAGCAGATATAAGTTTTCTCTCTCGTTATTGCAGTGGTTGAATGAAAATGCGCGGCAATTTGACCTCGCTCACATTCACGCTCTTTTCTCGCCAGTAACTACCCTGGCTGCGACAATTGCCAGATATCACAATTTGCCGTACATTATCCGCCCCTGCGGTATGCTTGACCCCGCAGATTTGCAGAAGAAAAAGCTTTTAAAACAGGTTTATGGTACACTTTTAGAACGCCCTAATTTAGCAGGGGCAGCGGCAATTCATTTTACTAGCAAGCAAGAAGCTGAAATCTCAGAAAGATTTGGTTTGGACTGCACAGGCATCTTGCCTGTGCCACGGGATTTGGTAATTCCATTGGGTGTGACGGCAGATTGTTACCCTGAAATATTGCCTGATTCGGAAATACCGATCGTATTATTTATGTCGCGAATTGAACCAAAAAAAGGATTAGATTTGTTGATTCCTGCATTAGAAAGTATTTTGGCAGCGGGTATAGAGTTTCACTTTATTTTAGCAGGTTCTAACCCTCAAGATGCAGATTATGAAACACAAATTAAAGTACAAATACAAAATTCAATTTTAGGAAAATCTACAACAATCGCGGGATTTGTTAGCGGTGACGCAAAAGTTGCACTGTTGAGAAAAGCTGACTTGTTTGTGCTGCCTTCCTATTACGAAAACTTTGGGATTGCTGTTGCAGAAGCGATGGCTGCGGGTGTAGCTGTGGCTATTTCCGATCGCGTACATATTTCCGAAGACATCCAGCAAGCAGAGGCGGGCTGGGTGG
>NZ_JADEWV010000459.1 GCF_015207455.1 Microcoleus sp. LEGE 07076
GCATTACAACAAGGCCTCGATTGTGAAGCAGTTTTCCACCGTGGTGGGCCGCGCGTTCAAGTACAGTCTGCCAAGTTTGAAGCGCAAGAATCAGGAACCATTGGCTGCCTGATCGATAACCGGTTTACAGCTTATCACTGGTTTTTGTAACCCGATGGCTGATTTCCTGCGTTAGGTACCGTGCATCCCCCCAAGGGGTGCGCAGTATCGATAACAAACAAAGGAAGTCAGCCATGAAAAAATTAATTTCTGTTGCCGTATTGTCTGCAGCCGCAGCCAGCCCCGCCTTCGCTGAAGGCCCTTACCTGGGCGCTACCTACAACAGCCTGGGTATTACCGACAGCCGAATTGGTGGTGTTGAGCTTGACGTGGACACTCTTGGCATTGTGGGTGGATATGAACTCAGCCCAAATCTGGCTGTGGCACCTTGGGCTACGGTTTTCTGGACGCCAATGTCAGTGGCCCTGGCTTTAACACCAGCGATGACGACGGCTCACTAAGCTATGGCGGCGGTGTGATGTACACCGCAGGCAACGTGAATATTCGAGCAGGTTACGAGATGCTGTATGACAAAGACAACATCGAAGCAGATGGCTTGAATTTGACTGCCACTTTTGCGTTCTAAATTCAAGTAAATCGGGGGTGCACAGGTAAAGCGGCACCCCTCTGTCCACGCCTTGCGACACTCCTTGAGTGTTTGATCATTCAATGTCCAGAAGAGATGGCTTTTGGTGTTTCTTCTTGGTAGTTTTCTGATGTAACAATGCCCCTACACTTAATGGGGGTCTTTTGGTCATCGAGAGTTTGAATGGTTCGCACTGCATTTTTTCTCAGTTTCTTGTTGTCATCCTTTCTAGCCCAAGCCGCACCTTTGCGCATTGGGGTGTCTGAAAACTTGATGTCTTTGCCTTTGTACGTGGCAGAAGCTGAGGGGTTTTTTCAAAAGCGGGGGGTGAATGTTGAATTTGTGAACTGCGTGGGCGGCAACCGCTGCGTGAGGAATATGCTCGATGGCCAAACTGACCTGGCCACTGCCACTGAGCTGCCGGTGGTGTTCAACAGTTTTACACGAAACGATTTCGCGATTTTGACCAGCTTTGTCAGCGTTTCAAACGACTTGAAAGTGGTGGCTCGTACTGATTCTGAAATTACCGAGCCGGGCAAGCTTCGTGACAAAGTACTCGGATATGTTAAAGGTACTGGAAGTCAATATGTGTTGGACTTGGTGCTGGTTTACAACGGCATCGACCCTGATACGGTCAATTTGGTTGCACTAACTCCTGAGACCACACTGGCTGCCCTGGCCAGTAAAAAGGTGGATGCTTTGTGTGTTTGGGAGCCATTTGCCTCTCGAATTGTTTTGGAGTTGGGCAACGATGTACAGCTGGTACCCATTCCAAAGCTGTACACAGCAAACTTCAATTTAATCGCTATGCAGAGCGTCATTAAAAACAAACCGCAAGA
>NZ_JADEWV010000460.1 GCF_015207455.1 Microcoleus sp. LEGE 07076
TGGTATTGGGATGCCGCAGCGTCCATATTTCGATAACGCGGGTAATGCCGCAGCAGATAACAAAAGAGCCAAACAACATGAAAACCCAGTCAATCTGGCAGTGTGGACAATACGGTGAAGTTGTGGAAGGTTGACGGCACTCCATTAACGACTTTCAGAGGTCACAGCGCGGCGATTAGGGGAGTGGCGTACAGTTCTGACGGGACGTTTGTGGCTTCTGTCAGCGAGGATAATAGGCTGATTTTGTGGAACGTGGAGCAAGTTTTGAATCTGGATTTATTGAGTTACGGGTGCGATCGCCTGCGGGATTATTTGCGGACAAATACGGTGCTGGAAAAGGGCGATCGCTTGTTGTGTTCGCCCTTTGGAATGATTGAACCGCGAAGACGCAAAGAACGCGAAGATAAGAGGAAACAGTAACATACTCCGCTTTACGATTCGTAAGGGAGGAGGCCGACTGGTTCGTAAAGAATCTCCACAACCCGGATTTGGTATAACTACTGAGTAATGAAATCGCTAGCGGTGAGAGTACCGGGCGCTACACCGTTCAACTTTGCTAACAATTGATTGCTACTGGTGACGCTAATCAAAGTTTGATTGTTGTTCCCAGTAATAGTTAATTGATTGAAACTTAAACCGGAATTTAACCCAATTAAATCTTCGCCTTGGCGGAAATCCGTAATGATGTCGCTGCCTAAACTTTGAGTTAGCAGAAATACATCATTCCCCGAACCGCCAGTCAAAGTATCATCTCCTACATCACCGGCCAGAAAATCGTTGCCAGCATTGCCGAAGAGGCTATCATTACCTTTGCCTCCGTACAGCGTATCGTTGCCAGTGTAACCTTCTAGCAAATCGTTTTCGTTGTTGCCCAATAGCAAATCGTTGCCATCGCCGCCTCCGAGACTGTCGTTGTCTTTGCCCCCGTAAAGTGTGTCATTTCCCGCCTTACCAAAAATCAAATCTGCACCTTCGTTTCCAAACACAATATCGTTGCCATTTCCCGCATTAATTGTGTCATTTCCTAAGTTGCCAAAAAGCTCGTCGTCGCCATCTTCGCCCAGCAAAATGTCGTCATCTTTGCCGCCAAAAATGGTGTCGTTGCCAAAGCCGCCGGCAACAGTATCTTGACCTAAATCTCCCCTCAAAAAGTCGTCGCCTTCTCCGCCAACCACAGTGTCGCTATCTTTGCCGGCGTAGACTGTATCGTTGCCACTGTCGCCTTGGATGAAGTCATTGCCGGTATTGCCGAAGATGGAATCGTTACCGCTGCCGCCGTCGATGTTGTCGTTGCCGCCCATGCCGTAGAGGGTGTCATTCTCGCCAAGTCCGTTAATTGACTCGTTGATGCCGCTACCAATGATGAAATCGGGGCCCTCACCGCCGTTGATGGTTTGTTGGGTCTGATTGGGAGTAATGCTGCCGGGGTCAAACTCTGGGGCTGGCAGGGGTTCGACGA
>NZ_JADEWV010000175.1 GCF_015207455.1 Microcoleus sp. LEGE 07076
GTAAATACCTCAGAGGTATTGCCATAGGCGAGAATGCTGCGATTAATTAATACTACTTGGTCGCAAAATGTGGTAATAGATTCTAAATCATGGGTTGAGACGAGAATTGTATGTCCTGTTTGACGCAGTTCCATTAACAGGTTAATCATCATTTTCTCTGTTTTGATATCAACGCCAGCAAAGGGTTCATCTAACAGCAAAACTTTAGCTTGTTGCGCCAAAGCCCGCGCAAAAAAGGTGCGTTTCTTTTGTCCACCGGATAACTCTCCGATTTGCCGATCGCGCATATCCCACATTTCCACCCTTTCCAAACTTTCTCGCACCGCTTGTTTGTCGATCGATCCAGGAATCCGCAACAGATTCATGTACCCGTAGCGCCCCATCATCACCACATCAGAAACATTCACCGGAAAATTCCAATCTACCTCTTCCGACTGAGGCACATAGGCAACCAGATTGCGTTTTTGCACTTGACGAATCGGCAAACCATTAATTAAAACTCGTCCGGTGTTTGGCTTCACAAGCCCCATAATCGCCTTAAACAGCGTCGATTTTCCCGCGCCATTCATCCCCACCAAACCGCAAATCGTCCCTGCTTTAAGTTGCAGCGAGGCGCTGTGCAAAGCTACTTTGCCGTGATAGGCAACTGTCACATTCTCAATATCAATACCGATCTCATTCATCTAATTTTCTCCTTATTATCAATTCCCAATTCCCCATTCCCAATTCCCAATTTCCCAATTTCCCAATTTCCCCATTCCCCATTCCCCATTCCCAATTCCCGATTACCGATTACCTTGTAACCCTTTTATCAGAGTATTGATGTTGTATTCAAGTAACTTAAGATAGGTTGATGCGGGCCCGTCGGGGGGAGACAGAGAATCGACATAAAACACCCCGGCAAATTTTGCGCCTGTTTCCTTTGCTACCTGAAGCTGTGCTTGATTGTTGACGGTACTCTCGCAAAATACAGCAGGTATTTGGTTAGCTTTGACTGTATTAATCACCCGTTCAACTTGTTTCGGTGTGGCTTGTTGTTCAGCGTTGACTGGCCACAGGTAAACTTCTTTTAAGCCGTAATCGCGGGCGATGTAAGAAAAAGCTCCTTCGCAGCTTACTATGTAGCGTTTGTCGGGGGGAATAGCTGAAATAGCTTGTTTGAGTTTGGCATCAATCGCCTTTATTTGCTCGCTGTATTTTGCCGCATTCGCGTTATAGCTTGCAGCGTTAGCCGGATCGAGATTTCCTAATGTCTTGCGAATGTTTTCGACGTAAATTACAGCATTTTTGGGAGACATCCAAGCGTGGGGATTCGGTTTGCCACGATAGGAATCTTCTGCAATATTTACTGGTGGGACTCCCTCACTGAGGGTAATGTGAGAAACTTTGGGTAAACTGTTGTAAAATCGGGTTGCCCAACGCTCTAAGTTGAGGCCGTTTTCCAAAATCAAATTAGCATTTTGTCCTCGTTTTAAGTCGCTGGGCGTAACTTCATAGCCGTGAATTTCCGCCCCCGGCTTGGTGATGGATTGAACAGTTGCCTTGTCCCCCGCAACGTTCCGAGCCATGTCTGCCAGGACGGTAAAGGTGGTAAGAATGACTTTTTTATCTTTTTTGGTCGAATCGCTATTAGTGGCGCTAGAATAGCCATTCTGCTTGGTTTGAGGCTCAGTCGTCGGAGTGCTGCACCCGCTGAGCCAAACTCCTAGTAATAGCCCGAATATACCAATTTGATATGTTTTACGGCAGAACGCTTGATGATTCATTCTGATTTTTCATAATTATTTCATTCTTTTAATCTAGCATAAAATTTGATATAATGAAAATATTATGAAAATAGGGATATCTTGGCGCTCGGGCTAGGAGAATTGATAAGTACGATCGCGCCGGCTGAGTTTTTAAGAGCTATTGGATCCTGAGAACTTAGGCTAGGATTTGATGAGCTTCTCAACATAGTAAGTGTGAATATTTCCACAGTACATAAAGTCATCAATAATAGTGGTAATATCCCTGTATATCGATCGCCTAGAAATGACAAACACACATCAGACGTAAGGGGAAAGTTCGGTACGACTCCGATACCCTCCCCCAACTGTAATCAAATTATTACATCTCTGAGCCAAATTATTGCTAGTTACCAACCACAGGAAGCAATTATTTTTTTGTCGATCGCTAATAATCACATAGATATCAATTTGTTGCAAAACTTGGCAATTTCGCCTGTTCAGTGCTATGAACAGGTATGCAAACCCTGGGAAGAATTTCAACCCTGCCCGAAACCCTAAAATTTACGGAATTTTTCCAATGTCCCAGCCACAATCAATCAAAATTTCCAACGTAACTCGCTACCAAAATGCAGCGCTTAATTACTATTTGGGCCTGACAGAATCCCCCTATCTTCACTATGGCTATTGGGAAACCCTACCTGTGCCGGCCGATGAACTAACGATCGCGCGATTACGTATCGCTCAGCAAGCTTATACTGTAAAACTGTTGGATGCCATCCCCCAAGGCACTGAGACTATCCTGGATGTGGGATGCGGGATTGGCGGAAATGCGGCTTATTTGCTCGATCGCAATTTCGCAGTGGAAGGACTCGCACCCGATCCGTTTCAACAGCAGCGCTTTCTCAAGTGTACAGGCGATCGCGCCATCTTCCACCTTACGAGGTTTGAAGACTTTAAAGCCACCCATTCCTACGATTTAGTCCTCTTTAGCGAAAGTAGCCAGTATATGTCTGCTGTCGATATAGCTAAAGGTGCGGCGGCTATTCTCAATCCTGGAGGCTACGTACTGCTTGCGGATATGATGCGATCTAATCCTAACTATAAAGAGGGAATGTTTTCTAACTGTCATGTTGTGAAAGAACTTAATGCTGCATTGTTGCAAGCTGGGTTCATGTTAGTAAAAACTGAGGATATTTCCACTCATATTTTACCGACAATTGACCTGTATGTCGATACTTTCCGCAGGTATGGACTCAACACAATGATTTATGTTGCAGATTTAATTTCGATCGCAGTTCCGCCGATTCATAAAATTCTGCGTTGGATATTTCGCCGCTGGTTTAAGAAATTGGTGGTTGAAGGATTGGAGGCGAGTCAACTATTTGAAAAGCATCTCTGTTATGAGATTCAACTTTGGCAGTTGATAGAAAATCCGGCGGTTAAAACCGCGTCTATACAGACAAAACCCGCCTCCGCGGGTTGAAGAAAATCCGGCGGTTAAAACCGCGTCTATACAGACAAAACCCGCCTCCGCGGGTTGAAGAAAATCCGGCGGTTGAAACCGCGTCTATACAGACAAAACCCGCCTCCGCGGGTTGAAGAAAATCCGGCGGTTGAAACCGCGTCTATACAGACAAAACCCGCCTCCGCGGGTTGAAAAAAAGCCTTTAAAATTACCTTATCTTATTCAGTCTGCGGAGGCAGACTTCATTTGTATAGACGCGGTTTCAACCGCCCTCTTATCTAATTACTAATATATGTCTCAATCAATTCTCGAATTCGATCGCACTTTTTACCAATATCCCTGTAATTCGCGATCGACAATTCAAAATTTAAGCCTCAAAATCCCGGCGGGGAAACGCTGCGGGCTGATCGGTCAAAACGGATGCGGCAAAACCACCTTATTTCTGCTAGCAAATGGCTTGTACAAACCGCAACAGGGCATCATTAGCTGGCAAGGTGAACCATTCCGCTACGATCGCAAATCCTTGACAAAACTGCGCCAACAAATCGGACTCGTCTTTCAAAATCCCGAACATCAATTAGTCGCTTCTACCGTAGAAGAAGATATCTCCTATGGATTGTACAATCTAGGATTGCCGGAATCCGAAATTGCTCAACAGGTGCAACAGGCGATCGAGCAATTCGATCTAAGCGAACTCGCCCGCGAACCGATTCACAACCTCAGTTTAGGACAAAAAAAGCGCGTTTCCATCGCCGATATCATGGTACTCAAACCCAAATTGCTGCTATTAGATGAACCTACCGCCTATCTCGATCCGCGCCACACCAGACAACTGATCGGTTTGCTGCAACAAATTCACGCAGCCGGAACCACCATACTTTTAGCAAGTCACGACCTCGATTTCATCTATCGCTGGGCCGATTGGGTGTTTGTGATGGATCGCGGAAAATTGATTCTAGAAGGCACTCCCGAAGCCGTTTTTGCCCAGCGGGAGGTCTTGGAACAATTGCAGCTTGGTGTACCGCTGGCGATCGAGCTAATTGAGCAAATAAAAGATCTAGTTAACAAAAATCCTAACTCAAAACTGCCCGCTTTCGAGGAATTGCAACAACAAATTTTAGACGCGCGACGACGGATTTAATCTTCAACCCACGGAGGTGGGTTTTGTCTGTATAGACGCGGTTTCAACCGCCGTGTCTTTTGGATTTAGCTTTCGAGGAATTGCAACAACAAATTTTAGACGCGCGACGGCGGCTTTAATCTTCAACCCACGGAGGTGGGTTTTGTCTGTATAGACGCGGTTTCAACCGCCGAGTCCCTTCGATCGTACCAACTTTGCAGCGCCAAGCGGTGAACTTCCCGCCAACTAACATTTTTAACTCTGGCAATTTGGGCACAATCTTCGTATTCCGGCTGCACGTTAACAATCGTTTCTCCAGACTTAGCAACTTTTATTTGCACTTCGCCGTACTCTGTTTGAACTTTCTGGATTTCTCGATCCAAAATCGATCTCTGTTGAGTCGAGATCCTAATTCCCAAAGTAGTAGTTTCGCGAAACATCACAGCTTGGCAAGCATCCTGAAATTCTGGATGACAAATCACAGTTAACAAAACCCCCAACCGCGACTTTTTCATCACAATTGGTGTCGTAAAAACATCCAGAGCTCCAGCGAGAAACAAAGCATCAAAAACATAACCGATCGCCTGCGGGTTTAAATCATCAATTTGCGTTTCCAAAACACAGACTGTTTCCTGTGAATTAGTAATTGGTAATTGATGACTTTCTGAATTTTTCCCTCTAAATTCTACCCTATGACTTACATCCGTTACATCCCGTACATTGCTCGCTGCCGAACCTTCCTTCTCCCCAATCCAGAGGCGCAAAATATTAGGAATTGCCAGATTTCGAGAACCTGCGCCCAATCCGATCGCCTGAAGTTGCATCGGCGGCGGCGGGCCAAAAGCAGCAGCGAGAGTACAGGCGATCGCAGTTCCCGTAGGAGTGCACAACTCGCGATCGATCCCGTTGCTATAAACCGGCACTCGGTGCGTTTCCCACAACCGCATCACCGCAGGCGTAGGAACAGCTAACCTACCGTGGGCCGCCTTCACCGTACCCCCACCAGTCGGCATCTGCGAAAAGTAAAACTCATCAATATCCAACCAATCCAAACCCAAACAAGTACCGACAATATCAACAAGTGCATCCGTAGCCCCCACCTCGTGAAAGTGAACCTCACTGGCGGGTATACCATGTACAGCACCCTCTGCATCTGCTAATTTGCCAAATACAGCCAAACTCCACGCTTCCACGCGCGGAGGCAATTTTGCAGCGATGATAATCTGCTCAATTTCCGGCAAATGGCGGTAATGAGTGTGGCTAATTTCGGCATCTGCTGCGCCCTGACTGTGAGAATGTTCTTCCCCATCATGATGATGCTGGTGGTGGTGGCGCCTGTCGAAAGTCGGCGATTCTGTTTCCGAAGGATCGAGGGCGGAGTCAGCAGCCGGATTATCTGATTTCAAAGGCAAATCCGCAGCTAAATCCACATAAAATTTAGTTGCTTGTTGAGTATTGCGGTGAACTAATTCCGTCCGCAATTGGTACTCTGTCGAAATGCCGAGTAAATGGAGTTTTTCAATTAGGTACTCCAAGGGAACACCGGCGTGGACAAGAGCTCCGAGGCACATATCGCCAGCAATGCCAGTTGGGCAGTCAAAATAAGCTATTTTATTCATTATTAACAATTAATTTTCAACATTGATTGTTTTAGTACATTTGTCGATCGCCCACTTAGCTTAAAATATCTTAACATGGCAATTATTTACGGACTCCATCCAGTTGCACCCCAGAAAGATCGGATCGAGAAGATTACAAAAGCTCTCAAAGATGGCGCAGTAATGCTTTATCCCACAGATACAGTTTACGCGATCGGCTGCGATCTCAACTCCAAATCTGCCGTAGAACGAGTCAGGCAGATCAAGCAACTATCCAACGACAAGCCTTTAACCTTCCTGTGTTCCTCCTTGTCAAATATCACCGAGTATGCTCCCGTCAGCGATGAAGCATATAGAATCATCAAACGGTTAATCCCCGGGCCCTACACATTTCTGCTACCAGCTACCAAATTAGTGCCCAAATTGGTAATGAACCCAAAACGCAAAACCACGGGAATTCGCGTTCCCAACCACCCGCTTTGTTTTACACTTCTAGAATCTTTGGGAAATCCGATTATTTCCACATCTGCTCACATTACCACTGATGATGAAGGTGCTGCACCAGTACCTGCGGCCCAAGCAGAAAGCTTTGGCAAAGCTGAACTATTTGACTGTTTTTTAAAGTTAGTAGATATCATTGTCGATGATGATTCCGATCCAGGATATCAAGTTTCTACCATTCTCGATTTAACTGAAAACAAACCAATTGTCGTTCGTCGCGGTTTGGGATGGGAAGCCGCCGCCGCTTGGGAACAAGATTAAAATTTAAGGGACACAACATTGTTCATCAGTGTCAACAATTGCCTAAAAACTTTTGTATTTCAGGTTGGTATCCAAGTCTAGATCCCCCTAAAACCCCCTTAAAAAGACCCACTTAGAGAAGAATATTGTCCCCTCCCTTTAGTGTCAACAATTGCCTAAAACCTTTGTATCTCTGGTTGAGATCCAAGTCTAGATCCCCTAAATCCCGCTGAAAAAGACCCACTTTGAGAAGAATCTTGTTCCCCCCTTATTAAGGGGGGCGCCAGGGTGATCTGGCCTCGGCGGTAAACAGAAGTCGATGAGTACATTAGGAATTCAAGTTGACACTAATAAACAATGTTATGTCCTCTATTTTCCGCAACTTGTTCAAATCGTACCAACAAACCTAAGCCTCTACCTTAACTCCTTTCCAAAAAGCAACATATCCTGCAATATTTTTAGCAGCATCTTTCGGAGTAGGATAGTACCAAGCAGCATCCTTATTAACTTGTCCGCCAACTTCAACACTGTAGTAACTAGCAACACCTTTCCAACCGCAAGTAGTGTGAGTGCTGCTATCCTTGAAATACTCGCGCTTGATGGCATCGGCAGGAAAATAATAGTTGTTGTCTACAACTTCGCACTTGTCGCTCTCGGCCAAAACGGCACCATTCCAAATTGCTTTCGGCATCGGTTTATCTGCTTAAATTGAGATTCTCAAATATTGTAACTGTATTTGTGCTCAAAAGACCTAGAATAAGGTAGAAGTCAACAACCAATTACTGCAAATGTCAGGGTCGAATCCGCCAACATCTCTCGCGCCCTCATCTCTCGAACAATCCCTCAAACATTTTTTTGGCTATGACTCTTTCCGCCCGGGGCAGCGGGAAATTGTCGAAGCTGCTTTACAAAAACGCGATATGATGATTGTCATGCCGACTGGCGGTGGCAAGTCTTTGTGTTTTCAATTACCTGCACTGTTGAAACCGGGACTGACTGTGGTTGTTTCGCCGTTAATTGCTCTGATGCAAGACCAGGTGGAAGCTTTGCAGGATAATGGGATTGGGGCGACTTTTCTCAACAGCACTTTGAGCCCGATGGAAACTCGATCGCGCTCCACAGCAATTCTCGAAGGTAAAATTAAATTGCTCTACGTTGCGCCCGAAAGATTGTTGGGTGAAAGATTTTTGCCGTTTTTAGATACAGTAGCAGAAAAGTTAGGAATTTCCGCATTTGCGATCGACGAAGCCCACTGCGTTTCAGAATGGGGACACGACTTTCGACCAGAATACAGGCAAATGCAGCGAGTGCGCGATCGCTATCCCGACATCCCCATTATGGCACTAACCGCCACCGCCACCGAGCGCGTCCGCCAAGACATCATCCAGCAGCTAAATCTCCGAAATCCCTACATCCACGTCGCCAGCTTCAACCGCCCCAATTTATACTACGAAGTTCGCCCCAAAACCAAACACAGTTTTGCCGAAGTTTTACAAATCATCCAAAAAAAAGGCGGTTCCGGAATTATCTATTGCCTCAGCCGTAAAAAAGTTGACGAAATCGCTTACAAATTGCAGCAAAGCGGTATCCAAGCTTTACCCTACCACGCCGGAATGAGCGATGTCGATCGCACAACCAACCAAACCCGGTTCATCCGCGACGACGTACAAGTAATGGTAGCAACAGTCGCCTTCGGGATGGGAATCAACAAACCAGACGTGCGATTTGTAATTCACCACGACTTACCCAAAAACCTAGAAGGATACTATCAAGAATCAGGCCGCGCCGGCAGAGACAACGAACCATCCCACTGCACCTTATTTTTGGGATTCGGCGATATCAAAACCATCGAATACATCATCGACCAAAAACCCGACGAACAAGAACAGCGAATTGCCCGCCAACAGTTGCGGCGAGTAATCAACTACGCAGAATCCAGCGAGTGTCGCCGCACAGTCCAATTAAATTATTTTGGCGATTCATTTCCCGGCAACTGCGACAACTGCGACAACTGTTGCCACAAAAAACCAGTAGAAGATTGGACTATTGAAGCAATGAAATTTCTTTCCTGCATCGCCAGATGCCAAGAAAAATTCGGCATGAATCATATTATTGACGTGCTGCGAGGCTCAAAAAACCAAAAAGTATTGCAATACCAGCACCACCAACTTTCTACTTACGGAATTGGCAAAGACAAAACTGCAGACGATTGGAAAAGATTGAGTCGTTCCCTATTAAATCAAGGCTTATTAGACGAAAAAACCGATGGTTTTCCCATTTTGAAACTCAACGAAAAAAGTTGGGAAATCATGAAACGTGAGCGCACAGTTGAAATCGCCATTGAACCGCAGCGGGAAGTACAGGGAAGAGTTCGCTCTTTAGCCGTAGAAGTCGAAGGCTTATTTACCGTACTTCGCACGCTACGAAAACAAATTGCCGACGAACAATTTGTGCCGCCTTACGTAGTTTTTGCGGATAGAAGCTTGCGAGACATGGCAGAAAAACGACCGCAAACTCTCACCGAATTTGAAGAAGTTTACGGCGTGGGCAGCAACAAGCGAGATAAATACGGTAAAGTTTTCTTGGAGGCAATTCGCGCTTTTTGCAAAGAACAAGGATTGCCAACAGGCGCTGCATCTTCTGATGTCGCAAATCTTCCAAATCTTGCTAATGTTCCGTCTTATTCGCAGATGCAAACTTGGGAATTATACCGACAAGGTTTGACAGTTCAAGGCATAGCCAATGCACGGGGTATGAGTCCCAATACTATTTCCGGTCATCTCGTAGAATTGATGGAGATGGGCAGAGAAATTGATATAAATTTGTTAGTAGAACCGGAACGAAAAGAGGCAATAGTACAAGCAATTGAAGTTATTGGAGATGAAAGATTGAGAGCAATTTATGAGTTTTTGCAAGAAGTTTATACGTTTGATGAGATTAAGTTTGTCCGGGCTTGGTGGCGGCAAAATTATGTCAGTTTTTAACCGCAGATGCAGGCTGATGTACGCTGATGAACGCAGATAATTGATGGGAGGGAGAAATGAGAATTAAGAAAGTAGCTTTTTGCGATAATGTATTAGAGTGGCGCTTTGAGCCAATCTATTTTTCTAATCTTGCCTTGTTAGTTGGGGTATCTGGCGTTGGCAAAACTCAAATACTCAAAGGAATTTTACGTTTAAAAGAGATAGCGAATGGTGCTTCTTTAAACGGCTTAGCATGGGATATTACATTTTCTACAATCAACGATGTGGAGTACCAATGGCAAGGCGAGTTTGAAACAAAAAAAGTTCCTGTCCTAATTCCAGATGAGGAAGACGAAGCCAGTAACTTTAGGATTGTTCGCGAGCATTTATCTAGAGATGGGGATACAATTATCGAAAGAAACTCTACCGAAATCAAGTTTAAAGGAAACACAACGCCAAAACTATCACCGTTTCAAAGCGCAGTGCAAATCTTAAATCAAGAAGAAGATATCTTCCCTGTTCAGCAGGGTTTTAATAAAGTTATTTACAGTGATAACTCTAGCTCTTTTAATGGAGGACTAGCTATACATCACGGGTTAATGTCAATATTCGCATCAAGTAAAGTTTCATTAAAAATTAACATTTCATTGGATAGTATTAAAGCAAGTAATTTACCAATACTTCTAAAAATGGCTTTGATTGCCACCGATTATCCAGATGTATTTGATAACATTAAGCGTACATTTAGAGATGTATTTCATCAAGTTGAAGATGTTAAAATAGAATCAGTAAAAGAGAATGATAGTCTATCTTTTTCAGCTTATCCCGTGCAAATCAAAGAAAAAGGTGTCAATAATTGGATTTCTCAGAATAACATTTCGTCGGGAATGCTGAAAACGCTAATTCTGATTAGCGAACTGTACTTGTCACCAGAAGGAACTGTAATTCTGATCGATGAATTTGAAAATGCTTTAGGGATTAACTGTATCGATTTTGTTACCGATTTGCTCACGGAAAACCGAAATATTCAATTTATCCTCACCAGTCATCACCCGTACATAATCAACAATATCAGCATGGAATACTGGAAAATAGTAACTCGCAAGGGAGGTGTAGTAACGGTAACTGATGCTAAAGATTTGAACCTGGGAAAATCTAGACATCAGGCTTTTACGCAATTGATTAATCTCGAAGAATATAGCGAAGGAATCAAAGTTGAATGAATCTCTATTTTTTAGTCGAAGGGATGCAATCGGAGAGAAAAGTTTATCCAGCTTGGCTAAATCATCTATTGCCAGAATTAACACAAGTTAAGAGTTACGATGAGGTGAATGAAAAAAATTATTACCTGATTAGTGGCGAAGGATATCCTTCATTATATGATTTTATTCCTCCTTCGATTGAGGAAATTAACTTAAGCGGCAAATACAACTATTTTGTCGTATGTCTTGATGCCGAGGAAAATACTGTTGCTGAAAGGCACGCGGAGATTTATGATTTTTTAAATCAGGAAAAGCTAGTATTAAAAAATACAGAACTTGTGCTAATTGTTCAAAATCGCTGCTTGGAAAGTTGGCTCCTGGGCAATCGCAATATTTATGCAACACATTCTCAAAAGTTAATACATCCTAAAAATCAATTTTTATTAGATTATACTAAGTATTATAATGTTTCAGTTGACTGTCCTGAAAAAATGGGAAAATATTTAGATTTTAATACCCATGCTCAGTTTCATGGAGCTTATTTGAAAGTGTTATTTGAAGCTAAAAATACCACATATTCTAAAACAAGACCTGGAGATGTACTCAAGCCATTTTATTTGGAACAGCTATTGAAAAGAATTGAAGAGAAGCCAGAACAACTGACTACTTTTCGTCATTTTGTCGATTTTTGTAATAGAGTTAAATCTAAATTGCAGCATTAAACGGCAATAATTACAGAAATTATGCAGAACCTCTATATGTAGGAGTCCATGCCCTAACCGGAGACTATATTAGGCTTCTCTGTGCTCCCGGTGCACCCTACACTTTAGAAGTGTACAATAAATGATTGACTTCACTACCCAGCCATTCGTTAAACAGATTGTGCAATATTTCTTGATACCTTTCAGGGGTTAATTCCGCAGGTAGAAATTTTTCAACCATGCACAAGTGATATCCTCGCTCTGTTTCAATTGGACGAATCACTTCTCCGGGTTGAGCGCTAAATACTGCGACGGCTATGTCTGGTTTTAAACTCCACCGATAAACTTTGCCTTCGCAACCGCATAAATGCCGGCGATGTTCGTCGATGTCGTAAAAATGGGCGGCATCAAAAAAGCTGATTTCTCCTTCTTGAATTTGATAAAATATTTCTTGGGCAAGTTGTATGTTGGCAACAATTATTTGATACAGAATTATTTGATCGAATTGCAATTTGCTTTGCACGAAAATCTTTTCTACGTCTTTGGCAAATAAGTGTTCCGCTAATTTTTGGGATAGGATTCGCTCGCAAATTCCTGCCTCTAAGTCTTCTACGGAAATCATCTGCTCCGCCAGCCAAGCAATCGTATCCGCCGCTTTCTCCAAACGCTTCTCGCGTCGCAGTTTGTCTCCCTCTGTTTGAATTTCTTCGGGAGTCACACTTAACCCCCGTTCCCGGGCTGCTTTGTCAATAACTTTTTTCTGCAAAAGTTTTTGACAAAATGGCTTTAATTGCAGCTCTTGTCTGAGTAGTTCGATGATTTCACTTGCTTCTATCAATGGCTGGGAAAAGTCCTTCATCTTTCTCTCTCAACCTCTATAATTTTATTAATACCTGCTGAAAAAAATGCAACTGTAGGCAAAAGCCCAAACATGATATTCATCGAAAATCGTAAATTTAAAATCCCCATTGCGAACATCGAAAATGGTATAAGCTCGTCCCCCGATGCTTCCTGCAAGGAAGTTCGCGTTAACTCACATCTTGCACTAATG
>NZ_JADEWV010000176.1 GCF_015207455.1 Microcoleus sp. LEGE 07076
TTATAGCGTTTCTAACTGGAGTTTCTTGGTCAACCTCGACCTGAGAGGAAGCGTAAGCGCTAAGAAAGAACGTTTAAAGCTTATACCGCAGAGCTTACCTAGGTTTGCCTAGGTTTTTCTAAGCGGTTCGGGGAAGGGAAAGAATGTAAAAAAATAAATTTTGCCATAACTTACGCAGGGGTAGCCAGAAACCGGGTTTTTTAGCTAAATACACGGCGTTTAGCTTTTTACCCCGGTTGAAAAACCCGGTTTCTTTGGTAAGGAGTTGAGAAGTCCCGCATCGGTTTCCCTGAAATATTCCCCTCTGATATCGTTTCCGGTTGCATCGGTATTGTTCAAACTCTCAACAGTCAGCAGTCAACAGTCAGCAGTCAACAGTCAACAGCAAACAGTCAACAGCAAACAGTCATTCCGGTGTTACCGGAATTGATATGAGTTTCTAATTAATGAATCAAGCAACGGGTGTCATTTTTTGTCTTGCCTACATTCTGGGATTGATTTCTACAGGAGTTTTTTGGGGTAGATACGCGATATTAGTTTTGGGAATAGCGGTGGCAGTCGCGATGCCTAAATTGTTGTTAAAGCATACTAGGAAATCTCTCAAAACTACTAAAAAAAGACGCACCAGAACCCCAAAAAAAACTCTGGAAGAACCCTTAGAGATGAGGGAAGAATTGAGTTTTTTGAAGATGCTGCCGAGAGGGAAACGGGTGTGGGCAGCGGCGGGTTTGCTGGCATTTCTAGGTAGCTTTTATTTAACAGTTCGATCGCCCCAACCGAAAATTAATGACATCAGCAAGCTGATTCCGGCGGTGGGAAACACTCAAGAAGTGGTGGTGACAGTTCGCGGTAGAGTTGTGAGTACGCCTCGATTGACTCGATCGGGGCGATCGCAATTTTGGCTGAACACAGATTTAGTTAGCCAAATCAACGGCGGTGAAGCTGGAGTAGTCGTCAACCGCCCAGTATCAGGCAAACTCTACGTTACACTGCCTCTGCTGCAAGCAACGGGCTTGTACGCCGACAATACGATCGCAGTTGTGGGCTCGCTGTACAAACCGCAGCCGCCATCGAATCCGGGGGCTTTTGATTTTCGAGCATATTTAGCCAGAGAAGGAGCTTTTGCAGGGCTCAAAGCGCGTCAGATTGACTGGAGGAGAGAAAATGCGATCGCCGATGTCAATCGAGTTAACAGCAAAACGGCTGCTTTCTGGGAACCCGCTGGGATGCAGCCATCGTACATTCAAGCGATGCGGATGCGGATCGTGCGATCGCAACTATCTCAGTTAAATGTTCCCGAAGGCCCGCTGATAAGTGCGATCGCCCTCGGCAAACAAGCAGTAGATTTACCTTACAACATCCGCGACTATTTTGTGCAAGCTGGATTGGCCCACGCGATCGCAGCTTCTGGCACTCAAGTCTCGATGGTTTTGGGTTTAGTCATAGCTTTAACCAGGCGTTTTTCCAAACAGTTACAATTTGGTTTTGGAGTCGGCGCTTTATTTTTACTCGTCGGATTAACAGGATTTGAAGCTTCAATATGCCGCGCCGCATTGATGGGATTTGGCACACTATTTGCTTTGGTGTTGAGCCGCGAAGTTAAGCCCTTGGGATTGCTGTTAATCGCTGCTACTATTTTACTGCTAGTTAACCCTTTGTGGATTTGGGATTTAGGTTTTCAACTGAGTTTTTTAGCGACTTTGGGATTAGTTGTGACAGTGCCGCCGCTGATGGCAAAGTTGGACTGGATGCCGCCGGCGATCGCTTCAATTGTGGTGGTTCCGATCGCCGCTTCTGTTTGGGTGCTGCCGCTGCTACTTTATGTTTTTAGTGTGGTATCACCTTACAGTATTTTAGTCAATATTATTGCCGCTCCTTTACTCTGGATTTTGAGTATTGGCGGGATGGTTAGCGCTTTTGCTGGATTGATTTTGCCACCGGTTGGGAGTATTTTAGCTCAAGGGTTGGACTATCCGGCGAAATGGTTAATTGCGATCGCCCAATATTTCTCGCAATTGCCAGGTAATTCGGTAGCTGTCGGTCAAGTATCCGTGTTTCAGTTAATCGCACTTTACAGTTTAATCTGCTGGGTTTGGCTGGGGGGAAGTTCGGCAACGGATTTTGTAACTGATGTAAAGGATGTAACGGATGGAAGAAGGAAGGGAGAAAAAACAGGGAAGCAGGAAGTAGGAAGGAAGAAAAATCAGGCAAAGGGGAGAGAGAAGAAAGGGAAAAGTCGAGTTTTTGCGTTGCGTATTTCTGCGGTTTGGATTTTACCGGTGGCGATGGTGACGGGAATTGCGATCGTAGTTTTGCCAGTTTGGTACGTTCAATCATCTTTGTTTCAAGTTACTTTGCTGGCGACATCGGGCGAACCAGTTTTAGTGATTCAAGACCGGGGAAAAGTGGCGCTAATTAATAGCGGTGATGAAAATACTGTGAGGTTTACGGTGTTGCCTTTTTTGCAGCAGCAAGGAGTTAATTCTGTGAATTTTGCGATCGCCACTCACGGTCATTTAGGTTTGAGCGGTGGTTGGGGAAAATTAATAGAACGCTTGCCAATAAACACATTTTATGATAACAAGGCTCCCAAACAAATTCACCGCGGGAGCGATCGGGAATTTATGACGGCTGTGGAGTCTCGCCAAGGCGCTTACTTACCTGTAGAAACTAACAGCACAATCGATCTCGGTTCCATGCGGTTGCAGTTTGTAAATGCGGAAATCCCGGTGGTAGAATTGCTGGTGGGTAATCGAACTTGGTTACTCGTGGGTGAAATGACACCAGAAGCACAAAAAAAATTAGCAGCAACGGGAACATTGAAGCCGGCTCAAGTGCTGTGGTGGTCGGGAACAACCCTGACAGCCGAGTTATTGGATGCGGTGAGGCCGCAAGTGGCGATCGCCTCTGCTGACGAAATCGACCCAGAAACCGCAGCCAAACTGCACCAAAGCAAAACCCAGATATTCTGGACAGGGCGCGACGGAGCCCTTCAATGGGCTCCCGGTACGGGATTTAAGACGACTCTGGAATCTGAAGAAAATGAAACTTCTTTTCTATAAAGATTTACAACGCGGCGCATTGTGCGGTAAGATAATTTTAGCTTCCATCTAAGCGTCAATTGGAGAGGTGGCAGAGCGGTTGAATGCGGCACACTCGAAATGTGCTTTAGGGGTGACTCTAACGTGGGTTCAAATCCCACCCTCTCCGTTTAGCGATCGACTTGTAGGGCATTCAAAAACCCAGTTTCTTAAAGAAACTGGGTTTTTTGGTAACGGGACTTATATCATGTCCGATCGATTGACATCATAAAAAAGGTTCGTAGTGAGGACTTTAGTCCTTCGATTGTAAGGACTAAAG
Source organism: Microcoleus sp. LEGE 07076 (assembly GCF_015207455.1). Lineage (GTDB taxonomy): Bacteria > Cyanobacteriota > Cyanobacteriia > Cyanobacteriales > Microcoleaceae > Microcoleus. Next base: position 3,361 of record NZ_JADEWV010000176.1, read on the forward strand.
TCTTCACTACAGGCGAAGCATTCCCGCTTACCCTCAAATTTGACGATCGTGAATTCCAAGACTATGACTTTTATGAATTCAAGAAATGAATTTATGAATTGACTGTACAAAACATTTTATTGATAATAATTGCATCAGCAGATCGCAGCACAGATAAACTTCTATTCTGCGGACATCTGTGTTTCTCATCTATTGGCACTATGTTGCTAGCCGGAAATTCGATATGAAAACAATTACCTATAGATTATTCAACGGTAAAGCCGATCGAACGTTCATCGAAATTTTGCACCAAATCTGGAAATTCTTGGCTGAAGCAGTCCGTACAGTTGAGCCAGAAGTCGATCGAGTATCGCTTTTATCTATAGATCGATCGACCCAAATGGCAGCATACCAGTGCGCCAAAGATCGATACGATAGCAAACAGCAAGAATTACAACAAGCCGAACAACAAGCATTTTTAGCTTATGAAATTGGGAAGACGGAAGCTGGAAATTTAGCGAGGGGAAGGGCGATCGGCATGAAACTGATTTTATCAGAGTTGGCTCAACAAGTTAGGCAAGCGAAACAGGTGCTAAAACCCAGATTCCGCAGGTTTTAACATTGGGGATTTTTATGTAAAAAATGGCTGTAGTTTTTTGTAGACAAGCATTCCGCTAATAGGTAGAAATATGAATCTTTGTTAATAAGTGTTTATCTTTTATCAATAGCGCTTAATTATTGAGAATAGTTTTGAGGTTAAACTCCTAGGATGAGGTTTTCTGGTCAAAATACTTTTGACTGTGTTAACAAGTGCAGAATCTGGGTTCTCTTCTCTGACTCTGCGCTCTCTGCGGCCTCTGCGGTTAAATCATTCATAAACAATCGTTACGCATCAAAACCTTCATAACCGAGTTTTTCACCAATCTGCAGGCTGTAACGAATCTTCTCAGCAAAAACTCGGTTTCTAACCACCCGCGCATAAGTCCCAATGTCCAATTGCCAATTTTTTCACTTCCAATACCTGCGCCAGTGAAACAAATTCTCCCACAAATTCTGCATAAAAGTATTGCTACCCAAGCGCTGCAACTGCCAACTAGCAGCAGTTTGACCACTAATTGCCGAAAAGCTCGACCAAATATAAGGAAGTTCGGCGATCGCCTCAACCTTCATCCCGTGACGGACAGCCAGAGCGATCGCATGAATCAACTCAACAGCTTGCGGCCCCACAATACTCGCTCCCAAAATCTCCCCATTGCGGCGCCCAACAATCTTACAAAAACCAGTTGTCTCCCCGCACATTTGAGCTCTTTCAATATTTTTAAAATATTCCCGACAAACAATCAAATCGTCTCCAAAACGTCGCCTTGCTTGCGCTTCAGTCAAACCAACCCTCGCCAACTGCGGGTCAGAAAAAATCGCCCAAGGAACCCCGCGATAATCTATTTGAAACAGCGGCAAAAACAAAGCATTTTTCACAGCAACCGCAGCTTCGCAATTAGCAATATGAGGGAACGGATAACCTCCAGCAACATCGCCGATCGCATAAATGCGCGAATTAGTTGTTTGCAGCTTTTCATTTAAAATCAACCTTTGATTGTTAAATTTAATCCCAGCGGCTTCGAGATTTAACGATGCAAAATTGTGTCCGCGACCAGCAGCCAAAAAAATCTCCTCAGCTTCGATCGCCGCACGTCCAGCTTGAATCCACTTTTTACCATCAATCACCCTCGCTTGAGTCACCTCAGTAGCAGTCAGAATACGCACTCCCACCGCCTCCATTGCAGCTTGAACCAAGCCAGCCGCCTCCCGGTCTTCTTTGGCCAAAATGCGCGACGACTTCACCACAAGCGTCACAGCGACCCCTAATCGAGCAAAAGTTTGAGCCACTTCCACCCCGCTGGGATCGGCGCCGACTACCACCAAACTGTGAGGTAACTGTGGAAGTTTGGCCAATTGGGCGACAGTTTCCGAAGTAAAAAAGCCAGCAGACAAAAGTCCTTCAATATTGGGAATTGTCGGCAAAGTTGGACAAGCTAACAAATAACAGCGCGATCGCAACGAACGATCGCCCGCAACAAAAGCCAACTGCGGTTTCGCCACAAACTCGCCGCTACCAAAAATAATATCAACACCCCGAGCAGCCAAAACACCGAGATCGTCAATTTCTTCTAAATTAGAAACAACACCTTCAGCCCAATTGAACACACCGTCAAACCGCAATTTGATCGGCGCTGACGAATCAGCCACATCCGGGCGAACCCCAAACTGTTGGTGGCCAATCTGGCGGGTAAAACGAGCAGCCTCGCTCAAAGTTTGGCTGTATCTCAAACCCTGGTCGATCGACACTTTCCCCCCAGTCGGCAAATCTGGCGATTTGGTTAGCGGTTCCACCAAAGCAACGCGGGCCGGGAAATTAGTTGCAGTCAAAGCAGCATAGCGTCCGGCCGCAGTTCCACCAATAATCACTAAATCATACTCAAGCATAAATAAATTTGTCAGTTGTTAGTTGTCAGTTGTTAGTTGTTAGTTGTTAGTTGTTAGTTGTTAGTTGTTAGTTGTCAGTTGTTAGTTGTTAGTTGTCAGTTGTTAGTTGTTAGTTGTTAGTTGTTAGTTGTTAGTTGTTAGTTGTTAGTTGTTAGTTTTTTTAATTTTTTATTTGTTGTAAACAGTCAACTGTCAACTGATATCAAATCCGGTTGTAAGCTGTTGCGGCATTTAAATCTTATGTAAAAAACAATAAAACTCTTGTGATAAATAGGGGTTGAGCGTCCCGCCCGCCCTGAATATGCAATGTTTATTTGCGCGACAGCTTATCGAAATTATGTAGCGCTCGCGTCTCGCTCGCGCTGATACGATCCAAATATATTATTCCGATACAACCGGAAAAAATATGAAAACGGCCAACTGTCAACTGTCAACTGTCAACAACCAACTGTCAACTGCCAACTGCCAACTGACTAATGACTTCTTTAAGTCCAGCAATCAGCAGCAGATTGTCCGCCCTCGATCGAACAGCCACCCGAAAAAACCGATCGCCCAACTCAGGAAAACTCAAACAATCGCGAATCAAAATCCGGTATTTTTCCAAAAGACTTTTTTGAATCGCAGCCACCGACAGCGACGACTCAACCAACAAGAAATTAGCCGCCCCCGCAAAAGGCTGCAAACCGGGCAAATCAGCCAAACCCTCAAACAACTCTTGGCGAGCCACAGGAAGCCAATCCCAAGTTTGTCGCTCAAAAGCAGTATCTCGCACCACAGCAGCCGCCGCAGCCTCCGCCAAAGCATTCACAGGCCAAGGATCGCGCTGCAACTGCCAGCGGCGGAGGATATCGGGATGGGCGATCGCACATCCGATCCGCAGTCCCGGCAGAGAATAGAATTTAGTGAGCGATCGTAAAATCACCAAATTCGGAAACTTCTCAACAGCAGCGATCGAACTTTGCTGTTGTTCCGGCGGTAGAAAGTCCATAAAAGCCTCATCCACCACCACCAAAGCCAAATGCTCCAAATAAGGCTCAATCGCCTCCCTAGCGAACAGCAAACCCGTCGGATTGTGCGGGTTGTTGAGTAGCAAACCTCGTCGATTGGCATGAAGCAGAGGAACCGGGAGAGACAAAGCAGGAGAGACAAAGGAAGGGTTAGAAACCGACAAATCATCGGTTACCAATCCGTTCCCCGCCCCAGCGTCCAACGATTTAAGATCCAACCCAGAAGCTGAACCATGCTCAATTACTTGTTTGGGAACCGGCAAGATCCCTGTTCCACAATAAAATTGATCTCTTGTGGAACGGGCATCTTGCCCGTTTTCGACTCTCGCTTCACCAGCATCTTGCCCGTTCTTGACAACGGTGCAAGATGTGAGATCCAAAGGACACTTCAGCACCTGCGCGCCAAAAGCCGAAAGAGCCCGCCAGTAATCGCCAAAAGCCGGAGTCACCAAATAAGTCGCCTCTAGTTTCGACAAATCCCAAGCCGCCCAAGTCAACAATTCCGCCGAACCATTCCCCGGCAAAACCCAATCCGGGTCAACATGAAACGCCTCACCCAAAGCAGCCCTCAACTCTCCATAGTCCGGATCGGGGTAAGCCGTCAGACTGCTGAGGTGCGATCGAATCGCATCAAGAGCCGACTCAGGAGGGCCCAAAGGACTGATACTCGCAGAAAAATCGAGAATAGCAGAAGCAGGGCAGCCTGCCAATGCTGCTGCCCAAGCTAAATTCCCACCGTGTACAGGTCTAATCAAGACTCAGTTTGCCTTGTTATTCGGCGTTTTTCGGCGGTGCAACTCTGTCCTTAAACAACTTCCCTGCAGAAAAAGCAGGAACTCTGGTTGCCGGGATTTCCATCTTGTCGCCCGTTTTGGGATTGCGACCCTCGCGGGCCTTGCGTTCCCGCGACTCAAACGAGCCAAAACCGACCAGCGTCACCTTGTCGCCCTCGGAGACAGCTTCCATGATTGCTTCCAAAGCTGCACTCAAAACGGCATCTGCCTGTTTTTTCGTCACGCTAGCCTTTTCCGCGACTGCATCAACCAATTCACCTTTGTTCATTCCGAACTCCTTCTGGGATTTGTAAAATACGTTAAACAGAGTTCAACTATTAGCTGTGAGTGGAAACTGCATTGGAGTTTGGATTCGGAGATTTGGGTTGTTCCCGATCGCTCCTGTCCGCTGCCCCAATTAACAACTCCTGATGAATACCAATTACCCTAGGGTAATTGGTCAGAAAAGGAATTTTTGTTTCTAATTGCTGAAAACCCCACAGCATCTAATTTTCACTGCATTATTCTAAAGTCTTGCCGACCGTTATGGATCGGTGGAACCTTTAATTTATATGGAACTGGCCAATTTTTTATAATTCATACCCAAAATTAAGTAAAAAAATACCACTTTAGAGAGCAGATTTCTCGCCTCCGTGTATTTGAGAGCAGAAAAAAAGGAGAAATAAAAAGAATAAAATGTCATTTGTCAAGGGCTCAAGGAATTTTTTTTTTCCTTGTTCCTTTGTTCCTTTCCCCTTTCTGGCCAGAACCGCCAGGGACTTAAGTCCCTAGCCAACAGTCAACAGTCAACAGCCAACAGTCAACTGCCAACTGCCAACTGCCAACTGCCAACTGACTACTGCCTCGGTTGAACGGGCTGACTGCGCTGCAAGAGCTGGCGCGCGTCGGGACTGATGTTGTTTTGGTAGCCAAAGTTCGATCGGTCGCTATCATCCAAAATCTGCGGAGTCAGCAACACGATCAACTCCGCCCGCTGGTTCGTCTTGCTCGTTCTCCTGAACAGCGAACCGATAATCGGCAAATCGCCCAAAATCGGAATCTTGTTCGCTTCAATCCGTTCTTCGTCGCGGATAATCCCCGAAAGAATCAAAGTCTGACCGTCCCGCAGGCGAATTAGCCCCGATTGCAGCGATCGCTCGCCCAGCAGACTAATCCGATTGACGTTCCCGCCCGTGGACAAGTCTACAATGCTGCCAGGTGTCCTGATAGTCGGGTTCACCCGCAGAGAGACAAAGCCATTATCGTCAACCCGATCGATCGCCACCCCCAACTGCAAACCGGCCCTATCTTTAACAGCCGTGGTTGTTGTGGTACTTGTATTTCCGGTACTTTGCGTTTGCTGCGTGATGTTACTGATCACCTCATCAGTAATATTTACATTCGCCGTTTCTCCTTCTTGAACCACCAGAGTCGGATCGGTGAGGATTTTGCCGTTCCTAGTCTGAATAGTTGCCCGCAAAGCCGACAAGAACCTCCTCGGATATTGCAACAGCGGGAACAGGGCGAACTCCGCCGTTCCGCCAGGTCCAGGCTCGTAAGTATCAACTCCAACTCGTGCTGGGTCACTAGTAGTTGCTCTCGGTTGGAGGAACACCCCGCCGCTATTAGGCACGTTGATTAAATTGCCATTTCGATCGTAGGAAGGAGTCCCTGTCAGAGGCACGTTGATTAAATTGCCGCTCCGATCGTAGATTGGAGTCACAGCTCCGATCGGGTTGGTGACGATCGGCGGAGTCGATCGGTTGTTTGCGCTGTTGACATCTCCTTCGCTAGCGGGCCGCAAGCCTCCAAAATTGAGACTTGCTACTCCCCCATCATTGACAAAGAAATTGTTATTAATTCCGAAAGAGAAACTGCTGTTGGTGTCGTTGGCTCCCGACAAGTTGACATCGATCACCTTAACGTTGACAGCCACTTGACGGCGGCGCAAATCTAGCTGAGTCAAGAAAGCTACCGCCAGATCAACCTTGCGCGGATCGCCCACCAAAGTGATCGAATTGAGCCTCGCATCCGCCAGCACCGACAGTCCCCTCAGCAACAGCGGCCCGTTGCCGTCCCTAGCGCCGATCGCCTTAATATCCGGTTCCCGAATTTCCACATCCCGCGCCGCATTTCCCTGGCCCACGGTTTGGATAGTCACCCGAGTAATCGGCAGTTGAGTTTCCGCCCCTTGAGCGCTCAAAAAGTTAGCTGCATCGGTAGACCTAACTTGATTGAGCCGCAGAGTCCGAACAATAATATTACGCGAGTCGATCGGCAAAGTAGTGCCCACAAAAATCGTCCGCCCCACGCGGTTCGCTTGCAGCCCGCTGATCCGCAGCACGTAGTTAAAAACATCTTGCACCGACTCATTTTCGATATCCAAGGAAATCTTCGGCCCTTCATCGGCACCGCCGGCTCCCGGCTGACCAGGCACTGCGGGCTGACCCGGTTGAGGCGTGCCGCCGCCTGTAAAAGCAATGTTCAATCCCGCAGCGCGGGCGAGCAGAGCCAAAACGTCCCGGACTGGAGCATCCCGCAGCACCAAGCGGGGGATGCGCTCTCCCGAACTCAGCTCAATATTTCCCGTACCCGGAGCGATGTTAGACACGGCGATATCTCCCAAGGGCGGGGCGACAGCCCGCGGTTGGAAAGGCGGTGCCTGATTGGTCTGAGACTGAATTTCGCTGGGTAAGGGCGGGCGATCGTTCCTAGTAACAGTAACTTCGGGATTTGGCAGCATCACGTCTGGATTTTGTGACGTGCGGATTTGGGGAGCCGGTCGGGGAGCTGTTGGGCTCAGCGGCAGTCCCGGAGGAGGCGGAGGCAAAGTTTGGGTTTGGTTGAGCGCTGGCAGTGCAGGCTTTGCAGCTTGGGTAGACTGCGCCGTCCCGCCCTGTCCGGCAACGCTGAGGACGATTCTTTGGCCTTGTCCGGGCATCACTTGTCCGTTGGGCACTCCGTTGGTGCCTGCTACTACAACGCGGATGCTGTTAGCCTCTACCTGGGTGATTTCTACTAAGGAAATGCCCGGAGCGGGGTTATCTTGACGGAAGCTGTTGCCTTGGGGCAAGCGGAGCTTGGTGTTGGTAATTGTGGCTTGGTAGGTATTGCCGCTGTTGATGGCGAAAACTTGCGGGCGATCGCCCTTTTCCGTAGCCAGGACAATATTTACCCCATTATTGGCTTGACTTACTTGCACCCCTGTGACTTGAGTCGGCGCTGCCGAAACCGGGGCTTGCGCGATCAGAACTCCAGCAACGCTGCTTAAGAGTCCTCCACTTAACCGTAGATGCTGTTTCACGTTCATTCCTCTACACTTTGTGAACTGTTAACTGTTGACTGTTGACTGTTGATTGTTGACTGTTGACTGTTGACTGTAGGCTGTTAACTGTTGACTCGATTTTATGATTCCGATACAACCGCAAACGATATGAAATATGCAACGGTTCGAGTTTTTTTGAATGAAGAATTTATCCAGATTTAGGCAGCGATTCTAATTGTTTGATCGGTGCAGAAAAAACTTTTTTTCTACCCTTCCCTGTCTTTTTGAATTCTTCATTCAATCTTCACTTCTCAACCCTGTGCCGGGAGCCTCCCAGTTTGGCGATTTTTTCCGAACAGCGATTATTGAAAACTTGCGAACTCTCGCGCGATCGCCCAACGAAAAAAATGCTTTACTAAAAATCAGATGCTCCCCTTTTGCCTTCTACCTTCTGCCGCAACAGTCACCTTATAAAAAATCAGTCTGTCTTCCCAAAAATACTGCTATTTAGCAGCCGGACTTGGAACCGGAGTTGGCGGTTTTTCTTCTTCTTTTAACGGCAGCAGCGCGTGCAAGTCAAAAGCCGTTTTAATTTTTGTTTGCGGCTGCTCCACTGGGACTATTTTCCCTTTCAAAAAATCGATTTCTATCGCCTGATTTGATGCTAGCAATTCAGACTTCAAATTCCTCACTACCAACAGCGACTGCATCAACTCCAAGTTACGCATAAAATTGCGGGTTTGAGCAAAATTGCCTTCAAACTCTACCTTATATTTTTTGCGTCTGAGCTTGCCGGCCAGGGACGGCCCAAAGGACGTGTCGCTCAGAATATCTGGGTCTGGAGCTCCCGGCGCGGCAGTTGCAGCAGCAGGTGGGACATCCGGCTCAAATTTGGTAATTTTAGCCTTGAGGTCGTCTCCTTGCACCCCGGCGTTAATTTTATTAACCAGTTGGGTCATGTCGAGCAGCAGCGTGTTGGCACTCGCATCGCTGGCAAACATTGCCGTCACCTGGGCGCGGCGCTGTTTTGCTTCTTCTTGCTTGGCTTCTGCTTCTGCCTTTTTTTGAATTTGAGCCTGCAATTGCACTTGCGTTTGCTTGCTTTCGAGAATTTTTTGATTTAATTCGCTGCTTTTTTGCCATTCTGGGAGTACGAACTGGTAGCCGAGGTAGCCGGCAACTCCCAGCCCGAGAACCGCGATGGCTATGGCTTGGACTTGGGGTGTCAGCTTAATGCCGAATATTTCCTGACCCCCTGTCTCTTCTGCTTGTCCGCCGCTGGGAATAAACTCATTTGATACTGTCATGGTTTTTTCACTTCTCCTTTTTGTGGTTCTAGCATCCCTTTTTCTTGAAGTGTTTCTATCCGTATTGCTAGTCCGTCTGCTTGCTTTTTCCGCAGTTCGGGGAGCAATTCGGAAGCTCCTGTCGGGCTGAGTGTTGTTTCAATTTTATATTCCACCACCGGTCGCAGTTTGGGAAGTTCTGCTGCTGATGCGCTTGGGTTTCGCACTTGTAATTGTGTGGGGTTGTTTTTTAATGTGGCCGCTACCAGTTTGGTATCGGTGTCGAGGAAGAAAGGAGAGCGCTGGATGAGCAGCATAAAGTCGTTAACTTGAGCAAAGGTACTGGCCATCCCTGAAATTTGTAC
>NZ_JADEWV010000177.1 GCF_015207455.1 Microcoleus sp. LEGE 07076
TACCCCCCCCCAACCCCCCCGAACTCGCGGGGGGGCTAAGAGTTCATCTATGGCACATCTTTAGAAAAATGGTATGACTAAGGACTAATGACTAAGGACTAATGACTAATGACTAATGACTAATGACTAATGACTAATCGCAGCGCCAAATCTTAATCGTCTCATCCGCACTGCCGCTAGCTAGCAAATTGCCCGAAGGTGCGATCGCCACCGAGTATACAGTACCCGAATGTCCGTTAAGAGTGCTCAACAGCTCCCCAGTCTGCAAATTCCAAATATTAATCGTATTATCATCGCAGCCGCTAGCCAAGGTCAAACCGTCCCCGCTAATAGCAACCGAATCCCCTCGACTCACATAATTCTGCAAAATATGCAGCGCCTCATTCATGCCTAAATTCGCTACACCCTTTTGGCGCGCAGAATTAGAATTTAAAATCCGCAACAAACTGCCCGTGTGCAAATTCCGCAGCTTAATCGTATAATCATTGCTGACGCTAGCAAGAATCTGACCGTCAGGCGCGATCGCCACAGAATTCACCCCAACATTCAACCCCGAAAGAGTCCGCAGCAACTTACCGCTTTCCACATCCCAAACCTTGCTCGTCGCATCCGAACTGCCGCTCGCCAATATCCTACCATCCGGGCTAAAAACCACCGCATTCACATTGTTAGAATGACCGCTCAAAGTCCGCAGCAGTTTACCACTCCGCAAATTCCAAAGCTTAATCGTATTATCCGCCCCGCCGCAGCTAGCAATTATCTGCCCCTTCGGGTTAATTGCCACCGAATTCACCTCCATAGAATGTCCCGGAAAAGTACACAGCAAATCGCCGCTGTACAAATTCCAAAACTTAATTGTTTCGTCCGAACTGCCGCTGACCAACATTTTTCCCTCATAGCTAATAGCAACCGAATTAACGCGATCGGAATGTCCCGTCAGAGTGCCAATTAATTCCCCAGCTTCTAAATTCCAAATCTTAATAGTTTTATCCCAACTGCCACTTGCCAGAATTTTCCCGTCAGGACTAATCGCCAGAGAATTCACAAACGATGAATGACCAGGCAGCGTGTATACGCACCGCCATTTCAGATTTTTAAATTTGTGAGCTAATTCCTTCGCCCGCTTAGCTGTCATCTCAGCTTCCTCTCTGCGTTTGAGTTCAGCCTCCTCCAAACGCTTCCGTTCCGCCCTAGCTTTCGCCTCTCGCAGCGCCAGCCTCCGCATCTCTCCCTTATAGACTATTCGCTGCTGCTCTTGAATTTCTTTGAGAGTTTGAATGTACGAGATCGCCCAATCTTTAGAAAACCATTCCTGACCAAATTCCTCCTCCAAATTAAATAGCTGAGGTTCGTGATTAAAATCGACATTTAAATAATATAAATCAGCTAAAAAAGCCGCCAATAACTTATGAATTGTTACAATTATTTGCCGAATAATCCGCAGGCTCACCTTTCGATCTTTCCCCTCGGCTTCCAACTGGTGATAAACCTCTTCCCAATTCCAAGGCTGCATCGCCACCAAAGAAACGTTCTGATTGATAATTCCCCAAAAGCCTACATGAAAATTTACTTCATAATCGCTGATATCGCTGTACAATATAGCTGTCGGAACGGGAGACAAAACAGTCTGCAACCGTTCCACATCAATATCAGAAATTGCCTTTTTGAAATAGTCTCCATAAAACTGAACCGGACAAGATTCTCCGTGCTGGGGATAGTGCTGGTTCAAGAAAGCTCTCAACTTAGCGGGGAGCTCGATATTCAGATTGTGACGAAACGAATCCGGGCAATCTTGGCTAATTGTTGCGGGAGCAACTAACAGCAAGAATCGATGCTGCTGCTGCTGCAAAATCTGTTCAGTTTCCTGCCTGCTCAAATTAGAAAACCAGTTGTCTTTGTCCCAAATAGCTTGAATTTCGTTCAGTTTAACTCGAATTGCTTCGGATTGAGACTCCCGCATTAACTCGCGGGAAAGCTTGCTAATTGCCCGCTTATCTCTCAATTCTTCAGCCTTAATTCGATTGGTACGTTCTTCCTTTGCCCATTCTTCTTGTGTGTCGGCGATCGCGATTAATTCTTGTTCTCTCGTTTGCTGTCGCTGCAAATATTTTACTTGTGCTTTAATCCAGCGGGGGTCTTTTTTAATTTGCTGGTTGAAAGCCGAAGAACCAGACGGATCTATTTCTGCATAGCGTTCGTTCACAGCGCTTGCTCCCAATCTTTCTCCCAATTCACTGGCTACAGGCTTCAACAGTTCAATTATCGTGTCTGAGACGGCGCGGGGTAAGGACATATCAGTTAAAACTTCTTTTTAACTTAAGGGCTAGCACTGAGTCTGACGTATACTGCTGAGGCGGGGATGCTTGGCATTGCCCTAGATTTGAGCCAGGAGCCAGCCTATCCGTAAGGCGTATCGTGCAGGCTTAGCACCTTGACTCAATCATAGTAGTTATACGGTTTATATTTTACTGCGAATTTGACTCGAAAGCACCGAGGGTAAAGACTTGAGGATACTCGATCGACCCTGAGTTCCCCCAATTCGTTTTTTTTGTTGCTATTTTTACTTGCGCTTGTCTATAATCGTACTTCACCACCATAATTACGGTATTCCGACCTAATAACCGTACATTAAGTAGAGGAACAAATATAATGAGTCCCCAGCAACGCCTAACTCAACACTTTTATCAACAACAACAGCCACCACCAACCAAAAATAGATCGCTGACTTCGCTCAAAAGATTTGTATCCCTATTTTTAGTGGGAATAACTTTAAGTCTCGCCGTTACATCCTGCGGCCAGGGAACCACCAACAATTCAGGCGGTGCTAGCCCAGGAGCAAACAAAGGCAACGTAGAATTAACCCTAGTATCCTTCGCCGTCACCAAAGTCGCCCACGAAGCCATAATTCCCAAATTCGTAGAAAAGTGGCAAAAAGAAAAAGGTCAAACCGTCAGCTTCAACCAAAGCTACGGCGGTTCTGGTTCCCAAACTCGAGCAGTAATTGACGGTTTAGAAGCAGACATCGTACAACTAGCCCTAGCCCTCGACACCGCCAAAATCGAGAAAGCCGGACTCATCGAGCCCGGGTGGGAAAAAGAAGTCCCCAACGAAGGTATTGTCAGCAAATCCGTAGCAGCAATAGTTACCCGCGAAGGCAATCCCAAAAACATCAAAACCTGGGAAGATTTAAGCAAAGACGGAATAAAAGTGATTACTGCCGATCCCAAAACATCAGGCGTGGCTCGCTGGAATTTCCTCGCACTTTGGGGCTCGGTTCTCAAAACCGGAGGAGACGAAACCAAAGCATTAGACTTTACCAGCAAAGTCTACAAAAACGTCCCCATCCTGACCAAAGATGCCCGCGAAGCCACCGACGTATTTTTCAAACAAGGCCAAGGCGATGCTTTAATTAACTACGAAAACGAGATTATTTTGGCAGGTCAGAAAGGCGAAAAACCGACTTATACTATTCCAGATGTGAATGTGTCGATCGACAATCCGATCGCCATTGTCGATAAAAACGTTGATAAACACGGCACTCGCGAAGTCGCCGAAGCATTTGTCAAATTTCTGTACACCCCAGAAGCCCAGCGAGAATTTGCCAAAGCCGGATTCCGCCCAGTAGATGCGACAGTAGCCGCAGAACCAGAATTTGCCCAAAAATATCCCCCCATCAAAACATTATTCACGGCTCAAGACTTAGGAGGTTGGGGAGATATTCAGAAGAAATTCTTCGATGACGGAGCGGTTTTTGACAAAATCCAAGGTTCAATCAAACGGTAATTCAAGCGCACTGGTTCGTAGTGAGGACTGAAGTCCTTCCTCATGTTTAAGGACTTGCATTCCTTACTACAAACCTTAGTGTAACTCAAACGCATTTGTTCGTAGTTAGGACTTGAGTCCTTCCTCTTCCAGAAGATTAGCTTTTTTAGGACTTGCATTCCTTACTACAAACCTTAGTGTAACTCAAACGCATTTGTTCGTAGTTAGGACTTGAGTCCTTCCTCTTCCAGAAGATTAGCTTTTTTAGGACTTGCATTCCTTACTACAAACGGGAAAATCACAATCGAAATGACAGTATCATCTCCAATAACTAACCCTCAATCTCCCATTCAGCATATCAAAAGGGCGATCGGCAAAATCACACTACCTTGGGGAATCACCCTAGGCTACCTCAGCTTGATGCTATTGCTCCCAGTCACAGCCATGCTGCTAAAAGCCAGCACAGCAAACCCCGCCGAATTTTGGAGAATTGCCACCAGCCCGATCGCCCTTTCCGCCTACGATGTCACATTTGTCACATCATTAATTGCCGCATTAATTAACGGAGTCTTCGGCACATTAATTGCCTGGGTATTAGTCCGCTACGACTTTCCCTTAAAACGGATTGTCGATGCAGCAGTCGATTTACCTTTTGCGCTACCGACATCTGTTGCAGGTTTAACTCTCGCCACAGTTTACAGCAATAACGGCTGGATCGGCGCACTGTTTGCACCCTTCGGAATTAAAATATCGTTCACTCGCTTAGGCGTAGGCGTAGCAATGATCTTTATTTCCCTACCCTTTATCGTGCGGACTGTGCAGCCTGTTTTACACGAAATGGAAAAAGACATCGAAGAAGCAGCTTGGTGCTTGGGAGCTTCTCAATTTCAAACCTTCTGGCGAGTAGTTTTACCGCCGCTGTTTCCATCAATTTTAACCGGAGTTGCCCTCGGATTTTCCAGAGCCGTTGGCGAGTATGGCTCCACAGTAATTGTAGCAGCTAACGCACCCTTTAAAGATTTAATTGCTCCGGTATTAATTTTCCAAAGATTGGAACAGTACGACTATGCAGGAGCAACGGTAATCGGCACAGTCATGTTAGCTATTTCCCTGACAATGCTGTTCGCAATTAATCTCTTACAAGCATGGAGAAGACGCTATGACGGCTGATATCGATTCATCAAACAAGTATACAATGCCGCCGGTTGGGTCGTCGCGGGGCAACGAGAAAGCGTGGGTCAAACCAACTTTAATCTCAATTGCGATCGGCTATCTTGCTCTTGTCTTATTTGTCCCGACGGTCAACGTTTTTTACCAAGCTTTCAAAAAGGGATTAGAGCCATTTTTGAGCAACTTAACCTCGCCCGATTTTCTGTCAGCAGCACAACTTACCCTGATGATTTCTTTAATTGTTGTACCTATAAATACGGTATTCGGTTTGTGTGCAGCGTGGGTAATCGGCCGCAATAAATTTCCGGGCCGCACCCTATTAATCAGCATTTTAGACGTGCCGTTTGCCATATCTCCCGTAGTTGCAGGCTTAATGATTGTACTGCTTTACGGTCGGCTGGGATGGTTCGGGCCCTGGCTGGATGCGGTCAATATCAAGGTTATCTTTGCCTTCCCGGGAATGGTGCTTGCTACTGCTTTTGTTACCTTGCCTTTTGTCGCCCGCGAAGTAATTCCTGTATTGGAAGAAGTAGGAACAGATCAAGAAGAAGCGGCAAAAACTTTAGGAGCAAATGACTGGCAAATTTTCTGGAATGTCACGCTTCCAAATATTCGCTGGGGCTTGCTTTACGGAGTAATTTTGACAAATGCTAGAGCAATGGGAGAATTTGGAGCAGTCTCTGTGGTGTCGGGAAATATTGCTAAAAAAACCCAAACTTTGCCTTTATTTGTCGAGGATGCTTACAAGCAATATGCGACGCAATCGGCTTTTTCTGCTGCGGTAGTTCTGGGTCTTTTAGCCGTTGTTACTCTCGTGCTTAAGGAGATTTTGGAACAAAAAACTAGCATTAAGGAAGTTGAGGAATAGTCATTAGTTATTGGTTATTGGTTATTGGTTATTAGTTATTGGTTATTGGTTATTGGTTATTGGTTATTGGTTATTGGTTACTTGCTACGAATTACCAATTTCCAATTCTCAATTCCTAATAACAACTAACAACTAACAACTAACAGCTAACAGCCAACAGTCAACAGTCAACTGACGGTTGACTTTTGTCAGTTTCAATAACCAGTAACCAATAAGCTGTCGCGCATTTAAATTGTATATTCAGGGCGGGCGGAACACTTCACTGATAGTTCGATCGTTTTTTGATATACAATTTAAATGCCGCAACAGTTTAATCAATAATCCATAACTATCGATCGCCCTCAATACTTTTTATGATTGACATTTTTTATAAAATATGGTAGTGAGTTTTATTGAAAATTAAAATCTTTGTGCAGGGATCGTAAAAATTTTTTGTAAAAGCCGGAACAACATCTTCCTTTCAGACTTCTAAGCAATCAAATTAAGTGATTTATTGTCGTGTTTCACAAAAATGCGTTTTTGTCAACAGTCAACTTAGGTTGAACCAGGGGCGATCGACTGTATCGGCACCGAAAAAAGATCGATCGCTGCTGTGCTGGGTTTATGCTATCAATTGGATGTGTGCGTGTACTAGGAGTATTTAATTTATGAAATTTCATCAACAACGGAAACACCAGTTACTTTTCGTAGATTCAAAAGTTAAAGATTACGAAAACTTAACAAAAAGTACAAACTCCGATACAGAAGTTATTGTTCTCAAGGGCGATCGCGACGGCATCAAGCAAATCGCCGAAACACTTAAACAACAACAAAAAAACATTGCAGCCGTCCACATTTTGTCTCACGGCGCAGCAGCCAGCTTGCAACTGGGAGCCACAGAACTAAATCTGTGCAACATTGAAAGCTACCGCAATTACTTAGAAACATGGTTTGCTTTGCCAGCGGCCGAAGCAAACTCGAACTCCGCAATTGCAGCCAAACCAGAAATTATGCTTTACGGTTGCAACGTCGCGGCCACAGAAGCCGGTGTCGCTTTCGTGCAAAGGCTGAGCCAGCTAACGGGGGCAAATATTGCGGCTTCAGACGATTTGACGGGGAATGCTGCGTTAGGTGGAGACTGGGAGCTCGAAGTCACTACGGGGAAAATAGAGACTCCTGTGGCGTTTTCCCAAGAAGCGAGAGAAGCTTATAGCGGGGTA
This sequence comes from Microcoleus sp. LEGE 07076, assembly GCF_015207455.1. Taxonomy (GTDB): domain Bacteria; phylum Cyanobacteriota; class Cyanobacteriia; order Cyanobacteriales; family Microcoleaceae; genus Microcoleus. Next base: position 7,000 of record NZ_JADEWV010000177.1, read on the forward strand.
CTAGCGACCTTTACTGCTACGGACTTTACGACGCTCAACAACGCCATCCTGTTTGCTAATGTCCTGCCCGATGTTGATGATATCAACATCACTGCTCCGATCGCCTTTGGAGCGGGACAAGTCCTGCCTGTGCTTGCAAGCCCTGTAAACTTTGTTGGCAGCACTACTACTGGGATTACGATCGACGGTGGAAACAACCCAATTTTCTTTGTTAACAACAACGCCACAGTTAATTTCTCTAATTTGACGATCGCCAACGGTCTATCCCAGGGTACTGCCGGCACCCTCGGTGGCGGCGGCGGTGCGGGATTGGGAGGTGCGCTCTTCATTAACAGCGGCACGGTAAACATTAATAATGTTACCTTCAGCAACAACCGAGCGATCGGCGGTGCTGGGGGTGCAGCCGGAAGTACCGGGGCTGGTGGCAACAGCGGCTTAGCTGCATTCTTCACTACTTCAGGCGGTACCGGTATCGGAGGCGGCCCTGGTACTCCAGTTAGCGCGGGTGCCACTGCCGGTAGTCCGGGCGTTGGTCCCGTGGGCGGCGCTGGCGGCACGGGCGCTACTAGCACAACTGCTGGCGGTCAAGGCGGTCAAGGCGGAGATGGTGGCAGCGGAGCTGCTGGTGGTAGTGGCGGTGCCGGCGGTCCGGGCTTTGGTGCCGGCGGTCCGGGCGGCCCCGCCGGTGCTGGCGGTGCTGGCATTAACGGTGGGGGCGGCGGTGCTGGCGGTGCTGGCGGTAGTGCTGGCGATGCTGCTAGCGTGCGGGGCTCCGGCGGCAATGGTGGTGCTGGCTCTCTGGGCGGCGGCGGCGGTCCCGGCGGTGTAGCAGGCGCGATCGGCATCACAACCCCTGGTGGTAATGGCGGCGCTGGCGGTAATCTCGGACCGACCACCGGTACTGTGGGCGGTGGCGGCAGCGGTGTCGCACCAGGCACTGGCGGCTTGGGGGGCAATGGCCAAGCAATTGTTGCCGGTGCTGGCGGTGGCGGTGCCGGTCTGGGAGGAGCGATTTTTCTCAACACGGGTACTTTGAACGTCAGCAACAGCACCTTCAGCAGCAGCAGAGCAACCGGAGGCGCTGCTGGCGGTGTGGGTGCTACGGCAGGTTCGGGTTTGGGCGGTGCAATTTTTGTTAACCAGCTTGGTGCAATTGCAACTATAACTAACACGACGATCGCCAGCGACCCTGCAGTTGTCGTCCCCCCCTTGCTGAATGCCAGCACTGGCGGTGGCGGAATTTTCAACAACGCCGGAACTCTCACTCTCAACAACACCCTGGTTGTTGGCAATACCGTCCCAGTCGGCGGCACTGAAGTTAGTGGAATAGTTACTAACAACACCAGCTTCATCGGCACCGGTGCAGCGGTACCTTGGCTGGGGCCCTTGCAAAATAACGGCGGTCTCATCCCCACCCGCGCCTTGCTCGCCGCTGCCCCTACAGGTGCAGGAGGCGTTATCAATACCGGTACTAATGCCCTTGCCCTCAACACCGCTGGTGCCGCACTCGCTGCAGACCAGCGGGGTACTGACTTCGGTCAAGCCTACGCCCGCATCGTCAATGGCACTGTTGACATCGGCGCTTACGAATACGGCCCCACTGTCAGCGGTCAGAAATTTAACGACTCCAACGGCAATGGCGTTAAAGACGGGACTGATGCCACTGCCACAACTCCAGCACAAAGCTTTGTTGTTTATGTAGACAACAATAACAACGACTTGCCCGACGCTACTGAAAAACAGGCTACAGTTGCGATCGGCGGTACATACACCCTTGCCGACACCAAGACTAACAGCCCAATTAAAGAAGTAGCAGTCACAGGTTGGCAGCAAACTCTGCCTGTTGCTGCTACTCCTAGCACTACAGGTATTGCTGACTCTACCAACAAAGACTTCGGCAACTTCCAGTTAATGACGATCGGCGGTTTGAAGTTCGACGATCGAAACGGCAACGGCACTCAAGATCCAGGAGATTTGCCAGTAACTACCCCCGTTACGATTAATTTACTCAACGCCGCCACAGGGGCAACAATAGCTACTACCACCACGGGTGCGACTGGTAATTACAGTTTCCCAAACTTGCCGCCTCTGCCTGCGGGTGCTGCCTACCGCGTCCGAGAAGTCGTGCCGGCAGGTTCCACACAAACCTCAACTGCTCCTGCCGACATCGCCCCCCAAAGCGGCGCAGCGATAACTAATGCTACCGTTCCGGGCCTCAACTTCGGTAACTTCCAAAACATCACCGTCAGCGGCACCAAATTCACCGACCTCACAGGCGACGGCTTCTCTGCCGACGATACGCCCCTCAACGGCACTACCATTCGGCTGTTCACAGATACTAACAATAACAGCACTTTAGATACCGGGGACGTGGAAGTCGCGAGTCAAGTTACCGGAACAGCGCCTGCGGCTCCCGGCACTTATAGCTTTACCAACGTCGGCAGCGGTCGGTACTTTGTGAGAGAAGATGTGCCGACTGGTTTCTCGCAAACCGCCGGCCCGGTGAGTTATACAATTATCCCCGTCAGCAATACCCCGATCGCAAATCAAAACTTCGGGAACTTCCAAGTTGGCCAGATTAGCGGGATCAAATATAACGACCTCAACAACAATGGCGTGCAAGATGCCAGCGAATCACCGCTACCAGGCTGGACAATCTATCTGGATACCAACAACGATGGCGTGAAAGACCCAGCCGAAACCGTTGCTGTCACCGATCTCGAAGGTAAGTACCAGTTCACCAACCTGTTACCAGGCACTTACAACGTCCGGGAAGTACAGCAACCAGGCTGGAAACAAACTCAGCCGCCAGCCAACGCAGCTACTCCTACCATTTCCACCGCGTTGTCTGTCGCCGTCACCAGCGGCCTCGACTCGCAAAACAACAACTTCGGCAATTACTTTGAGACGAGCAGCATCAGCGGTCAAAAATTCAATGACCTCAACCAAAACGCTATTAAGGATGTCGGGGAACCGGGACTAGCTAACTGGCAAATCTTTGTCGATAACAACCCACAAAATGGAGTGTTCGATCAGGGCGAACTAACTACTGTCACCGATGCGGCTGGCAACTACACTCTCACTAACGTACCCGCAGGCACTTTCCAGGTAAGAGAAGTTCAGCAAACCGGCTGGACGCAGACGACTCCGCCCCCCGCCGACGTTACGGTTCAGGTCGGAGATGCGATCGCGGGCGTTGACTTTGGCAACTTCCTGCCCCAACCGGGCGCGATCCGAGGCCTGAAGTTCCGAGATAGCAACAATAACGGCATTCAGGAAGCCGGAGAACTGGGTTTACCCAATTTCCAAATTCAGTTAACCCCGGTGGTAGCTCCTACCCCTGGAGTTCCTGTTCCTGCTGCTGTTACTACTACTACAGACAGCAGCGGGAGCTACCTGTTCGCAAACCTAGCACCGGGAACCTACAGCGTCCGGGAAGTCAACCAAACTGGCTTTACCCAAAGCACCCCGAACCCCGCGGACATCACGCTGACTTCGGGTGCTATTATCAGTGGCATCAACTTCGGGAACTTCCCGACTCCGACTCCGACTCCGACTCCGACTCCGACGCCGACTCCGACTCCGACTCCGACACCTTTACCTTTACCAACTCCAGCGCCGACGCCAGCACCAACTCCAGCGCCGACGCCAGCACCAGCACCGACACCGACACCAGCACCCGTACCGACACCGACACCAGCACCCGTACCGACACCGACACCAGCACCCGTGCCGACACCGACACCAGCACCCGTGCCGACACCGACACCAGCACCCGTGCCGACAGATTTGGTTTGCCCTGCGGACTTCCCCAGGATTGTCACTCCCAACGCTCCTGGCATTCCTTCAGGGGGTAATGTCATCAACGGCCCTAACGGCGACGATACGATCGTAGGTAGTGCCAGCACTGACTCTATCTTCGGGTTGGGCGGTAATGATTTGATCTTTGGCCTGCAGGGCGGCGATTACATCAATGGCAATACGGGCAACGATTCTGTCTACGGTGGTATCGATAGCGATACTCTCTATGGCGGTAAAGGCTTTGACCTGATTTTTGGCGATCGGTCTAATGATACGATTTACGGCAATCGCGGCAACGACTCCCTAAGCGGCGACGAAGGCAATGACGTATTGTACGGTGGCAAAGCCGACGACGTAATTTTGGGAGGCGCTGGCGACGACGTGCTATTTGGCGATTTGGGCAATGACACTCTCTGCGGCGGCGACGGTAGCAATACCTTGCTCGGCGGGGGCGGCGACGATTTGCTCTTTGGCGGCACCGGCGATGAGTTGCTGTTTGGCGGCCTTGGCAATGATACCGTTGTCGGCGGATCTGGCACTAATGATTTTATCTTGGCAGCGGAGGCCGGAATTGATACTATTTTCAACTTCACCGCAGGAGTTGATTCCCTCGTTTTGGTGGGAGGCTTGGACTTCAATCAACTGTCAATTACCGAAACTAACGGCTCAAGTACGATCGGGCTTGCTAACAGCGACCAGATTTTGGCTGTAGTGGCGGGCGTCCTGCCGAACCAGCTATCGGCGAGCAGTTTTAGCTTGCTGGTTTAGTCCGCAGTTCTCTCTGTGCAAGCATTTGTTTTAATTTAAGCAGGTTCGCGCGTGCGGACTGAAGTCCGCATCTCAAAAAAGCCGCGCACCTTACCCAGACAATCGGGAAGCAGGGAAACGAAATTCCGTTTCCTGCTTCGGTCAAATTTGTTCCAGATACTCCAGCAAGTCGGCCATTTCTTGCGGACTAGGCTGAAACTGCGGCATTGGCGGGGTTCGCCCGCTGGTGACTTGGCGGATCAGCTCGAATTCGGATTTGCGATCGGACACTCGGTGCAAGTTGGGCCCGACTTGACTGTCTGCAACGGATATGTGACACCCGGCACAGTTCATTTGAAAGATGGCTGAACCCTGAACCTGGTTGCCGGTCAGGGAAAGTACGCTTTTGACGTAGGGATCGGCGACTTGAAACTGACGAATTGTCATGCTTGTCAATATGATTGCAAGCAACACGGCGATCGCAAATATGGCAAGTCGCTCGATCGGGTTTTTAATTTCATTCCTGGCAAGTTGGTGATTCAAAGCAGTTCAATTTTAAAAATAGTATCTACAAGAAAATTTATTTCTCATAACATAGCTTAATCCTTCCCAGCGGGGAGATCAAGCCTTAACAAGGGTTGAAGGTAGCTTTTGCGAAATTTCATCTGTCTAAGTGCTGGTAATATTAAAAATAGGTTGTTAAATCTTAACGTTAAGGAGCTCTCATGGTAGAACCGCTACTTTCAGGTATTGTTCTGGGTCTAATCTTTGTTACTCTGTCGGGCCTGTTTTTTGCTGCATATCAGCAGTACAAGCGCGGCGATCAGTTGGGTATCAACAAGTAAAAGGGGCCGAAAGTCCCTCGGTGAGGAGAGGGGGAGAGGGGAAGATTGGGAG
>NZ_JADEWV010000015.1 GCF_015207455.1 Microcoleus sp. LEGE 07076
ACTGATGAGTTTTTCCTTAATTTCTTGCAACCGCTTCCTTGACGCAAAATAAGCCATCGGGCCGCTAATGCAGCCCCGCAACCCGGCCAACAACAAATCACTAGGGATAGAATCCGGTTGCTGCCGCAAAGAAGCAATTAATTCTGGAATTTGCTTGCAACGCAGCCATTCCCAAGCTAACAGAGGTACGCTAAATTCTCTGTTGACCACAAATATCCGCGTCCAGAAAGCATAAACTCCGATTCCGTAGCCTTGGAGCGTTTTTTGCAATTCTTTCCAGGTGCGGCGGTGGCGGTGCCAACTCAAAGCTCTCGGCTCGTAGACGATGCAGTAGCCGGCACGCAAAATGCGCGCAAACAGTTCGCAGTCTTCGCCGCCCACAGTCGGAGTTCCCGCCCCCAAAGCTTCGTCAAACAGGCCAATGCAGTCGATCGAACTTTTCCGCAAAGCCATACTCGCCGAAACCCCCACCGGAGAGACTATCAGCGGGTTGCACTGCGCCCCGTCAAAAACTCGGCGATAGAAGCCCCGTCCGTGGGGGCTGTAGCGCTCGAACCATTCTTGCGCTTCGGTTTCCAGTTCCAAGGGCATGATTAGCCCCGTCACGCACATAACTCGCGGATCGCTAAAATTCCACAACAGAGATCGCAGCCAATTCGGATCGGGAGCCGCATCATCATCTGTAAACGCTACGAATTCGTGTTTAGCTTCGCGTAAAGCGCAGTTGCGGGCGGCACTGGAACCCGGTACATCTTCGCGCACGTAGCGGACTGTTGGGTAATTTTTGATTAATTCTTCAGTAACCTCCGTGGCGGGACAATTGTCAATTACTAAGTATTCCTGACCGTCATCTGGCATCAGCATCAGCGCGTCAAGAGTGCGCCGCAAATCTTCCGGGCGATCGCGCGTGCAAACTGCTACTGTGGCGATCGGCATTGCCTGCACGGGCCCCCGCTCATCCCATTCCAGGGCATCGTAGAGCCAATTTTTCCACAAGTTGTCACCAGCAGCATTCCTCAGTGTTTCCCGCAATTCCTCACTGACAATGCGACCTCCGACTACCGGCAAAAGAGCTTGACCGCTCGGTTTTCCCTGCATTCTAATTAAAATCAAGGCTTTGCTGTAACGCTCCTCAACCGCAATTTCTGGCGGGAGTGTGTAGAGATCCAGGTCGATAATAGCTGTTGCCATTGTTAAGCATCTTCTATTTTAGATTTTAGATTTTATCTTTCAAAAAACTCAGAGATTCTCAGTATTTTACCTGATGTATTTTAGCCAAATTTGTTGTATGGCGATCGCAGCTTATCAAGGCCGTACTTGCCGATCGCAGATCGCAAATCAAACATAAACCCTCATTTTTGTTATTGCTGTTATTTATTTTTACTTTCGATTACCTCCTAATGTCAAGTTTTTTTCAGACATAAATTTGACAGCCGAAAACTATCGCCCGGATCGGCTGGTGTCAGTTGCAGGTATTATTGGTATTAATCGCCTTACCAGATATCGCGATTAATACCCAATCAAGGCGTTGCTTAATCAGGGTATGAAAAAAATCAGTTTAAAATCCAGAAGCTTTGTGGGTACTGGTTTCTATGATTGGCATATTTAGTCTTTCATACCGTAAATCAGCAACGCCATCCAACAAGAATGGGATATTACTACTATAAGCACGGAAACAATTAACAGAATACTTAAATCATTTTCCATGAGTTGGCACCGGATGCGTCGAGGTGTTGGGGGAGAGCCAGACCCAATAGAATACAAGGAAAAACAAGCACAACTATCAGAACTACAACGACTCGAAGATCTAGGCGAGATAGATTTATACTATTTAGATGAAACAGGATTTTTTCTAATTCCTTCTGCTCCTTATGTTTGGCAAAATATCGGTGAATATTTATCGCTCAAGAGTTGGCGCAGTCATCGTTTAAACCTCTTGATAATCATGAACATAAAAAACAATTTTAACGCCTATATATCAACTGACACCATCAATTTTAATGTAGTTTCTGCCTGAAACTAATAGTTTTTTTGTGGTCAAACGACATACATTTATTGTAGTCAATCGAGCTTTTATTCATACTACCGATTTCATCTACGACCGACTTGAAGAATGGAAAAAACGCGGTCTATATATCTTTGAAATACCGACTTATTCACCAGAATTTAATTTAATTGAGATTCTGTGACCGTTTATTAAATATGAATGGATCGAAATAAATGCCTATTCTAGCTGGCCAGCTCTTGTTTCATGTGTGGAAAAAATACTTAAACAATTTGGAGAAAATTATGTAATTAATTTTGCTTAACTAGTTATCAGCCTCAAAGCCGCTTGCATTGAGGATATTACTGTGATGCTTCGTTTCTTGATAGCCGTCAGGCGCTCTACCTAACAGGTGCTTGAAAGTCAGCTCCGTATAGCGGTAGCGCGGACAAACGTCAAAAAAGCGCGATCGGTAAAGCTCCGATTTCGCCACTTGGCGCACGAACTCGCGGACGCTGATTTCGCCACGTTTGAGCTGCGATTCGGGAACCGAAAGCCGTTCGCTCTCCATTACGTAAGCATTGCCCAAAACTTGTCGGTACACTGCTTGAATTACGGTGGCGGCTTCCTCCTCCGAGCGTCCGGGCCACAACTGAATAGGGTCTGTGTCTTCAAATAGGGCGACGCCCAATTGAGATGCAGATCCAAAAGTCATTTAAACTCTCTCCTGGATAGCCACAAGGTTTGCTTAGAAAAATGTATCAAAGCTTTTACAAAAAAACCGATCGAACTCATAAACTCCCTATCTGCCCTGACAGCAGCAGTTAGCTAGCACAAGTCTGGTTCTCTAAGTTTTTCTTATTGGACTACACACCGCCCTCAAAACCCGATAGATGAAGATTTGTAAAGTTTTGTCAACATCTTTGGGCTACTGAACTAAAATCTTCTCATAAAAAAGACTAGCTTTTAGCAGGCGCAAATTGTGAAAAAAGGTTTAAAACCCAAAATACAAGATCGAGTTCGCTGCTCCAATCAAAGTGCAATAAAATGTAACTTTTGATGCTGGAACCAGTAGCATTAACTTTGTCGAAAGGCGAAGGCCTAAAGGTCGCTGCCTTCGGGAAATTGCTTTCAGGGCGCTGCATCAAATCTTAAGTGCCATTAGTTTCCTTGCACGGGAGCCGGAACCTTCGAGCAAACATTAAATTCTCTTAGCCCGCGCACCACCGTTTTTTTCTGGATCTGTGGCGGAAACACAGTCTTTTCGTCCGTCTTTCCCCGGTTGATGCGTTGATGACTGAACTCGATCGAAGAGACAAATTCAGTAATTCTCGCTTCAATCGCCAACAAGCCTTCTGGCTGACTGGCTTTTGCACCAGATGTCTAATGAATGCAGTCGCTATTGATGTTTGAATCTGGCAATACTGCAAGTTGCGCGCGATCGCAGGGAGCTAACCGCAGTGATGGATCTCGATTGTTTACCTTACGGCGCAGGCCACGGAGAGGAAGGAGTGTGTTTGCTAGTCCGCATGGGGCCGCACCGCATTTTACTTGACTGCGGTGTAGAGGATGTCTCGCCCCTGTCAGCGACACTAGATCGATCGCTCCCAGCCGATTTTGTGGTGTGCACCCACGCCCACTCCGACCACGCCAGAGGTTTGCTAGCACTTCACCAGTCTTTCCCCCGCTTGCCAATTTACGCCAGCGAAGTGACAGCGCGACTGCTAGCCCTCAACTGGCCGGAACAATCTCAGCAGCCGGAGTCCAAGTTCTGTCAAGCACTGCCCTGGCAGTCGTCGATCGAACTGCGCCCCGGACTAAGCGTTCAGTTATTCCCGTCAGGCCATTTGCCCGGAGCGGCCTCGGTGCTGCTGACTTATGCAGCCCCCCACCGCACCTACACCCTGGTTTACACTGGCGACTTTTTCCTGTCCAATTCTCGTTTGGTAGAAGGTTTGCCACTCGGAGAACTCAGGGGCATGAAGCCGGACGTATTAATTGTCGAAGGCAGTTACGGCACGGCGCGCCACCCTCACCGCCGACAACTGGAAAATCAATTAGCCGATCGCCTCCACCGGGCGATCGCCGACGGGTACTCGGTACTGCTGCCCTCGCCGGCCCTCGGTTTGGGTCAAGAACTGCTGATGCTGCTCCGCAGCCACCACTATTTCACCGGCCGCGACTTGGATATTTGGGTAGACGGCACTGTCGCTGACGGCTGCGACGCTTATCTCGAACTGCTGCCCCAATTTCCCGCCGCCGTCCAAAATTTTGCTCTGCACCAACCCTTGTTTTGGGACGAAAGAGTGAAACCCCGCGTCCGCCGCAGGGCTGCCGAACAGTCTCCCGGATTGGGATCGGCTCCCTGTATTGTGATTGCTGACCGCATTGCTGATTTGAATTTGTATGTTGCCCATCGGACAAATCCTTGGATTTTGCTCGCACCTCAAAAACCCGGATATCCCCTCAAAGACTGGCTCCCCAACTTGCCCGAATCAGGAGTCAGAAGCGTCGAAACTTATTTGCTAGCCGAACACTGCGACGGCCCGGGGACTACCCAGCTCATCCACAACTTGCGTCCCCAGCACGTAATTTTAGTACACGGTTCCCCCGCCTATTTGGCTGACTTAGCTAACTTAGACGAGCTCCGCAACCGCTATCAGTTGCACACTCCAGCGACGGGTACGATCGTTGAACTGCCGATCGGGGAAATGTTTTTGCAGCCCGCGATCCCGGAAACTAACTATGAGGGAGAACTCAGCGAATTAGGCACAGAGGTAGCAATTAGCTTGCCGAGTCCGATAACAGCCGATCCTCGGTGGGCCAACTTTGCCGATACCGGTTTAGTAGAAGCCCGCTGGCAAGGCGAAGAACTGGTACTGCGCGGCATTTCCCAGCGGGAACTGCTTTTTCAAGCCAGCGCCGTTGCCACCAACCTCGAATGCTGCGGCAATTGCCAGCACTACCGCGGCCAGCGCTGTTGGCACCAGTCGAGTGCTTTGTTTGGCTTCAAAGTTACTCCCGACGGTTACTGTCCGGTGTTTGAATCGATACCGGAGTCCGAACTTTTCCTAGATCCGGACACAGAAGGCGATTGAAATATAAATCACGCGCTTTTCCGAATCCCTCCTGCCTTCTGCCCAGTGCCTTAAGCCGATCCCAACGATAAATATTCACGCCTAATTACTTACAGATAGCTAGCAATACGATCGTACTCGAACACAAACGCTTCTTACTCTCATTAAATCGGGTTTTTTGCCTAATTCTTCGAGAAAAAAGGGAGAAAAGTCATTTTCTTTTCCCCCAAATCTTATTTGTGCCTCAAGGGCGAGATCGAAACTAATCTAAATTCGAGTCCGGGTAATGATTGCGAATTTGTTCGGCTTCGGGACAATCGTCAGAAACTAGGGGTTCGCAGTTAGTTCTCGACACCGAAGCCAACTTCTGGGACACAGCTCCAATACTTTCTAGACGCACCATTTCTTCCCAGGAGCTAATTTCGTCTTCTTCGTCGGTTTCGTAGCGCAGCGTGACTAGATCCCCTTCAATATCTAGGATACGAGCGCGCTCTATCCAACGTTGCTGATCTCGAAGAAAAATAGAAACCTCACGACCATCACAACAGAGTTGATAGATTTTGCGCTGTAGCATTTGTCAGTTCTCCTGCGCAGTGTAACTTGCTTAAAATATGGGCTGTTTACCTTGACATACTCCCCAACCTCAAGGCGTGGGGATTCTCGATTCAAATAGCTTTCAGCAAGCACGGCTTGTCTGATATTGCCTAGCCCGATAGTTGATGCCCCAACCTATTTGAGAATTTTGGGATTTTATAGAGTTGAGACCGGATTTTTACATCTGGCGAATCAACAATACATAACTTATCATGAAAGCCGTCCGACAAGGACTGGATTCCTATCCCAATTTTTCTGTAATGTACTTTGAGTTTTAAATCGGAAAGCACAGCCATATTGACTGGCCAGTTTCACGTTTTCTGAAACTTCAACACCGATTGGTGTGATTGAATTTGATTCTACCACTAAATCTATCCAGTACGCCATTTATCCGATCGCAGATTTTGCAGCCGCCGGCATCTCTCGCTAGAGGCATTTGCCCGAATACATCACAGAATCAGGACTTGAGGGAACGATGGTTAAAGAAAATCTCGCGACAGACACTTTTTGCTCAGAAGTCATGTTCAGATTTAATTTGACCCTAATTACTTGGGTCACAAATTCTGCCAACAGTCCCGACTGTTTTGAGGTCTCACTCTGAAACTGTTGATTTTGCCTTGGTTGCGGGATTGCCCTGAAACGCCCAACTCTTTATTATATGGTGGTCAATTCGCAACTGTCTGGAGTATTGTCTTCAATAGCTCGATCGAGCTATAGACTATGTGAAAATGCTCTGTGCGATCGTAGAGTATTGGTGCGCTTTCCTCAAGTACCGCCAAACCGCTCTCAAGTAGTGAGTGACGAAGAGTCAGTGGGTTTGGCGCTGGTGTCGTCATCTCGATCGCTGGGCTGAACCGCCACTAACCGAGTACGATATGGTGGGGGAATCATCCTGTTCTAGTTGAGTCAGCAGAAATCGAGATTTTCACAGCGCAGAGTCTATGTTTGTTGTCGCTCTCTTTTGTCGCTGTTTGAGCTATCCGTCGAACAGTTGACACCAGCAGACAACCTACTACTAACTCGCGCTAGAGATAGCCAGTCTCAGTTCATTAAAGAACTAGGCTATCTAGCTAATGACACCTCGCTTTCGTTCCCCGAAGTCTGGGCATACCTCTAAAGCTAATCAACCGCAGAAAAAGCTAATTTTCCGCTGTGAATACTTTGGGTATGAACTTGATGCCGCCCTCGCCGGAAGCAGAAATATCGCACTCAGAACGCTGCTTTTCCGACAAAACTTGACGAGTACGGGGATATTGTCCGCACTCCCTAATGTGTCGAACAGCGATTCGCGAGCAAAAGCTGAAACCCTTTTGCGGTTTTCAGGCGTTCGTTGCAGTCGAGTTCAGACGCAAGCCCCCACCGTGCAGCCATACTCGGCCTGCGGTGGCGGGTAGTTGACAACAAATTGGAGTCATCGCTCGATCTGTTAAGGAGGGTAATTTATGGTATATGCAGAAAATTGGTCGCAGCCGTCAATCTTGGATCTAGCGCGAAAGGGCAACTTTCAAGCCCTGAATTACTGGATTGACAGTTTGCTCAGACCCGAAGGGATTTATGCCCGCGTCGAACAAGCTCAGGCCGGCTGCGTGCAAATCTTAGTAGAATTCCAGCGCGAATTTACGCCAGATACTACTTTACTGGGGAGCACTCTCCGGGAAGGCTTAGTCAAATTTATTTGTCACCAACTCTGGAGACTTAACTCGCCAGCAGTAGAAGGGGTGCGAATTCACGCGCGGTTGGCTGGAGAACCAGAGATTCTCTGGAAACAGTCGGTGCGAATTGTGACTCCGGCAAATCGGCGGCAGCGGCGTTACCGTTCCCTATTGGTCATAGATTGGGTTAAATTTAAAACGTATCGTTCTCTGCTTTTGGTGGGTTCGGCACTTGCTTCATTTATTTTAGGGTGTTGGGTGAGCTACCACGAGGCTCTGGCTATCCGGTTAGTATCCCCAGTCTCGCCTTACCAGCACGCTGCGGTAATGTCGGGGCCGCCTCCTAAACGTCCAGATGCGGTGCAAGCTGCTTTAGAAGTAGTACCCGTAGTCAAACAAAAGCAGGTTGCTAATCCCTACGACCCCACCGTAACGCTGATGTTCGGAGGAAATGTGAATCTATCGGATGCGATCGCAGCATCTGCAGGTAACGATTATCATTGGGCTTTCGCCAATATGGACGAGTACCGGCAAGCAGATGTTTCGATGGTTAATCTAGAAAACCCCCTGACTAGCTCTACCTTGACTAAGAGCAAAAAACAATTAAATTTTAAAGCAGATCCAGAATCGGTGAAAGTATTAACCGAAGGAGGAGTGGATATTGTCAATCTGGCAAATAGCCACGCTATGGATTATGAGGAACCGGGGCTGGTGGAGACTATAAATACTCTAAACAATGCTGGAATTGGGTATCTGGGAGCCGGTAGAAATATTAAAGAAGCTAGGCGCCCAGATATTATTGAGGTTAAGGGTCAGCGGATCGCTTATCTCGGTTATTACGATGCTGACCTTAACGCCGCCGACCAAGGGAAAGCGGGTACTAACCCCCGCCGCAACAATCGCGTGGCAGAGGATATTCGAGCTCTCAGGGGCCAGGTAGACTGGATTATTGTTAATTACCACTGGGGAGTTGAATTGGCAGATTATCCGGGAGACTGGCAGATTGATTTGGCTAGGTTCACGATCGACCAAGGAGCAGATTTGGTAGTGGGACACCACCCCCATGTCCTCCAAGGTGCAGAAGTTTACAAGGGCCGCCCGATAGTTTACTCGCTAGGTAATTTTATATTCGGCGCGAATGCTCGCAGCGATTACGATACCGCAGTCCTGAAAGTATCGCTCAAAGACAGGAATATGAAGGTAGAATTTCTGCCTGTGGAGGTGAAAAAGTTTCAGCCGAAGGTGGTGAATGGGGCGGCGGGCGATCGGATTCTCAAACGCGTGGAGCAAATTTCTAGTATTTTCGATCGACCAATGCGATCTTCTGTAGTTCTAGATGCCCCAATCAACCCAGGAATCACACCAAAAACTCCAAACTCGACCTTGTACCCAGCCAAAAGCGATATCTACCGACCTAAGCTTAATTCCCCAGTCCCGACCGGTGAAAGCAATCTGCCAGACCCAGCACAACCCAAACCTACTCCGATTTTGCCAGCTTTGCCTGCTGCGCCCAAACAGCCGGACAAATCGTCATTTTTTCAGAATGGGACAGTACCTGCAATGGAGTCGAGTCCGCCTCCTAGTCGAGATTTGCCACCTCGTCTATACCGGACTCAACCTCAAAAACCGAGCCGGGAAGCAGATCCGTTTACTCAAGAGCCATTCATTAAAGAACCGTTTATTTCGCCCCCACCTCGAGGCCAAGGAGAAAGTCCCCAAAGCTATGTTTCCCCGAGTGGGGATCTATCTTTCAAAGTTGGACTCAAACAGCAGCCGACAAACAGGATCGTTCCACACACAGTCGGCGACCCCTCCGGGCCACAGATCGTCCTGCCTCCTCTAGCTAGCATTGGTTAGCTGGTGGGGTCGGAGCTTTTGATGCAGAGGGAGGAAAGGGGCGGTAATGGGTGAACAGCAACATACCAGCCACCAATGATTAACGACCGATTTACTAACAACCAATGATCGACGACCTACTACCGATGACAAATGTGTTTGCGATCGCGCTGAAGCAAAAGCAGTACAAAACCTATATCCTCTCCGACGAAACCGCTAACTCTGCTCTAGAAGTTGTGCCGGAACGGGGCGGTATTGCCATTAGCTGGCTGGTTGAAGGCAAAGAAATGTTCTACTTGGACGCGGAACGGTTCGCCAATCCCGATCTGACTGTACGTGGCGGGATTCCCATCCTGTTTCCGATGTGTGGCAATCTCCCCGACAATACCTACACGTACAAAGGAGTTGAGCGCAAGCTCAAACAGCACGGCTTTGCTCGCGATTTGCCTTGGACGGCGACGGAACAAGTCACGGATGGTTGCGCGGCTATTACCCTGGTGCTTAACAGCGATGAGAAGACTCAGGCTGTTTATCCCTTTGATTTCCAAGTAGCTTTTACTTATCAAATTAAAGGCAATTCTTTGGAAATTGTGCAGGAATATACCAATATTGGTGCTGATCCCATGCCTTTTTCTAGCGGCTTGCACCCTTACTTTTTAGCTCCAGACAAGACAAATCTGCGCTTTGAGATTCCCGGGATGCAGTACAGGGATCAGAATACCCACTCCAAGGGTTATTTTACGGGGGTTTTCGATCCGACGCTGAATGAAATTGATGTTTCGTTTGATGAACTCACGGGTCTTGCTGCGATTGTTACTGACGCGACGCGCAACTTGCGGCTCACCCTCAGTTACAGTTCCAGCTACGGGAAGTTGGTATTCTGGATGGTCGAAGGCAAGGATTTTTACTGTCTGGAACCTTGGACGGCCCCTCGAAATGCCCTCAACACAGGCGAACACTTGATTTATTTGCCCCCCGGCGCAACTTGCCAGATGCTGGTTCGCATGACTGCAACTTTTTTTGAATAAAGACTTGCTATTTGAATAGATGGGTGCTACTATTATAAATTGTGTGCGGTAACAATGTTTTGGCGGGTCGCTAGCTCAGCGGTAGAGCATTCGGCTTTTAACCGATTGGTCTCGGGTTCAAATCCCGGGCGACCCATAAAAAATCTAGAATTTTGAGTTTTGAGTTGAATGCTCGGAACTCAAAATTTTGGTTTTTGAGCTTTTAACTAGAAATTTGCAAAGATAATGCGCGATCGGTTACAAATTGTCTTAATATTGTCGTAAGAATTGAAGTTGTCCAAAATCCACTGCCCGGAAATCACAAATAACTAGGAGGAATATCTATGGCGCTTGTACCTATGCGACTGCTGCTCGACCACGCGGCTGAAAATGGTTACGGCCTACCGGCTTACAACGTCAACAACATGGAGCAAATCCAAGCCATCATGCGCGCTGCTGACGAAACCAACAGCCCCGTGATCCTGCAAGCTTCTCGCGGCGCTCGCTCCTATGCTGGGGAAAATTTCCTGCGCCATTTGATTTTGGCTGCAGTTGAAACCTATCCTCACATTCCCATTACCATGCACCAAGACCACGGCAATGCCCCCGGCACTTGCTATTCTGCCATGCGCCAAGGTTTCACCAGCGTGATGATGGACGGTTCTCTGGAAGCGGATGCTAAGACTCCCGCCAGCTACGAGTACAACGTTCAAGTTACTCGCGATGTGGTGAATGTTGCTCATTCGATCGGCGTTAGCGTTGAAGGCGAACTGGGTTGCTTGGGTTCTCTGGAAACAGGAATGGGCGAAGCAGAAGACGGCCACGGCTTTGAAGGTGCGCTTTCCCACGATCAATTGCTCACAGATCCCGAAGAAGCTGTTAATTTCGTTGAGCAAACCGGGGTTGATGCTCTCGCAGTGGCGATCGGCACTTCCCACGGCGCTTACAAGTTCACTCGCAAGCCGACTGGCGAAATTTTGGCAATCAGCCGCATTGAAGAAATTCACCGCCGCTTGCCAAATACTCACTTGGTAATGCACGGTTCTTCTTCTGTACCCCAAGAATTGCTGGAAATCATCAACAGCAACGGCGGCAAAATCCGCGAAACCTACGGCGTACCTGTGGAAGAAATCCAAAAAGGTATCAAGTGTGGCGTTCGTAAGATCAACATTGATACTGACAACCGTTTGGCGATTACCGCTGCGGTGCGCGAAGCTTTGTTTGCTAAGCCCGAAGAATTCGATCCGCGCCACTTCTTGAAGCCGTCGATCAAGTATATGCAGAAGGTTTGTAGCGATCGTTACAACTCTTTTGGTTGCGCCGGTCAAGGTACAAAGATCAAGCAAGTTTCTTTGGACGATTTCGCAGCTAAGTATGCTAAGGGAGAATTGAGTTCTTCTACTAAGAAGACTGTCGCTGTTTAAGAATTTTAGGTTTGAGATTTGAGATTTATCTGAAGTCTAAAGTTTGGATAGCCGGGTAGCTGCGAAGTTGCCCGGTTTTTGTTTTTGGACAGAAACCGATCAGAGTTGTGATTGACAACTGCGATCGCTATAGCAGTTTTCCTAATTTTGCTTACAATGAAACTAATTTTCGTGTGAAAAACCGTTTGAATCAAAGGTGAAGGAATGGCAAAGGTTATTGCAGTTACAGAAGCAATTAAAAGCCTTGCTGAGGCTGAATCAAGGTTGAATTTGAGCCGAACAGAGGATGAGGCTTTTTTTACTGAGTGGCTAGCCCAATTGCCAAGTCCCAGCGATGCTGAACAGACTGCTTTAGATACGCTACGACGCAGATTGCTATATCATAGAGCAGATGGAGAATTGTTAGAAGGGTCAGTGACTTTGCTGGTGGCATCACCTTTGTTAGAACTGGCGGGTTTCTACGATCCACCGTTTAGAATGAAGGCTGAAGCTGCGGTCGAAATTGCGATCGATGATGGGGAAGAAACGCTGCGGGGACGCATTGATATTTTGATTTTGCTTCAGCAGCTTTGGGTAATGGTTTTGGAGTGTAAGAAGACTACGATTTCGGTGCGATCGGCATTACCCCAAGCATTAGCATACATGATGGCAAATCCCGATCTGGATCAACCGAGGTTTGGGGTGTTGACGAATGGTGATGATGTGTTGTTTGTGAAACTTATGGCTCAACCTACGCCCGAATACGGGTTATCGCGGGCATTTTCGATCTATACTGTGCGTAGTGAATTGCGCTCGGCTTTTCAAGTCTTGAAGCATTTAGGGCAAAGCATTACTAGATCGGACGGCGGTTGAAACCGCGTCTACACAAACGATGTCCGCCTCCGCGGACTAAGAAATAAAGGGGTATTTAAGATAAGACGGCGGTTTCAACCACCGAGTCTTATGGTGGCATATTGCCTCAATACAGGTGAAATAGTGTAAAATTTTGCTTGTTGTTCTATCAAGCAGCGCCGCGATAAAGATTGCAGCGCATTTACCAAATCTGAGGCGGGAATTTGGCTATTTTCTAGCAATTGGGTGAGGTTAATTGCATCGCTTGCTTTGGCTAACAAGGAGATTACTTGTTTTTCTAGTTCGGATAGGCGGCTAAATTGCTGCTGTAAAACATCTTTCAAATCTTCTGGCAACAATATGGTATCATTTGGTAATAACTGATTCACGCCGCCTCCCAATTCTTGAATCAGAGTCGCCACGCTTTTTAACCATAGGGGATTTCCTTGGTAGCGATGAATGAGTGTTTCAATGTTATCGCTTTCTGCTAACCCATAATCTATCAGAATTTTCCGTCCGGCTGCGATGTCTAAACCCTTGAGTTGTAAGGTACGAATGGAAGTATTTTGGTTTTTAACTTGAGTCACTTCTCTGGGTTGTTCCCAACCAATTAACATCAAGCAGCTTTGATGGGATAATTTTTCTATTTGTTTGAATAAAGTGCGATATTCTTCGCATTCAGGTTTATATTTTCCTGCGAATTCGCCGCCACAAAAAAGGTTGTGAACGTCATCTAATATTATTAAACAGCGATGGTTTTGTAAATACTTAATTAACGGTAAGGGTTTCTGGTTGGTTGGGGATGAATCTGGTTTTTGTGAATTGGAAAAAAGCTGTGTTAGGTTAGATTGAAATTTATCTATGGTGGGGAATTCGTCGAGGGTGTACCAAGCTGTGTACTCAAACTCGTGTTTGATTTGTTGTACGAGTTGTACTGCTAGGGTGGTTTTGCCGATGCCGCTGATACCGGTGAGGGTGATGAGGCGGCTGTGTTGTTGTAGAATCCAGGTGGTGAGGGTGTCGAGAGAGGAAGTGCGATCGTAGAAAGCACCCAACTCCGGCATTTCGCTTAAATCTTGATGTAGAGTTTTGATTTGTTTTGAGTTAGATGTTTCCTGATTTGGTGGCTGTGAGTTGGGTAGTTCTGGTGGGTGTCTAGCTTGTCCGCAAATGTTGAAAATACTGCTCACTACAACATCTTGTGCAAAGTTTACAACATTAGAGTTTTGCAACCTCTCCATTGTCGATCGAAAATTTGTTTTATTAACATCTTCTCCCAACTCTTCTGAGAGTATCGGCCATAACTTTGAGCCAACATCCCTGACATAACTCTCGTTACAGTGAATCTCCTCGGCAATTTTGGTATATTTCTCACCTTGCATGGTTCCTCGCAGAATTGCCTCTTGTAAGTTATCGAGGTGCTGACCGGTTTTGGCAAACACCACCTCGTCAGCCATTTTTAACACTTCCTTAAGATTCATGCAGCATCGTGGATGTTGTGATTTTCCGTATTATACCTAACATTTTCCAACATTTTCCAACATTTTCCAACATTTTTTAGACAGGGCGGGTTGGATTAGCCAACAAAATTGCCAACAAAATTGCCAACAAATAATAATTATTTTGCAAGCTCATTAATATAAATTGAAGTTAAATTACTCTCCTGCTTAATAGCTGCGGATTTTAACTTAACTATGACAGACGCCTCTTTATTGAGAGAAAAAAACTGCCCTCACAACGTCGTTTACGAGTTTGAGCCTTCCAAGTTGGTCAGGACTTTTATTTTAGAAAGCACTCAAAAAGACTTAATCTTTATCTGTGAAGAAAACTTGGGTTCGCCAGAATCATTGCTAGACCTGTCGGTGCTAGAGACGCTACTGGGATCGTCTTCACTTACATACAATCCAAGTGGAGTGGCAGATGCACTCTCTTTGATTGCAACAAAAAGCAGTGTACAACGGGTGATCCTGGATGAGTCAGTATTTGACCGGGATTTAGTCTATCTACCAACAGCAGGGCGGAATGCTGCTATTGAAATTAGACCGGACGATCTGCGAAAAGTGCTGATAGATTTAGGCTTTGATTCTGAAGCGGACAAGCCAAAGCTGATTACTTATGATTTTGGCTACACAACTAATAACCAGACCACTCAACACCGAGTTATTTCCGGCATTCAGTCATCAGGGGATATGACGCTGGGGAATTATTTGGGAGCGATTATTAACTGGAAAAAGCAGATCGAAAAGTACGATGAGAATTTCTTTTTCATCGCTGATTTGCACAGCTTAACTGTATTGCCTGACCCGGCTGATTTGCGAGATCGCATTCGCAAGACTGTAATGACTTTGATTGCCTGCGGTCTGGATTTAGAGAAGGCTGCACTGTTCCGTCAGAGCGATCTGGGTGGCTATCATACTGAACTTGCCTGGATTTTTAGCTGCTTGACACCAGAGGGCCGGTTAGAGCAGATGACCCAATTTAAGGATAAGTCACAGAAGCAGCAGATGATAGGAACTGGTTTGAAGACTTATCCTATTTTGATGGCGGCGGATATTTCTTTGTACCAGGCAACTCTTGTACCTGTAGGAGACGATCAGCGGCAACACCTAGAACTGTGTCGGGAGATTGTGCGGCGATTTAATAACCGCTATGGTTACACAATGCCTGTGCCCAAAGCTGAAGTACCGGAAGTTTTAGCGCGTGTAATGAGTTTGACTGATGGGACAAAGAAAATGTCCAAGTCAGATGAAAATCGAGACAGTTGTATCTATTTGTTAGATAGCCCGGATGAGATTAATCGCAAAATTAAACGAGCTAAGACAGACAGCGATCCTACATTAAGCTTTGATGAGAATCGGCCTGAAGTTTTTAACCTGTTAAGTATCTATCAAGTTTTATCAGGTAAGGAAAAGGAAGCAATTGAGCGTCACTTTGAAGGAAAGGGTGCGGCAGCACTTAAACAGGAATTGACAGAATTGCTGGTTGAGGAGTTAAAACCCATTCGACAAAAATACAATGAGTTGGCTAGTAATCCCTGTCTAGTAGATGCTGTTTTGCAAAAAGGTAGGGAGCGGGTAGAGCCAATTGCTAAGCAGACTTTGGCGATCGCTAAGCAGCGTGTGGGGTTGTAATTATGCCACGCTTAATGACCCATTTGGTTGCCAACTATCCCAATCCGCAGGGGTTTTGTGAAGCTCTGAGGGCAATGCTTGAAGTCAATGTTGACTTTTTAGAAATTCAACTGCCCTTCACTAATCCAGTGGCAGATGGAGAGGTTATCTATCAAGCTAACCAGGTAGCTAGAGAGTACGGAGATAGTTTGAAAAAAATTCTAAATACCTGCTGCCAAATCAAGCAGAATAATTTCCCGCATAGTGCAACTAAACTGATGTTAGTAGCCTATGGAACTACCGTTCTGTATAGGGACTTAGCCGAACTGGTCGCTTTACTCAAAGATAACGGTTTTAGTGGCTTGATTATCCCCGATCTCCCTTTTGGTCGATCCCCAGAACAAACTCAACTCAGTCAATTGTGCCAACAACATCAATTACAACTAATTCCTGTAATTGCTAGAAACACTGAGGATCAACGTCTGGAGGAAATAAAAACCTGGTTAGAAGCTAACCAGCTTATCTATGCTATGGCTCGTACTGGTCAAACCGGAGAACTGACCAACCAAGCTGACCCAATAATAAGTAAGTATTTGCATGGTCTAAAGCATTCTCTATCGGACTATCAGATTGCTGTTGGATTTGGCATAAAAGATAAGGAACAAGTAAAGGATTTAAACTCCCAAGGATTTATTGCTGTAATTGGCACGGAAATTGTCAGAAGGATTAGTAAAGCCAAGCAAGCTAATTCTAGTATTTACGATGCTGTTTTTGAATTTTTACAGGAGTTGAAGTGAAGAATATTTATTCTGCAAATCAGTTTGAAATACACGATCGCTATTACGGGGAAAACCAAGAATTTGGCGGTCAGTATGTCCCGGAGATTCTATTGCCGTCTCTGGATGAGTTAGAAGCAGCTTTTCAAAAGTATCGTAATGATGCAGATTTTCTAGCTGACTTGAAAGACTTGCAGCAAGATTTTATTGGTCGCCCTAGCCCCTTGATTTTTGCTAAAAGACTCACAGAAAAACTTTGTGGCGCTAAAATTTATCTAAAAAATGAAGGTAACAATCTTACAGGCAGTCACAAAATCAACCACTGTGTTTACCAAGTATTACTGGCGAAAAGAATGGGAAAAAAGCGGGTAATTTGCGAGACAGGAGCGGGACAGCACGGTATAGCAGTAGCAACAGTTTGTGCTAAATTTGGCTTAGATTGTGTGGTCTACATGGGGCAAAAGGACATTGAAAAGCAGTACCCAAACGTCTTTTTTATGAAACAAATGGGGGCAGATATTGTCCCCGTTTTGAAAGGTAAGCAAAGGCTTGTAGAAGCGGTAGACGCAGCTTTGGGCGATTTTCTTCAAAACCCTGACTCTTACTATATGCTTGGTTCGGCGCTAGGGCCGCATCCCTATCCTGAAATAATGCGCGAAGCTCAAAGGATTGTGAGCGTTGAGACTAAACAACAATTGCAGGAAATAGAAGGGAGATTGCCGGATGTAGTAATAGCTTGCATCGGAGGAGGTTCAAACGCGATTGGGGCTTTTAACGAATATTTGTACGAAGAACAGGTGCGATTGATGGGAGTAGAAGCTGGAGGCGAAGGAATCGATCGGGAGGGGCGACACGCTAGCCGAATTTCATCGGGGCAAGGAAGAATTGGGGTCATGGAGGGGTTCAAGTCTTACTTTTTACTTGATGAGAATGGGCAATGTTTGCCAACAGAAACTATTTCTGCTGGTTTGAACTATGCAGGAATTGGGCCTTTACACGCTTATATGTATTCTGTCGGTCGTCTTGAAATTAGCTCAGTTACTGATACCGAAGTTTTAAAGGCTTTTCAACTTTTAGCTGAGACAGAAGGACTGATTTCAGCTTTAGAATCTGCTCACGCGGTGGCAAAGGCAGTAGAGGTAGCGACAGAACTTGGTAAAGATAAGATTGTGCTGGTTAATTTATCGGGTCGTGGCGATAACTATTTATTTAATATTGCCAAAGGACTCGAAGATAAAGAGTTTAAGAGGTTCTGTCAGGAATTCTCAAAACCCCCTTCTTTATCAGAAATTATCGTCAAGAAACAACAGGTAAGCAATGCCTAGAAACATCCTGATAATTCTACTAGGAATGCTTGCTTTTGGTTTTGCGGGTGGTGCCAGTGGTCCTGTGATTATTGAGATTATTGGTAAGAGCAAAGATCCTCTCACCAATGCCTTCTATAACGGTTTCCCCTACGTTATGTACTTTATAGCTGCTCCTTTGGCTGCCAAACTCATAGAACGTTCAGGGGGTCGCGCATCCCTGCTGGTCGGCTCATTATTCGTGAATGGGGCACTTGGATGTTTTGCTCTGTTTTATAATTCTTCAAGAGGGCTGTTTATTACCAATTTTATCGTCATCACAGGAGCTGCTTTTTTACGGGTAGGTGGCAACACAGTTATCAATCAAAACGCGCAACCAATTAGAGAGCTAGCACAGCCTTTATTTTCTCTCTCAACTAAAGTGGGAACACTTTTGGGGAGGGGTTCGCTAGAGTTATCCACGCTAGTTCCAGCGCTACAAACAGTACGGTCGTCTTACCCATTTGCACCTTTTATGATTAGTGGTGCTGCCTTTGTGCTATCTTCTACCGCTGCCCTGCTATTTTTATGGAAACCACAAAAAACAGTATCTATCCCTCAAAATAGCAAGCCAAAACTAACAACAGATGAATATTTTTCTGTGCTTCCACTCCCTAGCATAATCGCTATTTTCCTGTCTAGGTTTGTCGAAAGTTCCATGGCGTTTAGCATTGTCATTCTGTTTCATTCAAATTACGAAGGATTTTTGAGATCGCAGTCTATAGGGGTCTGTACTACGGCTATAGTTTTGGCTATAGCTGGACATTTCTATAAAGGGCTACTGTCCAGCTTTTTAACAGTAGAAATAGTGATTGTACTCAATTTCTTGGTAATTGCCGGATATGGGGTTTTGATTTCCGCCACTACCAATATACTGATATTATCACTTTCATTTTTAGTTTTGGGGGCGATCGCCAACTGTCTTGACGTTTTTGGAAGGCTTTTTTACGGTAACTTTTATGATAGCCAGCCTGAAATGCAGCCGCGAGCAAGTGCAGTGGCAGAAATATTTACCAATTTCGGATCGATAGGTGGCTATATTATCCCTGGCTTCTTGCTGACTTTTTTACCAAATTACACTTGGCACGTTTGTCTGGGAGTAAGTGTGGTTGCCCTATCTCTAGGGATTTATCACCGCCTCCAATCGGCTAACTAAATATCAAGCAAAATAAATGAAACAGGTATTAGTTATGGACTATTGCAAGAATTATAAAAATCTATTCAACTCAAGGTATAATAATATGAATAAGACAAATAATCAAGATTTCGATTCTAGGGGAGAGATAAAGATTAATATGCTGAAGCAATCTCAAGTTATTGAAATATTGCAACTGGTTAACACTGACGGTGCATCTCATTGTCACCCTGACCAAATTTTGCCACAACTACAGACAATTCGTAACCATAATCCTGATCGCATCCGCATTGAAGAAATTGGTCATTCTCGCGCTCGCCATCCTCTCTACGCATTGCTGATAGGCGATACAAATAACAACCCTATCATCGCAGCCACTGGCAACTGTCACGCTGAAGAAGCCATCGGCACAACTACAATTCTGAAGTTAGCAGAAGCGATCGCATCTCAACCCAACTTTCAACCCATCCTAGAAAACTACTCTTTTGCCTTTATCCCACAAGCTAACCCCGACGGTACATTAAAAAACTGGGAATGGCTAAAACTCGATCGTCCTACCTACCGCGACTACCTGCGACATTACTATCGAGACAATCGTTCTGAAGATGTTGAGCATGGTATTCCTACTCCTGAAACGGCACAAGAATGCCGTCCCGAACCAGAAGCCATAGCTAAATTTTATCGTCGCTTTCCCAAAATTAGTTATTACGTTACTCTGCACTCAGCTAACGTATTTCCGGGAGCGATGTTTTTAGTAAGTCAAAAACCACCCTCTGATATTTCTGAAACTTTGCGTGCAGTCACCCATCAACAAGGTTTATCTGTGTACGAAGACAACGATAATGGCATGGATGGTTTTGAGTTTATCGAACCAGGTTTTTATGGGATTCCCCGCTTTGAGGTGATGCGCGAAAAAATGTTAGCAGGAGGAGATCCAGAGCGAATTAAAAAATTTAAGCTTAACTCATTCCAATTAGTTGAAAGCGAATGTCAATGTCAGATGTCCTTAGTATCTGAGCTACCTTACTTTCAAGTAGTGGGACTCGATGATTTAACTCCTTTATCCGATTGTATTCCTGTAGCTTGCGATCGCGAAGTCCCAAAACGCAAGCTCGTTGATTTTGAAGAGGCAAGTGCCAAGCAGCGAATGAATTTGCTTTCTTGTCTATCAGCCTCTAATTTTTCGTCACCGCTGATGGAGTTTTACCAAGAGAAAACTAAATGGTTGTTAGGAAATATTGCAGGCGATCGCCAAGATTGCCAAAAAGTCAGGGGATGTCCGGCTTTAATCAAAGACTTGCTAGAAGTCCGTATTCGACCTCTAATGCTAGAAGCTGAAATAGCTGCTATGATGATCCGGCTTTACGAGGAGTCTGGAGAAAAATCAGAGCGCGTCAAGTCAGCTATTTCGTACTATGAGGAAACATTTAATAACGCTTGCGATCGCATAGACGGAATCGCAACAATCAAAACCGTTTATCTAGCCGATCAAGTCAAAATCCAAGCCGGAATTATTTTATCTGGACTATTAGCAAGCTAAAGGTAGTGCAATGACTAGAATTTTACTGATTGATAATTATGACAGCTTTACATATAACGTTTCTCAGTGTCTCAGCGCTCTTAAACTCGGAACCGAACACCCTGTTATTGACGTTATTCGTAACGATCAAATTACCGTAGAAGAGGTGAGAGATAGAGTTAAAGAGGGCTACTATAAAGCAATAGTGATTTCACCTGGGCCAGGTCGCCCTTCAGACGCAGGTATAACAATGGATTTAATTAGGGATCTGGGGCCAAGTTATGAACGTGAAGAAGAATTTTGGCCAGGGGTTCCGATTTTGGGCGTTTGCCTTGGACATCAAGCAATTGGTGAAGTGTTTGGTGGTCGTGTTATTTTAGCACCTGAGCCGATTCACGGTAGAACTTCACCAATTTATCACAAACGGAAAGGTGTTTTTGCTGGCTTACCCAGCCCTTTTGACGCGACACGCTACCACTCTCTAGTTGTTGAATTAGAAACTTTACCTGAAGTCTTAGAGCGTACAGCATGGACTGCGGGAGATGATTTAATTATGGGTTTTCAGCATCGGGAATACCAATGGATTCAAGGAGTGCAGTTTCATCCTGAAAGCATACTGACAAACGATAAAGTTCGTGAAGGCTTATTACAAAACTTTCTTAACTTTATTTCAAATTCTACAGATGATGAATCTGCTGTGGGTGCATGGGAACAATAACATTTTGATTAAAAATGATCGCCCTTTCTATCAAATTCTGAAAACTTGCACTTTTTCCTCTATATCCAATCCGCCCTCGCCTAAAGTATCAGCAGAAAAATCACGATCGATAAACTCATCTAACAGCTCAAAAAACTTATCGAGTGCTTTGCTTTCATCCTCAGAATAAAACAGAATGACGTTAGCCCAAGATTGGCTAGTCTGCACATTAAATCTTTTTCGTATCCACTCAGGAAACTGCATAAAATCGCTATCTTGTTTTGTTGGCTGTTCTCCTAACTCATATTTAGCAACGCTGTAACCCGATAAAAAAGCCTGAAGGCAAATAATTGAGTGTCGTCCCAAGTACATTGAAGGAGCTTTCTTAATTTTCTCAATCACCGTATATAAATCGTGCATTCTTTTACCTCAATATTTTTCAATAATTGTAATTTTTGCCACTCAAAATTCCTCTTCTATAATCTTAAAACTTCCCATACCCAGTTCCAGAGTAGGAGATGTTAAATTTTGGAGCCATTCCTGCCGAGTCACGCCACTAAAATCTATATTATCAAAAACAATTTCCTGTTCGTCGATTGTAATTGATATCCCTTGATGGTAGCCATTAGTAGCAATTTGCTGCTGTCGTCGTAAATCATAAATCACTGACCAAGGTAGGTCTTGCTTTTCTAAATCCAGTTTAATCTGCTTACCATTTACATTTTTGACTGTCAAGAACTCTTTGATAGCTTGACTGCATTCAACACATTGAAAAACTCCATACAGGCTGGCAATTTTAGCGATCTCTTCTCGAATCTCATCTAAACTACTCGGATCTAAACTCAAAGTGGAAAATTTACCTCCTATCTTTGTGTACAAGTATATCTCAAAATCTGTCTGGATGAATTGCTGAGTGTTGGGTCAATCCCTTCAGTGGTGCGATCGCCCCTCACAGCAAATACCAAATAGTGGGATGATTGTACAGATTGCGAGCGCCCCATAACGCATCAAGAGCGATCGCCCTTTCTTGTTTCTGATGACCGATCGCCTATTTTCAATTATCTAAAAACATCAATCTATTAGTCAATCAGAATTATTACGCAGAGCGAGTTGGTACTGTGAAATTTGTAAACAGTCGCACATCAAACTTACTATCTCTCAACGAATTCACTAAGCGTTCATCGAGTGTTAGCAACGGTGCCATAACTTGCTCTGAAAGTGCCACATAACAGCCATCATAAGCTGTAATTCCATAGTCCAAACCAATTTGGACAGCTTCACTCATTAGATACTTCGTTGAAGTAACTTGAAATCCTAAAGCTTTCAAGTCACTTAAATCTGCCTGAACTTGTTCAGCAGTGTAAAGGTTAGCTCGAACATATTTCCAAAGAACATTAGCACACTCAATATAAAATAGATCGGGTACGAAAAACTCAACATCCAGATCGTCGAGACAATCGAATAGTTGATTAACTTTTGGAGTCAGTGGATCGGAAATAAACTGCTTAATACAAATATTTGTATCGATGACACATCGTAACGGAACAGTCATCTGTTGCGATCCTCTCCAATCAAAATCGTACTATCCATTAAACCAAAATCCCTTGGATTAACTCTAGGACGACTGCGAATCCTCTGTAGGATTGCTGACATTGGTTTGCTCTCTTGCGCCCGATCGATCGTTACCTTGTCAGACTCAAATGATTGCTTCAATAGACGAATGACTGCTTCATTGAGAGTCAAATTTTTTTCTGAGGCAAGATATTGAATGCGACTGTACAATTCATCAGGCAGGTTTTCAATCTGAAGTGTAGCCATTGCAGTCTTATAATTATTTGATTTATTATATCACCAGTTTAAGTTAACTTTCCACCCTACGGTAATCGCCGATGCGGATGCGATAGCGACCCGCGTAACCTCTCATGGCTTTAATGTCAGAAATCTCCTCCAAGGTGTTGATTGCTTCTAGTGTTGTAAAAGCCAGATCGTAGATGCGTTGGTAAGATGTCGAGCTCTTCAGTTGTTTCAAGTCTTTTAGAAAAGCCTGACGGTATTGAACTTCCCAGATAACTATTCCTCAAGATAAGCTAAGGCTTGCGAGCGATTTAGCAAGGGAGTATTAACAGCTTCATCCATTGCTTTGTTCATGCAATAATCTTCTACCGCACCCGCAAGTTGAGCGACAGAAACTTCTTCATTAGGTAGTAGTAGTTGTCGCCATAGCTCAATAGGAATCACCACAGCGCTTACATCTCCGTCTTTGTTCGTAAGATATTCAATATTTAACGTTGTTTCCATGTCATACTCCCGAAACTTCCTGCAATTCTAGCTTACCTGAGAGTGCTGTGGCAATATCTGGTTTAGGATAAAATATCAAGTAAACATTGGTAGCGATCGCCCCATAACGCATCAAGAGCGATCGCTCTTTATGCAACCAAAAGCATCAACGTTAGTTTTAACTCACTGCAAATTCTGTGAACTGACGCATATAAGGTGGATGAAACCCAACCACAATATCAGACTTCGGCACACCTATATCAACCAGCTCTTGCCCTAAATCGATTTCTGTTCCATTCTGCTGAATCCAGATTTTGCCATCCTTAATATCGAGATGTATAGGACAACCGTAAACTCGCTGTTTGTTATCCCAACCCACTCGAACAACTTGATAATGATTGTGTTCTGTGTCAAAAACAACTTGCACATCCACTTCTCCATAAGAAGGCTTGTATGCAGCATATTTCGTGAGAACTTGTTTGATACAATCCCGATATTTTTCTACTTTTTCCATAAAGCTATCACCTCTTCTTCTACGTCATATACTAATAATTTGAACTGGTAATCTTCCACAACTGCGATTGTAAATTCACGCTTGAAAAAATCGTTATACGCTGTCAAAGGAATTGCCAAAAATAGCTGACGTTGGGGGTCTTTAAACTTGAGTGCTGTACGGTAGTTAATAAATTGTCCAACCGCTAAATGAAAATCTGTTATCGCTGAAGTATTCAAAAAGCTCTTGATTTCTACAGCAATTTTCTCGCCCTGCCGTTCGGCTGCCAGCAGACGTTCCGCCCCCAGATCGATTAACATATCAACTCCACCCACACTGATGGAAAGTGGGTCATCTGTAATGTGCCAACCCTCCTTTTGCAACGCAATCTTCACAACATCATGAAATTTATCCTTTGCTGACATAAAGCCCTGATGACAAACAACTACAATTATACTGGCGTTAATTGAGATGTGTGAGCGCAATAGTCATTACAAACACACAAGGAATGTCCGCATCCCTATCTATCGAAAGCTTACCACCATTTCGCAAACCCCCAAAATTTGGCGGAGATCCTCATGAATTGCTGAGCATGGGGTAAATCCCTTCAGTGGTGCGATCGCCCTTCACACCAAATACCAAACACTGTGATAATTTTACGAGTTGCGTGAAGCGTAGCTATCCCGCAGGGCGATCGCCCTTTCTTGTTTCTGATGAGCGATCGCCTAAAATGAAAGATCGATCGCCCATTACACAAAATACCAAACAGTGCGATACTTGTACCAAGAGCGATCGCCCATAACACATAAAGAGCGATCGCATTTCTCTTTTACAAATCAAGATTCCAACTGCTTAGGGAAAATAACGATAAAATTCCCGACGATGTAGAACACGCATCACTTCTATAACATCTTCATTAACCTCTATTCCAATACGGTAATCGCCGATGCGGATGCGATAGCGACCCGCGTAACCTCTCATGGCTTTAATGTCAGAAATCTCCTCCAAGGTGTTGATTGCTTCTAGTGTTGTAAAAGCCAGATCGTAGATGCGCTGGTAAGATGTCGAGTTCTTCAGTTGTTTCAAGTCTTTTAGAAAAGCCTGACGGTATTGAACTTCCCAGATAACTATTCCTCAAGATAAGCTAAGGCTTCCGAGCGATTTAGCAAGGGAGTATTAACAGCTTCATCCATTGCTTTGTTCATGCAATAATCTTCTACCGCACCCGCAAGTCGAGCGACAGAAACTTCTTCATTAGGTAGTAGTAGTTGTCGCCATAGCTCAATAGGAATCACCACAGCGCTTACATCTCCGTCTTTGTTCGTAAGATATTCAATATTTAACGTTGTTTCCATGTCATACTCCCGAAACTTCCTGCAATTCTAGCTTACCTGAGAGTGCTGTGGCAATATCTGGTTTATGAAACAGCTCTCGCCCAGACACAAAGCGAATGGGAGAAAGTTTGAGAGTTTAATTTAGTCAACGGGAGAACAGCAATGGCATGGGTGTTTAGCTTATCGGCTGAATGTGGAATAAAACAATCTGAAGCAAAGCAATTTGCTCAATATTTTAATGAAATTTTCTGGACGCTCTCAAACGGTAGACATTCCCAATGTAGGGCAGAAATTTTTCAGGATATAGAATAAAATTGGTGGTGCCGAGTTTGTCCGAGTGGCATCAGTGAGATTGGGACAGGCACTCCAGAAAGTGCTTATTTAATGACAGAAATAGGTCTCCCTCTGTATAATAATTTGCGGTTGGCTCCACCGTTTCGGTATGCTTTAGTTGGTATGGAAGCAGACGAGTTTAGAACCTATAGCGAATTGATTGAAGAGTCAGCCTTGGTTTTTCCAGGATTGGTTTTAGCTGAAGCTGTTTGGCAAGCGACTGGAGCGGATTCGGTTTTTCGATCGTTCACTCTTGGATATGTTTGGAAGCCGTATGAAGGTGAAGCTTACAGACCGCTAATAGCATCGCCCGAACTAAAAAACAAGCTTGATGAATTGCTGAGTGTGCGGTAAATCCCTGCACTGGATCGATCGACCTTCACACCAAATACCAAACACTGTGATAATTTTACGAGTTGCGTTCTCGCCTTTCTAAGGTGAATTCCGCATATAATCCTTATTAACAGCAGCATTTTCTATCTGATTACGAAATACATCAAGCATTCCCATAATTTCTGCGTGTAGCTCTATATACTCTTCTCTGTCAAACGTCAAATAGTTACCATGTGCAATTTCGTTTCTTGTTTTCAAAAGCTTAATATCGATTAACACGGACTTAGTAGAGTAAACAGAAAAGTCTATTCCCAGAGTACAAGTTATTTCCCTCAAAATGTCAGAAGACAGATTGGATGCAGTAGAAATTGCATCTTTGTCTTTGTATGGCAAAGAGCATTTAGCATTTAAGTTAGAAAGGAATAAATCACAAACAGGTATATATAATGATGGTTTATTAGTGTCTCTAGCCTCATTCAATTTTGTCTTCATTGCCAGAGCCAGAAAATTGCTACTAAGCTGATCGTAGCGAAGTTTTTGCATCGCAACAAACTCTAGGTAACTATTTGATGCTAATTTGACAAAACCTTCCCAATGAGCATAAAGAATACATATTCCACTCCGAATCAACGCACTATGCCTTTGAGGAGAAACATTTCTCGCTTCTACCAAGGATTTGAGTTCCGAAAGTTCCTTCTTTCGCCAAGCAAGATCGGTGGAAAGCTTATCACTTAATTGTTCAGCAGTTCGGATACTCATTAGGGCGAAAATACTTTCCTACCAAGCGGAATCAGGTAAGGTAAACGTCTTGCAGCATTCACGCCTGCTCCCGACCATTTTTGATAAGTTGGATGTGACCAAATACCTTTTATTTTATCAGATATCTGGTTTGTTTGAGGTAGATTTTTATAGTTATATCCGATTCCCAATGCTACCACTTCATATGCCGATAATAGAAAACCACCAAGGAACCTGTCTTGTTCAGATTTATATCTCTTGAAACTATCATCACCTGTAGTTTCATTAAGAAGATCGAATGTTGTTTTGAATGCGGTTTCTATATGGTGATAATCTAATTCTTTATTGACAGCCATTTCACGCATTTTTTCTGTTAGGAAAACGTGAACATCACCACCCAACTTTTCAAGGCTGCTCTCATCTTGATTTAAGAGAAGTATGAAACGCAATACTAACTCCATATCATACTTTTCTTCATAGAGTCTATCGCTTAAAGCCGTGCATTTTTTGAATGATTCATAATCGGCAAGTGAACGCATCAATTGATATAAATCTTTATTCAACATCAAAAGAATGCAATTTCTCACTTCTTGAGGTGTAGCAACGGAACCTCCTGTATTCAGTCGCTGAAAGAGCTCATATTTAATCATTTTGTCGCTTTCTTTCTCAACAATATTGACAGCAATTTTTGAGCGCTTAATCAATAAACGCTGTGCTTGAGTGAAAGAATTATCTTTGTCATTTGGATCGTCCCATTTTTTACCTTCTAAAGAAGCTAAATATGTAGTTTTTTGTAAGGCTACTGGATGTGTATTGTTTTCTGATTCATCTTTTTGTGATTCATCTTTTTTCAAAATTCCGACAAATTCATATATTGTGGATAGTCTCTGAACACCATCTACAACATCCCAAACACCATCATCTCTTTGGCTCACAAAAATTGGTGGAATAGGTATACCTAGCAAGATTGATTCTATGAAGGTAGATTTTTGATGATCTGACCAACGAAAAAATCTCTGAAAATCTGGATGAATATCAATCTCACTCTTTTCATAAAGGCTGATCCACTCTCCAATAGACATTGAGTAGCCATCAGTCCTAATTTCTTGCCTTGTTTTGTCAATCTCATCTTGCAGGGACATAGTTCAAGGTGTGCTAAATGTTGTTATGTTTAACTATTTTTGTAGAATAGGGATACTTAGCTATTCTACTGTGTTTCGTTGCGCCTGACTAAAAGTCAGTATTTAACCCTGCAATTATAGCAGATCAAGCGATTTGTTGCTTAAGTCCTATTAATTAACCAAATTACTGCGGCCGAATTCCCTTCAAAAACTCCTGTCTTGCCTCAATCCTTGAAGGCATTAAAACACAACGCACCAACAATTCTAAATCCAATTCCGGCAACAAATCACTTTTAGAAATTAGCTCATAATCATTCTCGCGCAGCCCATACACAGCCAACTGATTATTTTCCCAAAACCAAACTTCTGGAATCCGAAGTCGCAGATATTTAGCTAGTTTATTTGTACTACCGCTAGTAATTGTCACTTCTACTGCTAAATCGGGATGTTCTTTCGTTTCACCTATATAATAAGACTCATCAGGCTCAAATGAGACATCTTTGGCTCGATTTTTGCGAGTTGCACTTCCTACAGGAATATATTCAATTTCCATTTCACAAAAGTAGAGTTGTATCAAAAAATTAAGAATACAACTGATTGTCTCATGTGCTTCGCCCAATGTCATAAACTCGATCCACCCATCAAGATAAATAATTCGCAAACCAGGCGCATCTGCCATTAAAGATTCCAGCGCCTCAAATTGCTCCCAACTATAATAACCGGGGAGAATCAATCGCTGTTCGGCAAGCGTAACTACTTCTTCTAAAACTTGTGCTGTCATAGGTAT
The DNA here is from genome assembly GCF_015207455.1 of Microcoleus sp. LEGE 07076. Lineage (GTDB taxonomy): Bacteria > Cyanobacteriota > Cyanobacteriia > Cyanobacteriales > Microcoleaceae > Microcoleus. Next base: position 28,402 of record NZ_JADEWV010000015.1, read on the forward strand.
AGCCATTCTATTTTAATATTGCTAGCCATTATATAGTGTAACCCTGGTAGGGACAGCATGAAATCCCATTCAAAACTTAGCGAACAAAGTCGAGCTTACTGCGGCCGAATTCCCTTCAAAAACTCCTGTCTTGCCTCAATCCTTGAAGGCATTAAAACACAACGAACCAACAATTCTAAATCCAATTCTGGCAGCAAATCACTTTTAGAAATTAGCTCATAATCATTCTCGCGCATCCCATACACAGCCAACTGATTATTTTCCCAAAACCAAACTTCTGGAATCCGAAGTCGCAGATATTTAGCTAATTTATTTGTACTACCGCTAGTCATCGTTACTTCTATTGCTAAATCGGGATGTTCTTTTATTGAACCTATATAATAAGACTCATCAGGCTCAAATGAGACATCTTTGGCCCGGTCTTTGCGAGTTGCACTCCCTACAGGAAAGAACTCTATTCCGAACGCAAAAAAGTATGCTTCCAGCAATATAGCGATCGCCTTTTTAAAGCTTTCATGTGCTTCGCCCAATGTCATAAACTCGATCCACCCATCAAGATAAGTTATCCGCAAACCACAAGAGTTTGCCATCAAAGACTCTATAGCCTCAAATTGCTCCCAACTATAATAACCGGGCAGAATTAATCGCTGTTCCCCAAGCGTAACTACTTCTTCTAAAACTTGTGCAGTCACAGCTATCACCATCCTATTTTAAATATTGCTAGCCCCTACCCAGTAAAAACCAGGCAGGGGCATTCTTTCACATTCTAACTTAATGAACTAGCTCGATCGCCCTTTTAGTCAACGCCTCAGCAGTCAACCCGTTAAACGCCATCAACTGACCCGCACTAGAAGTAGTTTCCCCCCGCTTCCAAGCAAAAGTATCACGCGGGCAATTGCTGCGGAGCATCACCGGCTCCAACATCCCAGAAGCACCGCCTGTCACGCCAATCAAGGCATCTCCGCCAAACATTTCAGCAAATTTCTCATCGCTCAAAAAGTCGCCGTCAGCTTCAGAACAAGTATCCCAAGCAACATCACTTGAACGGTACAAACGGCGCGGATTCACAACAGAAACAATCCGCACTCCAATCCCTTCTGTTTCCAAAAATGTCGCCGCTTCAAACACCGGTATTAAAGTCATATCGCCGACAACAGCAAACACAACTTTCTTGCTTCCCCCTTGATTGTGAGGAGCTTGGGGAGAATTGATTTCGTGCAGCACAACTGCACCGTCTTGCAAACCTTGGCGAGTCTGTGCAAAAGTAGTGCGAATTGGCAGCGGCGACTTGCTCGCAGTAATCACAACTCCCTTATTTTTAGCACTCAAAGCCCACTCGTAACAAGCTTGAATGCTGTTAGCATCCGGTGGAAACAAAGGAAACACATTGCCGTTACGCATCATTGCGGCAAAATAAGCCTCAATTTCCGGCCGCTGGTGCGTCCAACCGTTGCGGCCTTGCTCCAATGCACCTGCCGTAAATAAGGTGACAGTAGCCGGAGTTGGACGGCGCAATTCTGCCATTGCTTGGGTAACAGTTTGCCAAATTGGTAAACCGTTGATAGCAAAAGATTCGTAGGAACACCACAAACTCCGCCCTCCAAATAGCGACAAACCTACAGCCAAACCCGCGCAAGCATCTTCGCTCAAGGGTTCGTAAACTTGACCGTTTGGCGATTGATTGTAGAGGTCATCTGTTGTCGGGTGAATGATTTTGAGAGCTTGATTGATGTTGGCAATTGCCGATGCTTCATTACCGTCAGCATTGGTGACAACAAAAGTGCGATCGCACTCGCCGACTTTCGCTACCAAACGTCCCATTGCAGTTGTCGAAATCTTGGCTTCTCCACCAACTGCAAATTCTTCTAAAGGCAATTCGCCCAAATCTGCCAGCGGCAATGTAAACTCAGTAACAACTGTTTTCGCTGCAGGCCCGCCGCCGGCGCGCTCGCAATTTGTCCGCACCAACTCCCAAGCAGCCACCGTCAAAGCGCGCTCTTTTAAGGCACTAATAATGTGCGGAGCATCCAGCGTATCTTTTGGATAAAGGTTGTGAGATTTCGACCCGCGCGCGTGCACTCCTGCACCTTTCAACTGTTTGATAATAAACGCAGTTAATTTGCCGCCGAGAGCAGATTTGGCTGCTTTGTCAACTCCTTCTAAAACAGCTTTGGTAAATGCCATGCGCTGTTCGAGTGAAAAAGCAGTGCTGTCAACATAAGCTTCCGGTTGATTTTTATCGTCAAATTCCTTAGCATCAACTAAGATGACTTCTTCAAAACCGTTTCCTTGCCAATAAGCAATCATTTCAGCATTAGTTTTTGTCGAAACCATGCTGTGATGTTCTTGAGAATATCCGTTCCAAACTAACACTGGTAAAAAGTTAGTAGCCTTGGGATAAGCAGTGTGAAAATGCGCCATGCTGCTCATGGGATAGGGTTCGCCCATACCGCCGTCGCCCATTGTGAAAGCAAACAGTTTTCCGGGATGCAAAAGTGCTCCCGCCATTGCAAAATGCTGCCCTTGTCCGAGGGGACCGGCTGGTGCTAAAAGGCCGGGAATGAAACCGGAAAGATGTCCTAATAAACCGTCTTTTTCGCGGAATTTATCGCGCACTTGCTGCACGTTGACAATTCCCATGTCTTCTAAAGATCGATCGAGAAACATGGCACTGTAAAATCCCGGCGCGTGGTGCCCGACTTCGGTGACAATGTTCTTGTGTCCGAGCATCACCAACGCGGCATAGGCCTCGGCTTGGCTGGCAAAACCGCCCGGATGTCCCGATGCCTTGCTGGCGGTGACTTGCAGCGTCAGGTAGCGCAGGGCGTCTGCTCCCAGCATTGTTTGAAAGACGGCGACGGGATCGGCCGCATCGGCGATCGACTTGCTTCCGCTGGCGATCGCGGGTGCTTTCCCGTAAGTCTCAAAACCCGGCACTGTTTCGGAGAAATACTGGATTCCTTCGCAAAAACTGGGGATGGCTGACGTTGCCTTCGACGTAGTTGCAGTCATGCTTGATACCTGAAAAATTTGGATTAGATTAATTTAACAGTAATTTTATAACTTATTTGTTGCAAAAGATCGTTATTTCTGTTGTTGCCAATTATAAATCCAATCATGTCCGATCGACTATCGCAACAAAAAAGGTTCGTAGTGCGGACTTCAGTCCGCTTCCGGATTGCGGACTGAAGTCCGCACTACGAACCCTTTTTATATCGCTAAATTTAGGTTCTTCCTTATTTGGTATGCCTAACTAACAATTAAAATACCAAGTAAGGAATGAAGAATAAATAACTTAATGAATTACTCAGGTTTAGGTAAGGCTCGATAATTCCATTCTGGCAAATATTCGTCGAAAACAATTTTCATAGTATTCTTGAAATTATCAGCGACCTTTCGACCAATTTTATAAACCTGATTAAGGACATTTACAGATAGCCCCGTTTTAGTTTTAGGTAAGGATTCAGGTAAAAATCGTTCCGCTCCCGAGCCGAACAATATGGTAATGTAGTCAGATGAGCGAAAATTCAGAGTTATCAGCAGCACTAAAATTAGAAATGGTTGACCAGTTGAGCCACCAGGAGCTGGTCAAAATTGTGCTAACCCAACACAAGCTGATTGAAAAATTACAACAAGAGCTTGAAAAACTCAAAGAGAGACAGCCCAGTAATGGTAAAACATCATCAAAGCCACCATCGAGCGATCTGATACAGAAATCAGAGACAGCCGCTTTTGATAACTCAAAAGAGCCAGAGTGAGAGTCCGAGCCAAAGCGTAAACCAGGAGGACAACCGGGACATATCGGTAAAACCCGAAAACGATTTGGGCGAGTAGATAGATATCAAATCAGCACCCCTGATTATTGTGAGCATTGTGGTAGCACAGAATGTCAGGATTCAGGTCTAAAAACTTGCGAGTCCAACGCTTGTCTGGTAAGGGTTTTAGGGCAAAATAAGGGTTTTTGTCTTTGGTGGTTGATTGTCAATAAAGGACGAAAAACTGTCATTAGTTCTGATTTATTGAGAATAGATATTTATTTAGCATCAAGCTCCATATCTAAAGTCTTTGCCCAGCAAGGAGTTATGTTACCTGAATGCTTACGATTTACATTTTGACATATTTGTTCAATTGCTTTTAGTGATTTAGCTATTGATTTAGCATAATAAGTAAGGAAGAACCGAACAATTACTCAGCTAACAAACATAAACCGCTCTCGTTTAGCCGCGAAACTGATTAACTCAATCCCCGCACCGCCAGCACTCGCATCAAGTCCCATCAGGGGTGTGCCCAGAGTCTTTTTGGGTATCTTTTCGCCGATCGCTCTCCACCGTGCAATAATAAAATGACTTGCACAAAAAACTCTATTAGTAGGTAAGTCTTGCCCACTTTACCCCTACATATAGCGTCTCAAAAGTCAAACCGTGCAAGTTCCAAATCAAATCGGCTGTTGCACTACCCACATTTTTTCTAATGGCTGAAGTCCCCCAATCTCCCGCAGAACTTGCCGAAGCCCTCAGAGGCTTGACAGATATCGATTTCCAATTACCAGATCCCGAAGACGAACAAATACCAGACTTCGATTTTGACAATCAGGTTGACAATGCCTGGAAAGTGTGCGATCGCTTCGACCTGCAAACCGACATCTGGCGCGGACGCATTCTCCGAACAGTGCGAGACAGAGAAAAAAAAGGCGGCGACGGACGTGGCACCGGCTTTTTGAACTGGCTCAAAGAACGAGAAATTGGCAAAAGTCAAGCCTATTCTTTGATAGAACTAGCCAAGAGTGCCGATACTCTGATCGAGCAAGGAGATTTAGACCCAGATTCTATTAGAAACTTCAGCAAAAGAGCCTTTGTAGAAACCGCCAAAGCATCGCCAGAAGTACAGCTAATGGTAACAGATGCCGCATCAAAGGGCGATCGAATTACCCGCCGCGAAGTCAAACAACTCTCCGACGAATGGATGGCAATGAACTCAGACTTACTCCCAGAAGAAGTCAAAGAAAAAGCATCTAGCGGTTCGCTTCCTTCCCGCTATCTGGCTCCTTTAGTCAAGGAAATGGAGAAACTATCTCCATCTCACCAAACAGAAATCCAAAAAGAAGTAGCAGAAAATCCAGACGTAGATACAGTAAAACAGCTAACTTCCGACGCAAAAAACTTATCAAAATATCTCGACGCAGCCGCCCAAGTGCAAGCCCTCAATCAGTCTCACTTAGACATGGAAATGGCTTTAGAAGAATCTTTGCGCGTCGGTTGTTTGGGAACCACCGCCGATGTTGTCAAACAAGCTGCCTTGCTAGAACAAACTGTAGTCAAACTCTACACTGTTTGGAAGCGTTTAGGAAGTTTGGCAGATAGATTGTACGTCGATACAGGAGCAAGCACACCAAATTTGCGCTTACTTTTGGGATGCTTGGACAGTCTTTCGGGAGAAAAGATTGAAGTGGATTTCGGAGACGGAGAACGCTCTATTCGCTTGCAAATTATTAGCGAATAGCTCAACCTTTACCTGGGTTCGTAGTCAGGAATGCGAGTCTTCTCCAAATGCGGACTCGCATTCCTGACTACGAACCAAGTCTGTGAGGAATGCGAGTTTTCTCCAAATGCGGACTCGCATTCCTCACTACGAACCAAATGTGCGTCAATCCCTGTTTATCTGCGGTTAAATTTTCTGATTTTGTTCCAAAGATAGCGGGGATTCAAATAACTCCGATATTTGGTAACTACTTCTTTTCCCAAAATTACCACGCTCAGCCAAAAACACACTTCAGCTAGCACAGCTAAAACAACATCTATTTGCGTTTTTTCGGCGATACTCAGTGGTAGGAATGGTACAATAAACAAGATTGCCAGCCAGGGCAAAAAAGATGCAATAAATAAAAACCAACCCAGCTTTTGCAGATTCTGCATAAATTTGATTTACTGGATAAATTTAGATTCCACGGCGGCAGGCCTAACTGAGATTATAGAGAACGTCTCGCAAAAGTCTCCAAGTATCTGGAAATTATCTGCGTTAATCTGCGTTAATCTACCTAGCATCTGCGGTTTGCATTCCATTTCCAACTCAATTCTTAATTCCCGTCGCCGCAATCCCCCGAATAAACTGCCGCTGACCGACCAAAAACAGCAACACCACCGGCACAGTCCCAATTACCACCGCCGCCATCAACAACTGCCAACTGCTAGTAAACTGTTCCTGAAACTCGGCCAAAACCAACTGCACAGTCCGCAACTCCGGCCGCGTCGTAAACACCAGCGGCTTAAACAAATCGTTCCACTCCCCGATAAACGCAAACAAAAACAGCGTCACCAAAGCAGGGCGGGCAATAGGCAACATCACCTGCCACAACACCTGCCAGCGGTTAGCTCCGTCCAGCATTGCCGCTTCTTCCAATTCCACCGGAATTGTCATAAAATACTGGCGCAGCAGAAAAATCCCAAAACCGTTAGCAGCAGTCGGCAAAATCAGCGCCCCGTAAGTATTCAGCAGATGACCCCACTTCAAAACCATAAAAATAGGAATTACCAAAAGCTGAAACGGAATCACCAGCGTCGCCAAAACCACCAAAACTAGAGCCTGCCGCCCCCGAAACTTGAGCCTGGCCAAAGCATAACCTGCCAAAGCAGAAGTCACTACCTGAAAACCTGTCACTGCGATCGCCACTAGAGTAGAATTAACAAATGCCAACAAAAAATTTCCCCTCTGCCAAGCCTCCTGATAGTTCGCCAAAGTCAAGCCTGTGGCCTTGACACCGACACCTGATGGTGATACCGAAACCAAAAAAACAGCAGCCAGCGGCAGCAGCACCAGCGCAGCCCCCGCCAGCAACAAAATAAAACTCAGCACTTCCAGCGCTTGAGACCAGCCCAACGATTTACCCATAAACTTGTGAATTAACCTAAAATAATAAGCTTGTGAGGCTCTCAAACTCGATCGCCCCCCTGATTCCCACACAATCGTAAATTTTTAGTCGAAAATAGGTAAAGTGTAGTGCAACGCGACCCCAAAATTTTAAGGGGTTCCCAAACATCCTACAAGGTTATATAAGGAGAAAACGTATCTATGCCCCAGCTTGAGGCCAGCCCAACAATAGACTTTCAAACCGAAACTTACAAAGACGCTTACAGCCGTATCAACGCCATTGTGATTGAAGGCGAACAAGAAGCTCACGACAATTACCTGACACTGGCCGAACTGTTGGCTGACAAAAAAAGCGAGTTAGTTGGCTTGTCCAAGATGGAGAACCGCCACATGAAAGGCTTCCAAGCTTGCGGCCGGAATCTCAAGGTCACGCCCGATATGGCATTTGCCAAGCAATTCTTTTCTGATTTGCACAGAAACTTCCAAACCGCCGCGGCTGAGGGTCAGGTTGTAACTTGCTTGCTGATTCAATCCCTAATTATCGAGTGTTTTGCGATCGCAGCCTACAACATCTACATCCCCGTCGCCGATGACTTTGCCCGCAAAATCACCGAAGGCGTCGTCAAAGAAGAGTACAGCCACCTCAACTTTGGGGAAGTCTGGCTGCAAGCTCACTTTGAGGAATCAAAAGCCGAACTCGAAGCAGCCAACCGCCAAAACCTGCCCATCATCTGGAAGCTGCTAAACGCTGTCGCAGACGATGCCCGCGTCTTGGGAATGGAAAAAGACGCTTTAATCGAAGACTTTATGATTGCCTACGGCGAAGCTTTAGGCAACATTGGCTTTAACAACCGCGACATCATGCGGATGTCAGCACAAGGTCTAGCAGCCTAGTTAATTGGGAAATAAGGAATGGGAAAAGAATTAAAAATCAAAAATGAGGCATCTCATTTTTAATTGGAAAATTTCCTTCTTCCTTCTTCCTTCTTCCTTCTTCCTTCTTCCTTCTTCAATCCTCCTTCATTTGACAACTTAATGTTTGGTCTAATCGGTCACTTAACCAGCTTAGAACACGCCCAATCAGTAGCTAACGAGCTGGGCTATCCAGAATACGCCGATCAAGGTCTCGATTTTTGGTGCAGCGCACCGCCTCAAATAGTTGATCATATCACTGTCACTAGCATTACCGGGCAAAAAATAGAAGGCCGCTATGTGGAGTCGTGTTTTTTGCCAGAAATGCTAGCCACTCGCCGGATTAAAGCAGCCACTCGCAAAATCCTTAATGCGATGGCGCACGCTCAAAAAAACGGGATTAATATCACTGCTTTAGGTGGCTTTTCTTCGATCATTTTTGAGACTTTCAACTTGCAGCAAATTAAGCAAATTCGCAATCTCAAGTTGGAGTTTGAACGGTTCACCACTGGTAACACTCACACAGCTTACATCCTCTGCCGCCAAGTAGAAGAAGCAGCCCCTAAATTGGGGATTGAACTTTCAAAAGCCACGGTAGCGGTTTGTGGTGCTACCGGCGATATTGGCAGTGCTGTATGTCGCTGGCTCAATGTTAAAACAAATGTGGCAGAATTGTTGCTAATTGCCCGCGACAAAGAACGCTTGCAAGATTTGCAATCGGAATTGGGGCGAGGAAAAATCATGAATTTGGAAGAATCCCTGCCCCTAGCGGATATTGTTGTCTGGGTCGCCAGTATGCCAAAGGGAGTAGAAATTGACCCCAAGACATTGAAGCAACCTTGTTTATTGATTGACGGTGGCTATCCGAAAAATCTGGCAACTCAGGTGAAGTATCCCGAAATTTACGTGCTCAATGGCGGGATTGTGGAGCATTCCCTCGATATTGAGTGGAAAATTATGAAGATTGTCAATATGGATGTGCCGGGCCGACAGTTGTTTGCCTGTTTTGCCGAATCCATGCTGCTGGAATTTGAAAAATTGTATACCAATTTTTCTTGGGGACGGAATCAAATTACAGTGGAAAAGATGGAGCAAATCGGCGAGATTTCCGTCAAACACGGTTTTCGACCTTTGATGATGTCATTTTGATGTGATTTTTTGCAGTTATTGGTTATTGAGGAAATTTTTTTCTGATAATAACCAGTAATTTTTTTGAGAAAGCTAAGAGTTAACATTATGTTCGATCGCGCGACGAGACTAAAAGTTGTTTGCAGTCAGCACAAAGAGTCCTAATTTGTCAAAAAACAGTTAATTTACAACTTATCTAATCGTCCTTTCCACTCAAAACCTGTAAGCGAGCCTGCGAACCGAGCATTATGGGAGATGTTTAATAGATATATCGCCTCGGAAGTTCTCTCCGCAGTTTTTGAGGGTCATGACTGCGATAATGTTTTTACTAAGTTCGTCTGGAATGTCCAAAGCTTCGGACAGTTCCAGCAAAAAATCCTGTTCCTGGACGGTGAAAATTCCATCTACCAAAACCAAATCCGCGGCAATAGCAAAAGCTGTTTCTCGAAGCTGAGGAGTCAAGGCATTTTTAGCAGCAGCAAATACCTCAGCCGGAGTGTACTGACGGCTCAATGCTAAGACTTTCTTAAAAAGTTCTTGGAAGTGCTGGCCTGAATAAGACCTGAACAAGCGAATGTGATTGGCGGCCAGAGTTTGTCTTTCTTCTTCTGAGATTTGACCGTCGGCGGCAACAGCTAATACAGACAGGGCTGTTAAAGCTTCCGAAGGGGTGAGTTCGATCGCACTTGTGTTGCTTTTTGCACTTTGGAACAATTCAACAGGATTTAGTTTTTTGTCACTGTCGGGGGGCATAGGAGTGCGCGTATCGGCGCGGGTAAAACTCTGGATCTAGCAAAAATAGTTTAGCAAAAAAACGAGGCAGCCGCCTCTGGTTTAAAACTTTTGTTACCAAGCAAAGCATAATTCAAAATTCAAAACTTCCCAGGAACCCTCTTTTTCAGCAACACCTGACAGGGTAGGATCGTCCAAGTGCCGATCGACTTTCACCTTAAAACCCTATACAAATTATCAGCGTGACAAACCCAGACCGCAAACCACTACTCCTAGATTTTGAAAAGCCGCTGGCCGAACTCGAAACCCGAATTCACCAGATTCGCCAACTCGCCGCAGAAAACAGCGTCGATGTCACCGACGAAATTCGCAAACTCGAAGCTCGTTCGACCCAACTGCGGCAAGAAATTTTCAGCAGCTTGTCCCCCATGCAGCGGCTGCAACTCGCCCGCCACCCGCGCCGCCCGAGCACCCTCGACTACATTCAGGCAATTAGCGACGAGTGGATGGAACTCCACGGCGATCGGCGCGGCGGAGACGACCCGGCCGTCGTCGGCGGAATTGCCCGCATAGACGGCCGTCCTACAGTCATCATCGGCCATCAAAAAGGGCGCGACACCAAAGACAATATCGCCCGCAACTTCGGGATGGCAGCGCCAGGGGGCTACCGCAAAGCCCTGCGGTTGATGGAACACGCCGATCGCTTCTCGATGCCAATTTTCACCTTTATCGACACTCCGGGGGCTTGGGCGGGCTTAGAAGCCGAACAGCTTGGACAAGGAGAGGCGATCGCCTGCAACCTGCGAGAAATGTTTCGCCTCGAGGTGCCGATTATTTGTACCGTCATCGGCGAAGGAGGTTCCGGCGGCGCATTAGGTATCGGGGTCGGCGAGAGGCTGTTGATGCTGGAGCATTCCGTGTATACCGTGGCCACCCCCGAAGCTTGCGCCGCCATCCTCTGGAAAGACTCCGGTAAAGCCAACTTAGCCGCAGAAGCTCTCAAAATCACTTCCTGGGATTTGAAAAATCTCGGCGTTCTCGATCAGATAGTGCCCGAACCTGTTGGTGGCGCTCACTCTAACCCCCTGAAAGCTGCTGCTATGCTCAAAGGAGCTTTGTTGGAAAACTTAGCAGAACTGACACAGCTTACCGGCCAGCAGCGGCGCGAACTCCGGTATCAAAAGTTTCGCGACATCGGTGTCTTCACCGAAATTGCTGCTTGAGCCGATCGATTCAGATTTATTAGTTATGAAGTGAACTTCATAACTAATAACCCATAATTCATAATTCATAATTCTGCAAATCTATCAGCAGTGTTATAATTTTTCAGATGAGATCGGCTTAACAGTTCTTAATGTTACTCTCATAATTAATTGTTATCGCCTGCAGCCGACAGTTGTCTAATTTGCCGAAGAAGGCTGTAACGATCGATCGAGAGTTGCCGAGGGAAAGTATCAGGAAATTTAATGAACGATCGAACAACAAAGCAGGCTCTGATTACCGGAGCTAGCAGCGGTATTGGCAAAGCGACAGCGCTAGCATTAGCCGCCGAGGGCATAAATCTGGCCTTAGTTAGCCGAGAGTCAGAAAAATTAGAAGCTGTTGCCGCAGCAGCCAGAAAAGTCGGAGTGAAAGCAGAAGCTTATCCCTTAGACTTGGCAAAAATTGAGCAAGTGCAAAACGGCATCAGGGCGATCGTATCTCAATGCGGGCCCGTAGATATTCTGGTCAACAGCGCTGGTATGGGCTACACCGGCTCCTTGACCGAAACGCCCCTAGCCGACTGGCAGAGTGTCCTAGACCTCAATCTTACTAGCGTTTGGCAGTGTATTTTAGGAATTTTGCCCTCCATGCGCGATCGCGGATCGGGAATCATCATCAACGTTTCCTCGATCGCCGGCAGCCAAGTCTTCCCCAACTGGGGAGCCTACTGCGTCAGCAAATTCGGTCTCATGGCTTTGTCCAAGACATTGGCCGCAGAAGAACGAGCTCGGGGAATTCGCGTCACAGCCATCTGTCCGGGTTCTGTCAACACTCCCATGTGGGACACAGACACCGTACAAGCCGACTTCGATCGAACTGCCATGTTAACCCCAGAAATCGTCGCCCAATCAATTCTGCACGCAGTTCAGTTGCCGGCAAGTGCAGTAATCGAAGAAATCACCCTCATGTCCAACGCTGGAGTTTTGTAAACTTGAGATTTTAGACTCCTGGATTTTGCTCGAATTCAACCATCTTTGAATCTGTATCCCCCAATCAAAAATCAAAAATCAAAAATCAAAAATCAAAAATCAAAAATCAAAAATCAAAAATCGACCCTCACACAAAATTATTATGACAATTGCATCCAACAACGGTTCAAACACCTCGAACTCAATCTTGACTGACAGCATGAAACCTTCAGAAACCGCAGACAACAACGCCTCGCGCATCAGCACTCGACCAGATCGCAATTCCTCCAACGGTCAAGAATCCAACGTGCCCGTCCCCTCCGAAGTAGGCCAGGAAGAAATGATGGAGGCCGTTCGGACGCTGCTGCTGGGAATAGGAGAAGACCCCGAACGCGAAGGACTGCTCAAAACCCCGAAGCGGGTAGCAGAAGCAATGCAGTTTCTCACCAGCGGCTACAGCCAATCCCTCGAAGAACTTCTCAACGGCGCTATCTTTGACGAAGGTCACAACGAAATGGTACTGGTGCGAGACATCAGCGCCTTCAGTATGTGCGAACATCATATGCTGCCATTTATGGGTCGAGTTCACGTCGCCTACATTCCCAACCAAAAAGTAGTGGGACTGAGCAAATTAGCCAGAATTGTCGAGATGTACAGCCGTCGGTTGCAGGTGCAAGAACGTTTGACACGCCAAATTGCCGAAGCAGTTCAGACAATATTAGAACCGCAGGGAGTGGCTGTAGTAATGGAAGCTAGCCATATGTGCATGACGATGCGGGGCGTGCAAAAACCCGGCGCTTGGACGGTTACGAGTGCCATGTTGGGAGTGTTTCAAGACGAACAAAAAACTCGCGAAGAATTCCTCAATTTAATCCGCCACCAACCGGCATTCTTTTAGTCAGTTGACAGTTGGCAGTTGTCAGTTGACTGTGGTGAGCTTTCCAGCGAACAGTCAACAGTTATCAGTTTATAGTGACGATCGCCCGTTCTGCTAATAAAATGAATTGATGACTCATCGCTTGTGACTAAATGAATCCTATTAAATTCGGCACCGATGGCTGGCGCGGCATAATTGCCGACGATTTTACATTCGATCGCGTAGCGTTAGTAGCTCCCCTAGCGGCACAAGTTCTCGCAGAAACTGGAGGCAGCAGCGATAGCAGCAGCGGTACCGTAATTGTCGGTTACGACCGCCGGTTTTTGGCTGAAGAATTTGCCCAAACAGCGGCTAATGCCGTCCAAAACGCCGGATTTGACGTGCTGCTGAGCGAATCTTACGCTCCTACTCCGGCTTTTAGTTTAGCTGCCAAACAATTAAATGCTTTGGGTGCGATCGTCCTGACAGCCAGCCACAATCCCGGTTCATATTTAGGGTTAAAAGTCAAGGGCGGATTTGGAGGTTCAGTTTCGCCCGAAGTTACGCAACAGATAGAAGCAAAACTGGAAAATCCGGCGGCACTTTCAGCAACTGGCGGAAAATTGGAAAATTTCAATCCTTGGCCGGCTTACTGCAAAACATTGCGGGAAATGGTGGATATCGAGGCGATTAAAGATGCGATCGCCTCTGACAAAATTACAGTATTTGTAGATGCCATGCACGGTGCGGCCGCCGGAGGACTGGCACAAATTTTAGAAGAAACAGTGCACGAAGTCAACAGCGATCGAGATCCTCTGTTCGGCGGCGGTGCACCAGAACCCTTACCCCGCTACCTGTCGCAGTTGTTCCGCGTGATGCGTACCCACGGGCGAAAAGCATCTGGTTTGTCGATCGGATTTGTATTTGACGGAGATAGCGATCGAATTGCAGCCGTTGACTCTAGCGGAAATTTTCTGAGTTCACAAATCCTAGTTCCCATCTTAATCGAACATTTAGCTTCGCGGCGCGGATTAACTGGGGAAGTGATCAAAACTGTCAGCGGATCGGACATAATTCCCAAAATAGCCCAACTGTACAACTTACCTTTATTTGAAACGCCGATCGGTTACAAGTATATAGCCGATCGAATGCTAAGCACCCAAGTCCTAGTCGGCGGCGAAGAATCAGGAGGAATCGGCTACGGTACCCACATTCCCGAAAGAGACGCTTTGCTGTCAGCCCTGTACTTGTTAGAAGCAGTAGTCAAATCCGGGGAAGACTTAAGCGAAATTTACAGCCGACTGCAAACAGAAACTAAATTTACTTCAGCCTACGATCGCATTGACTTGCACTTAGCAAACATGGACGAACGTTCGCGCTTGCTAGATTTGTTAGAAAATCAACCTTTAACAGAAATTGCCAGCAAAGCAGTTGTAGATTGCAACAAAGTTGACGGATATAAATTCCGTTTAGCCGACGGAAGTTGGCTGTTAATTCGGTTTAGCGGAACCGAACCAGTATTGCGGCTGTATTCTGAAGCTGCGACCTTGAAAGAAGTCATGCAAAACTTGAACTGGGCGAAGAGTTGGGCGCAGAAAGGTTAATTTTTAAGTTAGATGAATGACACGGGCGAGACGCCCGTGCCACAGTTTAATTCTGTCAATAAAACTCGTTGGTAGTCAGGACTTTAGTTTTTGTTCAACGAAGGAACCGAGGAAATGGCAATGCCGTTTCCCTATCCCAAAATAATCAATTTTGATCGACAACAGATGTAACCATCGCCCGATTAATTGTAGGGATACGGCACTGCCGTTTCCTCCTCCCTTGCTTGTTGGTAATATCAATAATGGCATTGAAAAATATTTTTTCTAGTAGTTATACCATTTTGCCAAAATCCTGCCACAGTAGTTGTAAGATGCGTCACCCGAGAACAATTCCTCGCATTTCACGCCAGATATATCGTGCGACGCACCTTACACATTGGGTAAACGAAACAAACTCAAAAATTCTCTTGCAGTCAGCTTTTTTCTAAATAATATTCAACAAAATTAATTACATAAACAACTAATATGATATACTGAAATATTAAATTGTATTCAAACAGGTTTTATGCAGGTTTTTACTTCGAGATATCAATCCACTTTCGTTGAAATTGCTAAACCGAATTTATCCAGAAAGCAGACATCATCAAGTGCGCCACGCGAGCAGATTTTTTAATTTTAGTTTCACAAAATGTCAAAAATTAAAACAACCATGAAAATCTTTAAAATTAGTTATAACACCATGTATAACTGGTTGAATCGATGGGAACATTAGGTAATGATCAGAGTATACAATCAACCAGGTAGAGGCAGAAACAAAATATTTGATTCCGCACAATCAGCTCAAATTAGAGACTGGGTAAAATTGCAACCAAAACAATTAAAGCAAGTAGTACAACAAATAAAAAAAAGAATTCTCTATTAATATGAGTACGGAAACAATTAAAAGAATAATTTCAAAAAAAGTATGAATAGGCCGAGAATCCGTCCAGGTGTTGGCGGCCGGCCAGACCCCATAGAATACAAGTAAAAAAACAAAGATTTTCATAACTAAAATAACTAGAATATGAGGTAACAATTGATTTATACTATTTGGATAAATCTAGATTTTGTGGCATCCCATGTGTCCCTTATGGATGGCAAGAAGATATTGGCGAATATTTTTCAATTAATAGTCGTATAACTAAGCGTTTAAATGTCTTGTCAATCATGAATATACAAAACACTCGGTCTGCTTATATTTCAGAGCAGACTATTAATTATGATGTAATCGTAGCCTGCAAGTGATACTTTGTTTGCTGTGGTGGAGCGGCTAACATTTATTGTGCTACATTAAGCTTTTATTCATACTAGCAATGCCATTTTAGATCCAATACGGTTTACTTAAGACGATCTCCCTGGCACACCCCTTAAAAAGAGAGGGACAAGAATGCCCTCAAAGTTCCCCAACAATCAGGGGGATGCTGCAAGGGATCTCCAGGGCATAAATATGTTAAGTGAACCGTATTGATTTTAGATCAACTTGAAGAATGAAAAGAACGCGAATCTACTATATTTTGATTACCGATTTATTAACGTAAATTGAATTTAATTGAGATTCTATGGCGGTTGATCAAATATGAATCGCTAGAAATAGATGCCTACTCTAGCTGGCAATCTCTTGTTTCATGTGTAGAAACAATTATTAAAAGTTTTGGAGATAATTATGTAATTAATTTTGCTTAAGCTGTCGCGCAGATAAACATTGCATATTCAGGGCGGGCGGTAAAGCCCACCCCACAATAGTTTTATTGTTTTTTGACAGACAGTTTAAATGTAGAACAGCAAACCCTAATTAAACTTAAAAGCGAGCATCTCAATTTTGCTCGCAAGCGGACGCTCGCAAATCGTAAAAAATGCTTTTTTGCAAAAATGAGGTTTTCCAACCTTAAAACTTGGAGGGTTTTGCAGAGTTGGGTATTTTAGGTGTAACTACTTATCTAAAATTTCTTACCTTAAATCTGTTTTAACAACGACGCAGGCGATTTAATAATAGCACAATTTCGTCGGTTGCCGATCGCAATTTTGAAGCCGGCAGGTCAGATTGATTGACAATAATGCTAAACACCAGCGGCTCGTAGTTGGGAACTTCGATATATCCCGACAGCGCCGAAACTCCGCTCAAAGTTCCTGTTTTTGCTTGCAAAATTACGCGGCTTGCGGTAGAATTAAATCGATTTTTTAAAGTGCCGTTTTCGCCGGCGATCGGCAGCGAGGCGCGGTAAATAGATGCAGCAGGTGAATTCGCCATCAATCTCAAAGTTTGCACTAAGGCTTCTGGACTAATTAAATTGTGGCGGGAAAGTCCTGACCCGTCGGCTAATATGTAGCTGTTTGGATTCACCCCTAATTCTGTTAAAGCTGTTTTTAACTCTTTCAAACCAATTTCACTGCTATCTGTTGGCTGCAGGGGTATACTCTCTGTAATTTTGCCCAACAATCTCAACAAAACTTCAGCATAAACATTATCGCTTTCCTGATTGGTTTCTTTAACTAATTCCGCCATTGGCGGTGATTCGACTGCCGCTAATTCCTGACTAAAACTGCGAGAATTAGATGCAACTACTGCCCGATCGACTTTAATTCCTGCATTTGCTAGAGCTTGCTGAAAATGCTGCAAAAAATTGCTGGCAGGATTGACAACGGCCACATAGGCAGATTCAGATTCAGCACCAACTCTCAACTGTCCGCTAACTCGAATTGTCTGCCGATCGAACTCTCTCCCCACGTCCACAAACTCCGGTTCATTTTGTCTGACAGTCTCAGAGTTATTCAGAATTTGCCATTGATTTGTCAGTTGCGGTTCGGCAAAAGTAACTTTTAGAGGTTGCCCTAGATCCTGCGGGGACAAAAGAAGCTCGATCGAATTGCGATCGAAGATCAAACTATTAATCGGCGCGCCGTAGCCAGCTTGAGCATCTTCCCATTCCCAATTTGGATTGACCGCATTGCCTTGAAAATAACTATCATCCCCAATCAACTCGTTTACTTGACTAATTCCGCGCCGTTTCAACTGCTGCGCTAAGGATTTTAACCCAGTTTCAGTAATACTCGGATCTCCCCTCCCAACAATATATAAATTACCATTTTCGCCGCTGTAAACCGATGTCTTAATCCGAAAATCGGCACCGAGTTTCTGCAATGCAGCGGCTGTAGTTAGCAGCTTGACATTTGATGCCGGAATGAAATATTTGGCTGCGTCGCGGCTGTAGAGAGTAGCTGTAGAAGATAGAGGTTGAATCAAAATGCCCCAGCGCGATCGGCTAAATTCAGGACGATTGGCGATCGCATCTATTTTTGCGCCCAATTCCCCGGAACAAATATCCCCAGCAACCGCCGGCGTTTGAGCGACTGCCGCCGGCGCGCGCCCCAACACTAGCATTAGCAAACTAACTGCGATTCCTTGAATTTTCACAGTGCAATTTCCATAATATGTAGCCTTTTGAACTCTCATATGAGGTACTATGCGGCATAGGGCATCGGCCTGGGTGGGCATACCTCACACCTAACTGAGAACCGCTATATAAGATTGCCTGAATTTTTGATTGATAGGAAAACCGCAGATTTTAAGCAGATTTACACATATTTACGCAAATTTTTTAGAAAAAAAACGAGCAAATAAATGCAATCTTATTCTAACAATTTCTATTCAAATTAGATGCGCCATAACTTACAATTATCACCGCATCAAGTGAAGACTAATAATAATAACGCATATGAATTCTCGGATTGAACAGCGCCTCTACAGGTTTTCCCTCTTTGAGGTGCTCTTCCACAATCAACGGTACATCACTCGGTTTAACTCGACAATACCAAATTTCGTCAGGCGTGACTCGCACAGTCGGGCCTGTGTTGCACTGTCCCTGACAGCTACAGGCTTTAACACTCACCCCTGCAACGGGTTCGGCTTCAAAAGCAGCGAGCACTTCTGCTGAACCATTTTTTAGGCAAGATTGATACTGGCAAATTAATACACAGCGCGCTTCTGGTTGAGATTCTGATTCTGGGGCTGGAGATTCTGGCATCGGTAAGGATTTATCGGCTGTTTAATATATTTTAACAATGTCGTCGTCTGCCCGATCGCGTTATTCTAGACAAACGGCAGAATTCGCCAGTGCGATTGAAACAACCTTTCAAATTCTGGCATTCAAACTTTTTCCTTCCTTCTACCTTCTCACAAATCCCTTCAGCAGAGCTGCCTTTCTTCAGTCTATGTCACGCTTTGCCTATATGATCGGATGTAGAGCAAAAACTCAATCAACCGCCAATCATGCCCAAAACAGTAGCCGATCTGATGAGCCGCGAGCTAATTTTAGCGCGTCCCGAAATGCCCTTGAACGAAGCGATTAAAATTTTAGCCGATCGACGTATTAGCGGTCTTCCCGTCGTAGATGAGAATGGCTTATTAGTAGGAGTCATCTCCGAAACCGACTTGATGTGGCGGGAAACCGGCATAACTCCGCCCGCTTACATCATGGTACTCGACAGCGTGATTTACCTAGAAAATCCTTCGCGTTACGAGCGAGAACTCCACAAGGCTTTAGGACAAACAGTAGG
Organism: Microcoleus sp. LEGE 07076; assembly: GCF_015207455.1. GTDB lineage: Bacteria > Cyanobacteriota > Cyanobacteriia > Cyanobacteriales > Microcoleaceae > Microcoleus. Next base: position 47,202 of record NZ_JADEWV010000015.1, read on the forward strand.
AGAAGCGATGAGTAAAGAGCCAGTTACCATCGGCCCCGATGAATCTGTCCAAGAAGCTGCAAAACTAATGCACGATCGCAGCATCCACCGATTGCCGGTAGTTGATACAGAAGGCAAAGTAATCGGAGTCCTCACTAGGGGAGATATTATCCGAGCGATGGCTGCCGAGTCTTAATTAATTGTTGTAGTTGAAGGATTGTATCAGAAAATGAGTCGATCGCTCCTTCAATCTGCGAATTTTTGGCAATTGCCAATTACCAAATCTAAAATCTAAAATCTAAAATCTAAAATCCGATGAGCATTACCCCTGAATCTGTAGAACAATTGTTAAATTCCGAGGATTTTGGCGAAAGGCTGCGAGGTGTCAACCAACTGCGACAACTAGAACCTGCGATCGCCTACAATTTGATTCAAATTGCGATCGGCGACAAAAACGTCCGAGTCAGATACGCTGGCGTCAGCCAAATGTCAACCCTCGGCACGCAGAATCTGCCGAATGCTTTAGAGGTACTGCTTCACAGCTTGCACAACGACCCCGAACCCGACGTGCAAGCAGCAGCAGCCGATGCTTTGGGCGCATTGAAATTAACCGCTGCTTTAGAAGATTTGGAGCAAGTTTACGGCAGTACATCTGAATGGTTGGTGCAACTGAGTATCGTCGCGGCGTTGGGAGAAATGGGAGATTCCAAAGCATTTCCCATGTTAGAAAATGCCCTCGGTTCTGAAAACGAATTGATCCAAACTATTGCGATTAGCGCATTAGGAGAATTGGGAGATAAACGGGCGCTGCCGCTGCTGCTTCCCTACGCTTCTAATGCAGATTGGCAGATTCGTTATAGAGTCGCCCAAGCTCTGGGGCGGTTGGGCGGTGCCGAAGCAGAGGCGGCGTTGGAAATTCTCGCCCAAGATGACGTTGAGCAAGTTGCTCAGGAGGCTAAAGTCGGACAAAAAAAATAGTTGGAAATCTGGAGATTGCCACGCTTGACTCGCAACGCTGAGCGGTTGTTAATTTTGAATTAATCATACTGGACGAACAAACTTTCTGTTTAGGGTGCTACAAGATCGCACCCGATCGCGATCGGTAGCGGGATCAGGTGCGTGTCAACTGAAATGTTCCACAATTAATTCGTGTGGAAGCCTTTTATGGACTGGCTCTGGGGCCCATCTCACCAGAAATTAATTCTTTGAGAGAACACCCCGGAGAGCCTGTTTTTGACGGTGCAAGATGTCAGTGTAAAACGACTTTTTGCATCACTCCTCAAACTGTCGGAAGCCAATAGTAGAATTACTTCTGAGTATTTTAGAAAAAACTTAGTTGGCGCGCGATCGCACGTCTGAGAAACCAGGCTTTTTAACTGGTAGAAACCGGGTTTCTAGGTTCTGGCGCCAGCGCGCGATCGTCCTATTCCCCAGCCCCACCACAGCCGGACTCTTGACATTCGCACTTTGACCAGAGCTATAATCAAAATACATACAGCAGCAGGGGCAGGGATTAACACAATTATTGAATTGTACCCAGCCAACCAAGAATCGGGGAAACTATCGTTAAGACGGTAAGCAATCTACTAGCACTCGCCAAGTCTTAAAATTTTTAATCATCTCCATGATAGAACAAAATTCCGGTTCTCAGTCTTTGGACATTTTAACAGGAGAGCGATCCGCTTCTCAAATTTCCCAATCCCCAACCAATCAAAACTTTATTTATAGAGTTTTAGAACTAACCAATATAGAACGCAGTAAATTAGGTTTATCCCCCCTAACTTTAAATACTCAGTTACTGAGTGCGGCGCAAACTCAGAGCCAAAATATGGCACTGCAAGACTTCTTTTCCCACACTGGAAAAGATGGTTCTTCAACGCGAAGTCGGATTACTGCAACGGGCTATCAATTCAGGGTAGCAGCAGAAAACATCGCTGCGGGTTCTTCTACACCGGAACAAGTCGTTGAAGGGTGGATGAACAGCAGCGGCCACCGGACTAACATTCTTAACCCCAATCTCAAAGAAATAGGAATCGGTTACTATTTCTTAGCCAACGATACTGGCACAGAAAATAGGAATCACTATTGGACACAAGTTTTTGCTACTTCTGTTGACGGTAGCGTCAATGCAGCACCAACTACAACTACAACTCCAACTCCAACTCCAACTCCAACTCCCAACACATTAGTAGCAATTACTTCCCCAATACCCAATGCTGCGGGGGAGGGCAACCCGACACCAGTACCCAAGAATACAGCCAGCGGCGGCAACTATTTCCTATCAGATAGTGGCGATACTCAAATACCGACAACTGCTGCGGGATTGTCAATTTTTGCTCTTTCTGGCAAAGACAGTCTCATGGGTGGAGATGGTGTTGAGATAATTAATGGAATGCAAGGTGCGGATACACTTAATGGGGCTGGGGGCAATGACAGTTTATGGGGCGGGAAAGAATCGGATTTAATTGATGGGGGGGTTGGTAATGATTTTATCAGTGGCAACAACGATAACGATCGACTGATCGGATCTGACGGTAACGATACGATTCGCGGCGGCAAAGAAGATGATATCTTGATTGGCGGTAACGGATCGGATTTGTTGGGGGGCGATCGCGGGCAAGATATTCTGACGGGCGGTGACGGAAATGATACGTTTATTTTAGCAGGAGGTTTGTCTGCTGCGGCTGCTTTAATTAGTGCGGATGTGATTACTGATTTTGGGGCAGGAGATAAAATTGGTTTGACTGACGGTATCGGGTTTGCCAACTTGACTTTTGAAGCTGTGAGTTTGCAGTTGGATGGAGGTGCAAGTGTCGCTTCTACGGCGATTAAGTCTGGCAGTAATTATTTGGGAATTGTGCAAGGTGTAAGTGAAAGTCAGCTTGCATCAAGTGTTTTTGTGAATGGGTAACGGGGAATAGGTAGCTTGTAAGGTGCGTCAGTTGGTAGGGATGGGATGGGTAGCCCAGATTGTCGAAGCTGACGTACCCTACTACTTCAGAAGTAAGCTGTTGTGGCATTTAAACTGTATGTTAAAAAACTATAGACTTCTTGCAAAAATAGTTAGGACGGGTTCGAAGCCATCCCAAAATTTGATTAAAAGGACTTTTGCAAGAGGTCTAATAAAACAATGAGTGGGGTGTCGGGCCCGCCCTGAATATGCAATGTTTATTGGCGCGACAGCTGATCGCGAGTAGGTCGCGCTCAAAATACCAACAGTGTTTATCACATCAGATCCGGGGAAGAGATTTCACAATTTCTTGAATCGATTGCAAATGACAACTGACAACTGACAACTGACTAATGACTAATGACTAATTGATGCTACAGCCGATCGCAAATTTCCTTGAAACTCAGCCAAAATTCGATCGCACTCTTCCTTCTCCAAATTAGTCCAGTGCATCATCAAAGCTAATTTAACAGACTTGCCGCTTTTTTCGAGCAAAAAACCCGCTTCATCCCGACTCAAATCAGTCAAATCCTGCAACATCCGCACCGCCCGATCGCGCAATTTCTGGTTGGTCACCGCCACATCAACCATGCGATTGCCGTAAACCTTACCCAGCTTTACCATTACACCAGTCGAAATAATATTCAAAGCCATTTTTGTGACTGTACCGGCTTTCAAGCGCGTCGAACCCGCCACTACCTCCGGGCCAACCAACAACCGAATATCAACATCAGCCTCAAAATTCACCTGTTCCACGGGTACGCAGGCGATAAACACAGTCTTCGCCCCCCGCTGTCGCGCTGCGTGTAAGGCACCAGCCACAAAGGGCGTTGTACCTCCTGCGGTAATTCCGACAACCACATCTAAGTTGGTAATGTGACGGTGGGCGATCGACTCCGCCCCATCCTCACTCCGATCCTCCAAATCCTCCGAACTCCGCACTAAAGCTCCCGCACCCCCGGCAATTATGCCCTGTACGAGTTCTGGCGGGGTGCAGAAGGTGGGGGGACACTCGGCTGCATCGAGCACCCCCAAACGCCCGGAAGTACCTGCACCGACGTAAAACAGGCGGCCTCCTTGACGCAGAGATTCGGCGGCGGTGTCGATCGCCCGGGCTAACTCTTGGCGGGCGGTGGCGATCGCGATTAATGTGTGGGCATCTTCCCGGTTGAACAAATCGACTAATTCGATCGAACTTAACTGGTCTAAATTTTCGCTGTTGGCATTCACCTGTTCAGTCAGCAGATGCCCTCTTTCTTCTAAATTTTTCATTTTTTTTTATTAGTCACTTGGCAGTTGTTAGTTGTTAGTTGTTAGTTGGCAGTTGTTAGTTGTTGGTGATAATTACCAAGGCCCAATGCCCGGAGCGGGCCGGAGCGGGCCAAGGCCCAATTCCCGGAGCGGGCCGGAGCGGCCCATGACCATTAACCAATGACCATTAACCAATGACTAATGACTGCTGACTGCTGACTGCTGACTGTTACAAGAGTCCTTCGAGTCGGCGACGCATAGAATCGAGTTCGTTTTGGGAAACCTCAGAATCCGGCTCCGGATCAGGTTGCTCCTGGGCCTGCCACTGAGTTTGTGTTACATTGTCTTCTGGCGGAATCGCTAGCGCGCCCGCCGGCACCAGTTCCCAATCATAATCAACACTGTCGCAGAACTCCTTAATTTCTTGATCGTCGATCGCCTCGACGGTAGCTTCGGGGAAATCCTGAGCTTCCAACATCACGCCAAAGCGGGTGGCGTCATCTTCCGACTCAAACATCAGAACTTTGTTGCGATCGCCGAGTTGAATGGTATGAATTCCCTCATTCTCGGTGCGGGCATTGAAGAGTAAGACGAACACTCGCATAAGTTTTAAAGACCTTCTTAACCACCGTTTTTTTATCTTAGAAGCGATCGGGCAACCGATTTTAGATTTTAGATTTTAGATTTTAGATTGAGGGCAGATCCTGGACTGGGGGGGATCGAAAAGAGTTGGGGCATTTAGACGACTCGGTTGGAGATTTTAGATTTTAGATTGAGGGCAGATCCTGCACTGGGGGGGAAATCTAGGGGATTTGGGGGAGTTGGAGGACTTGGTTTTGGGTAGTGTTGCGT
>NZ_JADEWV010000178.1 GCF_015207455.1 Microcoleus sp. LEGE 07076
GGTGCGGGCCCTGAGCACAATAGTTTACTCTGAGCAAGGTTAGGTGATTTCGTGGATGCGATCGAACTAAGGAATCAGAATTAAATAACTTACCATTTTTATTGTTCTTGTGGGATAGGCGGGAGAGCCCATCCCACAATTATGTGTAAATTATTTAATTCGCGATCCTAACGCCCATATTTGCCGAAAAACTATCAGCAGCAACCACCGCCGAAAACTTGCCGATGTCATTCAATGCGACGTTTTAGACCCTTTATTGAGGATAAAAACTTATCGGTACAAACTAGCCATTGCTACCGAAGTTCTCTCCCATTTCCCCTACCCCGAACAAGTCCGCTTATTCCTCGGCAAAATGTCCGATGCCGTTTTAAGTGGCGGGTTTATCTTATTTAGTGCTTTCTTAGTAGTAGACGGCTACGAACCCGATGAAATGGCAAAACAAACCGAATGCTAGGTTCTAAGATTGTCGCCCCGACAGCTCGACAAAGGAAATGTTGAAGTTAAAGCAATGGTGCGATCGAGCAACGACAGCCATGAATAAAATCGCCCGAAAATTTCGGTAGACTATCGCAAACTCTCCCTACGGCTACAACAACCTGGATATGCCGATTGAGGTGTTTGAGTCTCTCTTTGTGGGCCCTGCAAAGCTCCTTCCGGCTCCACACTCGTCGATCAATACAAAATCCCCAACCTCTTTCAGAAGTTGGGGATTTTAACCGTTAAGTTAACGACTCAAAGGGGATTGCCATAGATTTGACGATCGCTCGCATGGGTTTTCTCAGACTTCAACCGCGAAAATCGCCTGCTAATCCCCTTTAAAGCGGTATTCAATACCGCAGGAAATCATTACTTAGTGACACACATAAATCCTCCCTTCACAAACTTAGGTTTGGAGCCTAGTGGACAGTCTTGCTCAGTAATGCTTCCCTCAAGTGGATTCACTGAGGATGACGGTGTACTCGTTGCCGCTGCGGGCGCAGAGGAAACGCCCAAGAAGTTTGGTAGAGGATCACTCCCGTTCCGACCCACCGCAGGCAACTCTAGCAATGTTGTGGTCGCTTGCCCTGTGCCATCGTTTGTAACGGCGTTCTGATCTCCGGGATGGCCATTCGTAACAAACAGTTGTGGATGATCGAACGGGGCACGCTGATAGCGAACGCGATCGTCCGTCAGAGATACAAGAAATGCGACCAAAGACGTTTTCTCTTCCTCGCTAAGTCCCAAGTTCTCGATGTCAGGATCGAGATTGTCAATGTTGTTCTCATGAAAATCCCCGCCTCGATTGTAGAAATCAACGACCTGTCGCAAGGTAAGTTGTCCACCATTGTGGAAGTAGGGAGCAGTCAACTCCACATTCCGCAGTCCGGGCGTTTTAAATGCACCGTCGGCAGCAATGCGTTCATTTGCACCGACGGTTTCATTTGGAGTCGCATTTAGTAATGATGTAAACAGTCCTTTTGCAGCTAGGCGCGATTCTGAAAGTGGATTGCCGAAAGGATCTTTGCCGCCCACGCCCAAGTCTTCCAAAGTGGGTCGAACGCCAATATTGTAGAAGCCATTGTCATAGACAGCTTCTCCACCATTTCCCATCGTCATCCGTTCGAGCCGTTCATTCTGCACATTTTTGACGGAGGCGTTGGTAAATTCAGCCCCACCGTGACAGTTGATACACTTGGCTCTACCTTCAAACAGATCCTTGCCTTGCTTTTGCTGTACAGTCAGCGCGTTGCTGTTTCCCTCCATAAATTGATCAAAGGGTGCATTGTTAGAAATTAAGGTTGACTCGTACAGTTGAATCGCTAATCCCATAAACAATGAGAAGTTGTAGTCCATCAGAGTGAACTCATCAGTTGCCAACGCTCCTTGCGGCTGCTTGAAAGACCGAGTTCCAGCAGCATCAACCTTGATGATTTGCTTCGAGTCCCACCACTGTGGCTGAAACGCATCCTGAACCATTGTTTCGTAACTTTTCTGTTTGAGTCCGGGCTTGGGCCAACTGCTGAATGTGCCCAGAACGCTGTCTTCGGGATGCACAAGCTGTTTGCTAAGCGGCGGTAGCACCCTCAGCTTTTTACCCGTGTCTCTAGGCAGCTTTTTGACTTTAATGCTACCGAACTTCTGCCCGATATCAGGAAATACCCGACCCGTTGCCGATTCTTCAACAGAGCTTAGCGGTGGACCAACTGCCTGCGACGCAAGCGATGAATTCTTCAGGCTAATTTTCACCTGCTGCAATGCAGATTGTTTGGTTGGTGCTTTCAGGACAAAGGCAGCTTTGTCTCTTGACCCAAACGGATTCACACCATTAAATTCGTTTTGGGCCCGTCCGTCCCAAAAGTTGCGGAAGTTAAAGACAGCGTTAATTGCGCTGGGCGTATTGCGATCGGTAACCTGACGCACGTTGATGCCCTTGACATTAAAGACCGGATCGGGCTGAACCTCTACTTGATCGATCGCACTACCAGGGACAATATCGATGAATTTTGTCAGACTTACCCCTTGAGATCCTGCAATATCGTTGCTGTCAGCTAGAACTTGCGAGGAGCGATCATTAATGTTTGCCAGTTTGTGAAACGGATAGTCTCCTGGCTTCAGCACATAATTAGGAGCACCCCCTATGTTAAAGGTGGTGTCTGGATTTGGCTCACCGCTTGCAGTTACCCGCAACAGCCCTGGGCTGATCTGGTTCTTAGCACGAGTATCAACTCCAGCGTGAAAGTGGCAACTGGCGCAAGACTGATTTCCGTTGCTGCCAACCTGCAAATCCCAGAACAGCGATTTTCCTAAGACAATTGCAGCCGTTTTGTTTTTGACGAATTCTCCTAAGTTTGATGGCTCAGGGACTGCTACGGTTTTAAGCGAAGCTAGCGGTTGAGATGGTCCGGTACCAACGAGTTGAGCCGATACACTGTGTCCGGCTAATATGGCAACAGCGACAACAGTAGCGATCGCCATAGTGTTGCTTGTTCGCTTAAGCAACCGGGCTACCAACCGGAAGAGATTGGTTAGATGAACCCAAATGAAAGTTTTCAACATTTTGCTTGTTTGTTTGGCCCCTAAACAGAGTTGTCCAAAACAGAGTCCTCAAGTGCTTGAATAGCATTCTGATTGTAAACTTGAGACTGCTGTGGATATGTTGCTTAATATTATCTGAAAATTTGGTGAAAAACCCCGTCCCTTGATGACGAGTTTTTTCCATTTTTAAGTAAAACAACAAATCCATCTTCACAAATTAATATAGAATAACTGGCTCTCCTGAGTTTGTGGTGATAAACAAACCGCATATCCTTACTCCAAGGGCATCACAGAATCGCGAACAGTTGTGTTTGATACCGTATCCACCATAAACCCAGGAGAGCCGTATAACTAAATCAGACAAGATGTAAAAACCTACCTCCGGACTGGGGGAAAGTCTACGCAAAAAAAAAAATTGAGGAGATATGACTACGCAGCTATGCTGCAAACCTAGTCAGCGAAAGTAACCCACGCTTACGCGGGATATTAAGACACAAAGGTCTTAAGAATATCGCTGGGAGCATATCACTTCTGTAGTGACTAATGATACTCATGCAGGTCTTCGCTGATTACCAATTAAGCCGTTCAAGTAAGCACAAAGATGAGCTAATACTTGTCCCCATGTTCTGATTTCCTACTCGCTCCAGATATTTTAATTCGTCTGCTTATAGCGGTTCTCACAAAGGTGAGGTATGCTTTTAGGCACGATGCCCGATGCTTTTAGGCCCGATGCTTTTAGGCCCTATGCCCAATTCCCAATTCCCACTCCTAGCACCTCATCTTTGTGAGAAAGGCTATATTTGCTTAATGCCTGATTCTACCGCTCCCGAACCAATAGAACAGATGCCATCAAGAGAGAAAACTTCATAGTTGATAATCCTTTCTTTGTGCTTTTCCTGCATATTTGCAAAAATTCACTGCTGCCTTTTTCTTGAGCTTTGTAAATAGAGCTACCGCACTCTCTATATTCCCTTTCCACAAGTAGGCTTCTGCTTGCTTGAGTCGCTTAATTGAACCACTTTCTGAAGATTTTCAGTGAGATGATACCAACCGAGAATTTCTCTTCTCTCCTGTTCACAAGTGATTTCCTTAAATATATTCCACACTCCATCATTTCCATCACCTAGGCAAGTTACAGGTTTTGCTAGCGGTTGTTTATTTGCCCAATCAATGATGATATCATTTTGATTGAAACTAGCCACTATACCAGCTTCTGACACAATTGCTTTATAGTCTTTCCATTCAGATTTTTGCCCTTTAGGTACCCTCAGTCGTACTTTTCCACCATCTGCACTTAGCTCCTCGATATCTTCTGTTGATATCGGTTCGCTGAAGTCTTGATAATGTACTAATCTTTGTTGTGTTTTAGCCGGAACAGTCACTTTCGTTAGATACTTAATATCTGGGGCGGGATGCTTATAAGCAACATTTGCACTCAGTCTTAAGCAAGTGTTTTCTAAATGTGGACTCAACCTACTAGCACTACCGCAGCCTAGTTTATCTGCTTGCTTCTGGGTGATACTTAAATTACTACCGGGTACTTTTTAAATTTTTGATTATTCCGGCTTTTGTACCGCTAGCTGAGCAGATAAAAAAAGCCGATATGTGGTGTCACATGAGTCAAAACTTGGTTGCTCACGAGTTCAATATCCAATATCTTCTAATGTCTGCAAGGAATCATGATTACAGTTATCATAAAATATGGCATAAATAGCATCTAGATGTGTGTTAATTATCTGTTGTTGTTCAGGTGTCATGATTATATATCCAGTGGGAAGAGATGATAATTATCGCCTATTATACTGATGCTCGGTAAAAAAGTCATGGTGGGTTTACGAGTATTTATACTTGTCGCAAAAGTGACACGCTCCGGAAATCGCTCCTGTCCTCCACATCATTAGTAGGGTGCGTCAGATTGTAGCTTGTCGATTTTTGATAAAGTCACGCATTCTGACGCACCCTACGATAATTTGGCGCGGTTGAAAATCTATTTTTCCACCTCAGAGGCGCGCAGTTGTCCGCAGGCGGCATCTGCTTCTAAGCCGCGAGAATACCGCACGCTAACTGCAATTTTCTTCTCTTTCAAAACCGCAACAAAATTGTTGATTCGATTGGGAGTCGGACGCTGATATTCAGCTTCTTGAATCGGATTGTAGGGAATCAAATTGACGTGACACTGAAAACCGCGCAACTGAGTTGCTAACTCGGCTGCGTGTTCTGGTAAATCATTTACGTTTGCTAAGAGCACGTATTCAAAGCTTAATCTGCGTCCGGTCGATCGCACATATTCCCGACATTCTGCGACTAACTCGCCCAAAGGATAAGGGCGGGCGCTGGGAATCAACTCTTCGCGCAATCTTTGATTGGAAGCGTGGAGGCTGACGGCGAGGGTAATTTGCAGTTGATGTTCGGCTAGTTGGGTGATGCGATTGCGGATTCCGACTGTGGAAACGGTGATGTTGCGCTGTCCAATTCCTACGTCTTGATTCAAACACTTGACAGCAGCTACAACGTTGTCGAAATTCAGCAGGGGTTCGCCCATTCCCATAAATACGATGTGGCTGACTCGGCGGCCGAAATCTTGCTGTACTGTCAAGACTTGATCGACGATTTCGTTTACTTCTAAGTTGCGCTTGAAACCGCCTTTACCCGTAGCGCAAAAGTCGCAGCCCATCGCGCAGCCAACTTGGGCTGAGACGCACACTGTCAGCCGTTTTTCGGTGGGAATGCCGACTGTTTCAATGATTTGACCGTCTGCCAATTTTAAGAGATACTTGACGGTGGAGTCTGGTGCGACCGATCGCCAATGAATAGTCGATCGCCCGATCGGGATTTTCGCAACAGTCTCGCGCCACTGTTTCGAGAATACAGAAATGTCAGAGATCGATCGCGCCCCTCTCTCATAAATCCATTGGTACAACTGCTTCCCGCGATAAGCTGGTTGTCCCTGCTGCTGTACCCACTCCGTTAACTCAGCTAAATTCGCCCCCAGCAAGGGCGGAATTTTACCCGACTCAACAGCCAAAGCAGCAGTCTTGCGGGACTGATTCGCACCCTTGGAATTACCAGAAGAGTACACCTGAGAAACGGAACTAGGGGACATAAGTCATCACAAAATTTAAAGCCAACCTCTATATTAAAACTTCTCGACCAAAGCTGCCGGTAATCATCCTAAAGAAGACCGGGCGGTTGAAACCGCGTCTATACAGACAAAACCCACCTCCGTGGGTTGAAGACCGGGCGGTTAAAATTACTTTGTTTTCTTTACACCGCGGAGGCGGACTTCGTTCGTGTAGACGCGAATTCTATTCGCCGTCTGATCTTTCTTTAGGAATGAAAATTTAATAACTTAAGCGATTGCTCGTTACCAGGCTCTGCCTGGTAATGCAGATAGGCGAGGCTCTGCCTCCTTCGAGGAAAGCAACTTACAGGAGAGAGGACGGTAGGAGGTGTTTAAGTTATTAAATTTTCGACCCTTACACCGCGGAGGCGGACTTCGTTCGTGTAGACGCGAATTCTATTCGCCGTCTTCGTTCGTGTAGACGCGGTTTCAACCGCCGTCTGATCTGACAAAAATATCCGCAAAAAGTTATTTTTCGGCAAAATTCCCCAAAAATTGCGTGTAAATGACCGCAGCCCCCTAAAATAAACTCTGGAGTTTATTTTAGGGTATGCAATCTGACAGCTTTCCATCACAATTAATGCAAATTTTATGGTGCTAAATATTCTGGCGCTGCCCTTAGCGTTTCAATTTACATCGCCAGGCCCGATGATCTTTCAACTCGGCCCCGTAGCCATCCGTTGGTACGGGCTGTTGATAGCTTCTGCTGTCTTGATTGGGGTCAGTCTGTCCCAATACTTGGCCGCCAAACGCCGCGTCAACCCGGAATTGCTGGGCGATTTAGCAATTTGGCTGGTTCTGGGCGCTATTCCTTGCGCTAGAATTTACTACGTGGCTTTCGAGTGGTCGCAATACGCCCAGAGACCTGAAGATATTATTGCGATTTGGAAAGGCGGAATTGCTATTCACGGGGCAATTTTGGGCGGCACGATCGCAGCTTTAATTTTTGCGAAAATCCAGCGGGTTTCTTTTTGGCAATTGGCAGATTTAGTCGCGCCTTCGGCAATTCTCGGTCAGGCGATCGGACGGTGGGGAAATTTCTTTAACTCCGAAGCTTTTGGTGGCCCTACAGATTTGCCTTGGAAACTCTACATTCCGCCAAACAGTCGCCCGATCGCCTACGCTAATTTTGAATACTTCCATCCCACATTTCTCTACGAATCCCTGTGGAATTTGACAGTATTTGGGTTGCTGCTGACTTTGTTTTTCCGCGATTTGCAGGGAAAAATTCGCTTGAAAACAGGTGCTTTGTTTTTGGTTTACATTGCAGCTTACAGTTCCGGCAGAGTCTGGATTGAAGGGTTGCGAACAGACAGTTTAATGTTCGGAGCGCTGCGGGCGGCGCAGATGGTAAGCTTGACTGGGATTGTGTTAGGTTTGGGCGGTTTGGCTTGGCTTTATTTGCTCGATCGACCTTTACCAGATGTAGTTCCACAAAATGTAGTTCCACAAAATGTCGATCCCAAATCCCCAGACGATCGATAAAAAACCCCAGAGAGGTTAGTCTCTAGGGTTCAAAACCAGGGTGCATCTACCATCCCTTACTTCCAACCAAAATAGGTGCATCCGGAAGCGTCCGTAAATTTAGCAAATTTTTTAGCAGCAATGAGTTTGACAGAGATTGAAGCCTTAATTCCACAGGTATACATTGTAGGTGCAGGCCCGGGAGACCCGGATTTGTTGACTGTTAAGGCTCAAAAATTACTGGCTGCGGCCGATGTCATATTATTTGCCGATTCCCTAGTTCCAGAGCAAATTTTGCAGGGAGTGCGCGCGGATGCTGAAGTGATCCAAACGGCAGATAAGACTCTTGAAAAGATTGTACCTTTGATGGTGGAGCGAGTGCGCGGTGGCAAAAGCGTCGTCCGCCTCCATTCCGGCGATCCCTGTCTCTACGGCGCTGTGGGCGAACAAATGCAAGCTTTAGCCGAGGCGAGAATTGCTTTTGAAGTCATCCCCGGAATTAGCGCTTTCCAACTAGCCGCCGCTAAACTTAAAATTGAGTTGACAGTTCCCGGAGTTGTGCAGACAATTATTTTAACCCGAATTAGTGGCCGCACCGAAGTACCGGAACGCGAAGAATTGGCGAGTTTAGCGGCTCATCAAGCGAGTTTGTGCCTGTATTTGAGTGCGCGCCATGTCGAACAAGCTCAAGCTAAGTTGATGGAACATTACGCCTCTGATTTGCCTGTGGCGATTTGTTATCGGTTGGGTTGGCCGGATGAGAAAATTGTGCTGGTTCCTCTTGACAAAATGGCGATCGCCACCCGCGAAAATAATTTGTTCAGAACGACAATGTATGTAATTAGTCCGGCTTTGGGTAAAGAGGCCCAAGGGCGATCGCGCTTGTACGATCCAGAGTACGATCGGCTGTTTCGTCAGTAGTCAATTGGCAGTTGGCAGTAGTCAGTTGCAATTACCAATGCCCAATAACCAATAACCAATAACCAATAACCAATAACCAATAACCCATGAAAGATTTAACTCGCAGACAATTTATCACAGTCACCGCACTAACCGCCGGATTTGCCTTAGCCGTTCATCCTATTTCTTTGGCAACTATTACCACAGATACAACGGGTTTAGTTGCAGGCGAAGTAAAAATTCCCGTGAAAGACGGCTCAATTCCAGCCTACAGAGCAATGCCGGCCAGCGGTAGCAACTTTCCCGTAGTTTTAGTAATTCAAGAAATCTTCGGAGTTCACGCACATATTCAAGATGTTTGCCGCCGTTTTGCCAAATTAGGTTATTTGGCGATCGCCCCAGAAATGTTTGCCCGCCAAGGCGATGTTTCTAAACTTAGCGACATTGAAGAAATTAGAAAAGTAGTTTCAAAAGTTCCCGACGCTCAAGTCATGTCCGATTTAGATGCTACCGTCAATTGGGCACAAAAGTCAGCCAAGGGCAATATTAATAAGTTAGGAATTACCGGATTTTGTTGGGGAGGCAGAATTGTTTGGTTGTACGCGGCGCACAACCCGAAAGTCAAAGCAGGCGCAGCTTGGTACGGGCGCTTGGTTGGCGATTCTACGCCTTTAACTCCAAAACAGCCGATCGACCTTGCAGCAAGTTTGACAGTGCCAGTATTGGGGCTTTACGGCGGCAAAGACGACTTAATTCCCAACGATACAGTCGAGAAAATGCGGCAAGTTCTCAAAACTGGCAGCAGCGGTTCCGAAATCGTGGTTTATCCAGATGCGCCCCACGGTTTCAACGCCGACTACCGCCCGACTTACCGGGAAAAAGCAGCCAATGATGCTTGGAAAAAGCTGCAAGATTGGTTTAAAAAGCACGGAGTTGTTTGAGAGTTTTGAGCAAGGGAGTCAGCCAGTTGACAGTTAAAAATATCGTCACTGGTAACTCCACCCAAAATCAAGCAATTTCTTGCTGCAATCCCTCACTGGATTTAGCTTTCATGCTGAATGCGGCCACACCAACCACCAATATCAAAACAACAATTGTTCTCCAGTGAATCAAAAAAGGTAGACCCGCAGTTAAAAATATCCGTCTCGGAAAAAATAGCAGAAAAACTAAAGCCATACTGCTGATAAAAGCTTTGCGATTATTGCTGCAATACAGCCACAGCGATGTCAGAATCGGGAACAAACCTACATAATCGTAAACGTGAGTATATCCCAGAAAAGTAAAGGATATACCCATCAGCAAAGCCAACACATCTTCGCGATTAATTCTATTGCGAAACAACCACAGCACAACCGTTAAAATCAGCGCCACAATCTTGATCCCCGGTATCTTCAAGCCTAAGGAAGCAAAAAGACTTTCCATGCCAACTTTATCTTGAAACCCCGGTTGATTGAAAGGCAAAGAACTATAGCTGTCTAGAATTCCTTGGTGCCAAGCTGACAACATCCCGAGGGGCCCACCGTAGAGCACCAATGGGTAAGCGCTCATAATTGTCACCGTTGCGAAGGCTACAGCTAATATTTTCCAGTTGCGTTCTAGCAAAAACCAAATACCCAGCAATAAGCATAGTTGCGGCTTAAAACTGGCTAAGCCCAAACAGATTCCTGCCAATACAAATTTTTGCCGTTGGCTGAAGAACCAAGCAGCCATTGTCGCAGCAAAAGCGATCAAAGCAGTTTGACCCATCCATACCACGTGGGCAGTGAATGGGTTGCCAATAATCATCGCACTCATTACCCAAATGCCGAGTTGATTTTCACTATTATTTTGACGTTGGTTGAGGGTACTAACTGTCATTGCAATAATAGCTGCGATTGACAGCAAGTTGAATGAGAGCCAGACAAATTTGGCAACTGAGTAATCGAAAAGACCGACAAACATACACAATACGGCTGATTGAGGAGGATAAAAGAAAGCCGCATCTTTAAGGTTGTCAATTTCCTTGACTGCCACTACACTTTTAGTCAGCAGATCGTGGTTGTAGGCATTTAAATTCATCAGCCAAGCACGTCCAGCAGCGTAAAGAACGCCACCGTCACCATTGAGTTGACCATCTCTGCCAATCCCTATTATGCCGAAACAAATTAGAGATAATATACTGACCGCTAAAAGACCTAAACCAAAGTTCCGATTAAAGGATTTTGTCATCTAAAAATCTCCTGGTTTGTTAACAGACTTAGCGACTGCATTCGGATTGCAAAATTGATAGCTAAGGTTTTAACACAGTATATACTTAGTTGTCAAAAGATTCGCGCAACTAAATTTAAAACTCCTGGAAGATTTAAGTTAATAAAAATAAATGTTGCGGGAGTAGGACATTTGGTATCGAAAAAACTAAGATTGGCAATCTCAACAGTCTCGGTGCGGCCCGATCGCCCGATCGACAGTTGGGTTTGCGGGTTCTCCAAAAGGTAAACTGGAAGATGTAGAATTATCGATCGACAGGTAAGCCCGTGCTAGACGAACAAGCGAAAAAGACCATCTTGCGGAAAATCCCCCACGGATTGTACATTTGCGGTGTCAAAGACGGGGAGGAAGTCAACGGTTTCACCGCTAGCTGGGTGATGCAATCTTCCTTTACCCCTCCCTTAGTCGTCAACTGCGTCAAGCAAGACTCGAAATCCCACGCCATGATTAAAGCCAGCGGTGTGTTTGCTTTGAGTTTCCTAGAAGCAGGACAAAAAGAGTTAGCCCAAAAATTCTTTAAGCCCCAGCGCCGGGTTGAGAATAAATTTGAGGATGTAGAATTTTATCTAGGCCCCGAAACTGGTTGTCCGATTATCTCCGACTCTCTCGGTTACATTGAGTGCAATGTTGTTGGTGCTGTGGAACACGGCGATCACACGGTTTATGTCGGTGAAGTTGTGGCCGCCGGCGTTCACCGCGAAGGCGATCCCTTGCTGTTAGAAAGTACCGGCTGGAATTACGGCGGCTAACAACTTGGCAATTGACAGTTGTCAGTTGTCAGTTGACAGTTGACAGTTGTCAGTTGTTAGGCGATTGACAATAGATAAAAAATCGGCGACAATCTTGTCGATGTTTTCGGGAGTTAAAATTGGCACGTGGACGAAAATACATTTAGCCGGAAGTTGAGCATCGGTAAGGTGTTTTAAAATTGCGTAATAAAGAGCTTCGCAAACAAATTTTCCGGCATCGTCACTGATTTCAGTGGCGGGTAAATCAGCAATTAGCTGTTCGAGATTTACTGCTGTTTTGAGAATATCGCGATCGCAGCAAGCGCAAGATTCTACAGTTAGTTTTTGTCGGCTTTCGGCCATGCCGCAGCAGATGACAGTATCTGGTTGGATTTCGTTGATTTGGGCGATCGCCAAATTCGGCGCTAGTTCAGCATCAACGGGCAATTTCCTCAAGTAAGTCAGTGAGTAAGGCAAAGATTGAATTTGAGAAAGCTTCGCTAATAAATCGTCAGAAGAGTTGGATTTCTGATGGGGAAGCCAAGTATCAAATGATGTTAATAAAAATTTTGTTTTCATAAATGATTGGGAATTGGGAATTGGGAATTGGGAATGGGGAATGGGGAATTGGGAATTGGGAATGGGGAATTGGGAATTGGGAATTGGGAATTGGGAATTGGGAATTGGGAATGGGGAATTGGGAATTGGGAATTGGTCATTGTTAGCTGTTGACGAATAACGAATAACGAATAAC
>NZ_JADEWV010000179.1 GCF_015207455.1 Microcoleus sp. LEGE 07076
ACTGCAATTGCTAACCGCTAATGCGGTTTTTATGGGTACACTTTTCAGATTTGTACTCATGAAAAACCAGCTTGTCTTGCCAATTATTGACTCCAAAATTAGAGAGTCAACGCTGTTACATTTCAGAGCGCAACCCTATAAACCCAAGAAAAAGCAAGCTCTAATCCCCAACCTCAAACGAGATTTAAAGCATGGCTGGCTTTTAACAATTATTGCACAAATAGATCGATGTTTATGGGGAAGGTGGGATTATTGGGTTTTGTGTCAAGCTGTCCCCGCTCATGCCTGGATGCGGTGGCAGATGGAACCAATGCTAGCCATTCTGGAGAACAGAAAACCCGAAAACTTACCCAAATTTGTAATTGAGGAAACTTTACCAGCCGAACCGATTCCCCAAATCGAATGGCAGTATTCTCCTGCCGCAGAAGCCATGCTAGATAATACCCTCAATTGCATTCCCAAACACGGAGAATGGAAAACTTGGTCAGCTTGGGACTATTTGGAGTTTTTCTTGGACTGGGTTTTGTTCGCATTCGGACATCCAGCTTATAAAATGTTACCCAAAGAACCCGCCGGCTGTGAAGGTGCATCAATGCGTCTCTATCAGATGTTTGACCTGTCAATTCTCATGCTATATCCTGAAGATTATATGGGCAGACTACTACCCCAAATTTGCGTAAAGACTGCTCAAAAAAGTTCAGGGTTTTATCCGACACCTTTAGCTTTGTGTCAGTTGATATCTAAGTTAGTCAGTGGTGATAAGACAGAGCGAATTTCCAGCTTCAATGAACCTGCGTGCGGTACGGGTGCTTTAATGTTAACACAGTCAAATTACTGTCTGAGCGGTATCGGTCAAGATATAGACCCTACTCTGTTAAAATGCGCTTTGTTTCAGTTTTATATGTTTTCACCTTGGCTGGCTGTTCCGATTTGGTGGTTGGGTCAAACTGATTTGCTCCTTGGCAATACTTTAAGTAGCGATCGACCTCGATCGATGAACGCTGCTTATTGGTACAATGAGTGGTTTGAGCCTGTCGAATCTCAGGCTAAAAATGATACTGATTATCCAGTCGAACATGAAATAAGTTCAGGAGAAAGCTCAGAAGTTATTGACTTGAACGTTCGGACATCAATTCACTCAAATCCAGTAGTTCAAGAAATTGTTAAGGGCAAACGCAGACCCAGAAAGATGACGACATCGCCTCACCAATTTACGCTGTTTAATTTGGACGATTTCTAGTCCAATACTACTTACCAACTGCTGCTTGAAGGATTTGTGCTGCCCAATCTACTACAGCCAGCCCTTGAGTTTTAGCCACATCTTGCATCTGGGCTTGCAGGTGTATCGGGAGCTGTAGAGTTAAGGTAAAAGTATCTCGTTGGGCTCGTTTTGCCTTTTTGACTAACTCTGGCTCGATCCATCGATCGAGCCACAATTTACATTTAGATCCTCGTTCGTTACCATCTTTCTCAATAAAGCTTAGTTTGCCTAGCTTTTGACAATAAAAACTGTGAGGGTCGTCTTGAACAGGCTCAAAACTGCAATGATAGCAATTCCAGCAGCTTCGGCATTGAGTTTCTGTCTGAGTGGATGTTGCTCCCAATTCCCCAGCATTCTCTTGAGTGGATGCTGAAATTTCACGGTTTGACGGATGATTGGCTGTTTGAGTTCGTTGGTTTTTGGAACTGTTCTCGTTGTTAGACTTATCCCTCGAAATTTTTTTCTGGTGTTCTTCAACAACTTGGGCAACGTGAAAAGCCGTAAGTTTGCCGTTCGGAGCAGTAGAAACGGCTTGGGCCCAAGCCCTAGGCTGCTCTTGGGAGGGTAGTGCTGTTAGAGGGCGAACTTGGCGCTCATTGGCGGGAAGGATTTGTGCGCCATGGCGCACATTTTCGTACACGGTTGCCGCCTCGATCAATTGGTAAGCTGAGCGACGAGACATTTCCCACCGGTTAGTGCAATAGTCTTCAAAAGTCGAGAACTCTTGTCGGTAGAGACGCCGATCGCGGATATGGCGCAAAGCTTGCCCTATTTCCCAAAAAGCTTTCAAGCTCCGTTCGACTGTAGCTTCCAAGCTGCTTAATTCTAATGCTTCAGCATCAGTGAGCGTGCTCTGGGCAGACAATTCTTTAGCGTCGGCTTTGTTTGGCAGGCAGTCCTGTGCAACTCTCGCAGTGAGTTCAGCGCTGCGAACAACAGAGAAGTTATTTGCATCAGAACCGCGAACTGTGTTGGAGGATGACATTGATGTTCCGTCCTTTTTGCACGGTGCAAGATTAAGTATTGCATAATGCAAGGGTAGTTGCGTAATCGATTAAGGCTTTGATTGCTCAAATTTTGTAGAAAGGCGGTAAAATACAGCAGGGGCAGTCAAAAATGCGATCGTCAAAAAATTGCTCAAACCTTGCAAACACAAGGACTTTACCTTATATGATGTATAGTGCCAGGTAATTTATCTGATTCTCAAAAGGTCTTGTCTCAATCCCTCCCTTTTGTAGCGAAGAGGTTAGACAACAGTTTCTATGCTACAGAAAGTAAAATAGTGTACGGTAATAGCGTCAGGTAAGCACTTGTGACTGTTAGCTCTGTGTCTTCTCTCATACTTGATCGCCAAAAGCGGCTGACTCAGTTGATCGAGCTGCTGCTGAAAGAAGGCTGGACTCAAAGCGCTTTAGCGTCCGCTATCGGAGTAGATTTTTCAACCGTATATCGGTGGTTAAAGGGGAAAACGATACCCGAATCCGATTCTAAGAACTTTCGGCAACTGGCAAAGTTAAGCGGTGGCAGTACCAAGACTCTGCAACTTTATTTGGATGGAGAAATATCCCTATCAGTTTATCAACGCGGTTTGGATGAGGTGGCGATCGGTCAAGTGAGTGGCAGCAAGAGGATAGGCTCTGAAAAAATTAAAAAAGAAGTTTTAGCAAAGATTTATTCCCTCGATCCAGATGATATTGCCGATATCATTTCTTCATCAGTAGCATTTTTAGCCAAACTTGTATAGTTAAGTAACGAGCAGCCTGCACCCTTACGGTTTTCAGTTGAGAAACCGGAAAAATCACCGTCTAATTCCCCACTCCCCCCTGACCAAGAATTTCTTGATGGTACAAACCCCCGGATTTATCCGTGGAATCAATCCAAAATCCGAAATCCAAAATCCTCAAGAAAGAGAATTTATCCGTGGGGTCAATCCAAAATCTAAAATCTAAAATCTAAAATCGAATGACTTCTGGCGATCGCCGCTATTGCTCAGTCTTTTATGCTCTGAGCAATGTACCTCCTTACTCTATCAGACCTCAATCAAACTATTCATACTAGCCCACTACAAGAGCCGCCTCTTGTTCCTTCCTATCTGCAAGAACGCTTGCAACTGCTTGTCAAGCAAATTTTAATGGGATTACCTGTCGAGCCAATTCTCAAGAGTCACCCCCAGTTCCAGCAGTGGGTTTTCCAGCTCAAAGAACTATCGCCATCACTGTTTTTACCGCAGCGCAAACTATTTGTTGACATTCCAATTCAAACAAAACTAGACCGAACAAAAAGGGGAGTGACAGAAGAAAAATTTTCCCCTTCTCCTCCATTTAAAGTGATACAAGTCCGTACAAATGTGGGTTTAGTCAAAGGAACACCCAGACTATTTGAGTGGGCGATTCGCCATCCTGTAATGACTTGGCAAGACCGAGTTAAGTTATGGGTAGCTGCTGAATTCTTCGAGATCGAGCCTCACAAGCTGCAACTGATTGTTTTGGCACTGCACCCGACTCAACCAGCAAAAAAAGTTCAGTTTGCTTGGGATAGCAAACAACACCGAAAAACTCAAAATTGGCTTTTGACTACCATTGAACGAGAGACAGAACAAACAGTTTTCAAGCTCAACGGTTATCTAACATCTCAACCGAAGGAAGTAGCAACAGCTATCAATTTGGGTGCGATCGATTTGGATAAAATAAACGAAGTGTCGATCTAATCTGTTCAGACTGTATGGCTCTCCTGGAATTGTGGTGGAAACGGTAACGTGAGCGTATCGCTCGCAGGCTTTCCTGCCCGCATCACGATAATTTTTATTATCTAAAACTCAGGAAAGCTGACTGTATTGCCATCCTCCTATCGAAAGACATCTATCCTATTCCCGACGCAATCGCCAAAAAATCAATACTTTTGTTCTCTCGATAGGAAGATGGCACTCTTTAATATGAGGAAAAACAATAGGGAGGAGATAAAGTGTAGTAGAGATGTTTATCATGACTGCAATTAACACTACGCAACCAAAAATCAGCCAACTGAAAACCATCCTGATAGTTGAAGATGACCCGATGATGCAGCTCGGTCTAAAGCATATCCTCAATCAGCAACCCCATTTAACCGTAGTCGCCCAAGCTGTTAACGGTAACGAAGCCGTCAGTGTCGCACTGCAACACCAACCAGACATCGTGCTGATGGACATTGACTTGCCCGGAATCGACGGTATTGCAGCCGCGCAGCAAATCAGAGCCGCACTGCCGCATACTCGCATCCTGATGCTAACCCATCACAGCAATCCAACTCAAGTTATGGCTGCTTTGTCAAGCGGCGCTCACGGCTACTGCGTTAAAGGCACTAACGCAGAACAACTTCTAGCAGCGATTACGGCTGTGCAAGAAGGTGGCAGTTACCTAGACCCTAAGATTGCCGACTGCGTGCTGCAAAATCTCAAAATGCCACTGCCCGAAAGCTATGCGAATGACGACATCAAGCTGACAGAACGGGAAATGCAGGTTTTGCAGCAGCTAGTTGAGGGTAAAAGCAATAAACAAATCGCCGCTCAACTAGGAATGAGCGTCCACACCGCCAAAGGTCATGTAGAGATGATTATAGCTAAATTTGAAGCGAGCGATCGCACTCAGGCAGCCGTTAAAGCATTGCGCTTGGGGCTGGTTTAGCCGTTGGAATGCAGCTTCTAATTGTTCTAAAAAAAGTGGTTTTTGAGGCGTAGCTATCGCGTAGCAAATTATTGCATCTTGTCAATCTTCAAACTTTGGCAATGTCAACCAAAACCTCGCTCCT
This sequence comes from Microcoleus sp. LEGE 07076, assembly GCF_015207455.1. Classification (GTDB taxonomy): domain Bacteria; phylum Cyanobacteriota; class Cyanobacteriia; order Cyanobacteriales; family Microcoleaceae; genus Microcoleus. The sequence continues at coordinate 5,045 of NZ_JADEWV010000179.1, forward strand.
TTTCCCAATTCGCTATCAACGCCAATCTCTCCGCCGTGAGCCTCAACAATTTGCCTGCAAATGTAAAGTCCCAATCCCAATCCTTGCCTTAAAGTAACTCCAACTCCCCTCGTATAAGGCTCGAATAATCTTGCACATTGCTGAGGAGAAATTCCGGTCCCATTGTCTGCAACCGTACAGCGAACCATCTCACCTTCCTTTTTAGCTTCTACAGTCAAAATAAACCCAGACTGATTGTATTTAACAGCATTGTCGATCAGATTGCCAAACACCCGCCATAGCTGCTGGGCATCAGCATTGACTAAAGGCAAATCTGCTGCAAAAAGCTGCTTAACCTTGACTCGATGCTGGTTGAGAATTGGTAATCTTTCAATAAGAATATTTTGGACTAAAGCGGGCAGCGACAGCGGCTTCATGGCTAAAGAAGCACTTTTCACATCAAACTGTTGTGTTGCTGTTAGTGACTCAATCAACTGGAGTTGGCGCGAACAACTTTGCACCATAACCTCCATAGTCCGCCTATCAATAGCAATGTTACTGCCAGCATCATTGAGGCGACTTCGCAGCAGTAGCGACATTCCCGATAGAGGCGATCGCAAATCGTGCGAAACAGCGTGCAACAGCATTCTTAAATTAGCTTCTGCTTGCTGTCTTTCTTGAATTTCCTGGCTTAGCTGAACATTTTGTGCAGCCAATTGCACGTTAGCGCAGCGAAGTTGTTGCTGTAAACGCTGCATTTTAAGTTGGGCAGATACCCGCGCTAACACTTCAACAGGCTCAAAAGGTTTTATAATGTAGTCAGCACCGCCCGCCTCAAACCCTTTTACTTTGTCAAATACGTCATCTAAAGCGCTGATAAAAATTATAGGGATATCACAAGTAGCTTCAGATGCTTTAAGTTGACGGCAGACTTCATAACCATCCATACCAGGCATTTTTATGTCTAGCAAAATCAAGTCTGGCGCTTGCAAGTCTACTGCTTTTAAAGCTCGCTCTCCACTAATCAACTTCCTGACTTTGTAACCGTTTTCAATTAGCAATTGAGAGAGTAGTTGAATGTTACCGGGAATATCGTCAACAATCAAAATGTCAGCCAAAAATTCTTGAGTTTGCTCCATTATCTATCGCCACCAAAAGACAGAGTTTTGAGTTTTTTCCGAATATTGCCAACCGCTATTTTCCCAGCCGCGCTGTTCGCACCAGCAGCATTAACAGGCGATTTAACATCAGCCACAGTCACGGGTTCTTCTGGATCGTTCGGATGTGGCAGCAATGCCCGAGCGAATCGAATCCGCTGATCCAGCTCTTCATCTATATTGAGCAGTTTACCCGTCTGCTGCTCTACTGACAAAGCTTTCGCCCGCCTTTCAAGCTGCGGTCTGATGCTGCTGTCCCACAGTTGTTCAGACTCTTTAGCTCGCTTTATGTCGCCGGGCCGCACCGGAATCTTGAGAGGGTAGGGAAATAAAGCTTCCGTCCCCGTTGCGTAGGCCGGTGAAGTGATGACGCACTTGCCTTGAGGAAACCTCAGAATTTCGTCAGGACTAATCAGCGGTTTCTTTTGCAACTGTTCGCTCCAGTTGACAGAACGGCTCGTTTGCTGCCCCGTCGAGCTGCCGGTCGATCGATTTTTTACCAGCACTTCCACTTCCCCGTACCGCTTAGAATATTTCTCGGCTGTCTCAAAATCGCCGGGGTTGAAGAGGACATGAGTTGACAGAGCACTGGCGATCGCAGCCCCTTTTTTATCCCCATAGAGATTGTAAAGCTGATTGAGCGATTGAATGCCAACAATCGGCACGCCTCCTGCTGAACGGTACTCGTTAGCCCACTGATCCATTCTGTCAAACTTGAGAGAAGGAAACTCGTCTAAGCAGTACACAAATGGGTCAGAACGTACCCGACTCAAATTAGACACTACACATAAATGAATAGCAGCAGCTAACAGCGGTCCCACTACAGTGCGTCTTTGGTCATCTAATTTAAAAATAATGCACTTTTTCCCTTCTAAAGCAATTGGAATGGTGCTGCGACCAATAAATGCCCGCAACAAATCTTTTTGAATGAAACTGGAGTAGGTTGCCTCTGCGGTTGCCTTAATGCCCGCCACTGTTTTTTCAGCATCTTTTGAACTTAATAACTGCGAAAAACTAGAGGCAATCCACCTATCCATTTTGAGGGGATGACCGTCGGGCCGGTGAACGGCGTGGTCGATGCGCTTGACCAAATCTGGCAGTTGAATAATTGCGTACACAAAAGCTAAATCCGGGTAAGGACTGCTTTTTGCCAACTGCACTAAACCCTTCGCCATCAACTCGCCTGCTTTCTCGAAAAACTCATTGCCTTTACTCTCCCCCGGACTAGCATTTCGAGCAATAACTTGTCCAATTTCTGCAATCGAATCACTTCTGAACTTCCCTAAGTAGATCCAATGCCGATTGGTATTTAGCCATATCCCCTTGTTCACGGAAAAGTTGTGCAGCTTTTTCTAAGTCTGCAACTGCCCCTTGACGATTTCCCAGTTGAGATTGAGCAATCCCCCTGATTTTGTAAGCGCAGGCAGTACAGATATTATCAGAACTAGGGCGCTCAATTGCCTGAGTCAAATCATTAATTGCTCCTGAATAATCATTCAAGCTAGATTTAGTGATTCCACGGTTTAAATAGGCTTCAGCTAAATTAGAATTGAGTTCAATACCCCGATCAAAGTCATTAAGAGCATTCTGAGGATTATTAATCTTAAGATAAGCTACTCCTCGGTTATTATAAGCTTCAAAATCGTTAGATTTCAGGCGAATAACTTGGCTAAAGTCAAGTATCGCATTCTGAGATTTTCCTATATTATAATACAGTTTTCCGCGACCTTGGTAAGCTTTTAAATGGTCAGGATTGATCTGAATTGCTTGAGTGAAATCAGTTATTGCATTCTGTATATCATTGAGCTTAATATCATTGCGCTTATAATAAGCTGATGCCCTGAGCGAGTAAGCTGCAAACAAGTTGCGATTCAGGCTAATAGCCTTCGTCAAGTTAGTAATTGCTGCTTCTAGGTTTTCTGAGTCGAAGTAGTAACTACCTAGTGCTAAGTACGCCTCTGCATAGTTAGGCTTAAGTCTAATAGCTTTTTCATAATCAGCTAATGCTTCTTTCCTATTTTTTAGTTTAAAATTGACTGCACCTCGCCATACATAAACCTCTGCATAGTCAGGCTTAAGCTTAATGGCTTGTGCATAATCATCTAATGCTCCTTGTGTATCTCCTAACTTAGAACGAACAACTCCTCGTCGATTATAAGCTTCAACCAAATCAGGGTCAAGTTTAATTGCTTCTGTATAGTCAGATAGCGCTCCTGATCTTCCTTGTAATCATATAGCAATCCTCGGATGAAATAAGCATACGAATCAGGCTGAAGTTCTATGGAGCGAGTGTATGCAGCAATTGCTTCTTCATACTGCTTGATTTTTCTCAATAAATCACCTTTTAGCTGATGAAGTCTACTATCTTTAGAGTCTAAACTAATCCCTTCATTGATAGATTCTATTGCTTCTTCATATCGTTCTAATAGTTGTAGCGACATACCTCGCCATCGCCAAGCAGCGGAAAACTTAGGTTCAATAATAGTTGCCATAGAAAAAGATGCTAATATTTCTTGATTTGTTGGTTTTGATTTTTGTTGGTTAAACAGGGAGTTCTGTTGTGACTGAAGCACTAATCCCCGTAAATACCATGCGTAATAAAGTTTTGGCTGTATTTCGATCGCTCTATTTAAAACTGCTAAGGCATCCTCATATTGCCATATTCTCCACAGCCTATTTGCATAATTTGTCAATTCTACTGGATCGTTAAAAGTATCTAAGTGTTTTATTTCTTACAGTCTTTTCTGTTAATCGAACACTTCTTCCGTCTGACGGCTGGTCTGGGAATAGAGGATAATCAATTTTTAATTCACCAACTTTTACTCCTATTTGTGAGGTCATACCTAAAAATTTACTAATTGGAATACCAAAACTATAACCTAACTGAATGGGACGGCGTTCACCAGCCTGATCTATTGTCTCTTCCCCATCAGCTCTTCCGTGAATTCCAATTACTTGTCCCTCAATGTCCAAGATTGGCCCGCCACTCACTCCACCTGCTGTTATATTGGAATAAACCATTTTATACCCGTCTGTCAAAGAGCTGGAATTTTTTCTGACCAGCTCTATCGAGTTGGAATTAATAGTTTCACCAACTGAAAATAAGCGACTAGGTTTATCTGCATTATTGTTTGAAACTGGCCATCCAGAAACACAGCCAGTAATATTATTTTCTTTAAAGACGGAGTTACTAGCCAAACTTGCCACTCTGTAATTTTGATTGCTAGTAAACTGCAACACTGCCAAGTCCACCCCAGGTAAACGTTTCACAGTGCTATAATCTACTGAATGTCGCCTCCCATCAGGCGTAACAACCTGATATTTTACTGCTTCATCCACGACATGATAAGCAGTCAAAATGTAATAATTATTAGTAAAAAGTCCATTTTGTTGGGCAATAATTGCCCCAGAACCATTGCCATTAGGAAAATCAATACGAACCGTAATCTCTTCTGCAATCCTGTCTAATTCTTTCACTTGATTGGTTTCGACAAACTCAGGCGATAGCTCAACAGCAGTCTTAATTGCTATTCCCCAGCTATAACGGCTCATCTTCTCACGTTCACTGCTATTAGGTTTTGAACCATCTTCAAATACATAAGGATCGCCCCAGATAGGATTGGCAATAATACCATTAATGCCGATTACTTCACCTCGCTGATTCAGAATCGGCCCCCCGCTCATTCCTTTTTGAACATTATTGGTATAACCAATTTGATAGCCATCCTGAAATGCCTTATCTGGCAACAGAGAAACTTCGCCACTTGTAAAAACCAGCTTCTTAGTGTCAGAGACAAATCCAGCGGCAAATACTTGCTGATTCACAGCCAGTGTCGATACACTCATCAACTCAGCTAAAGTGTAATCTTGAGCAGAACTAAACTGTAGCAAAGCCAAATCGCTACCTTTAAAGTTGACATCCTTAACCACATTAGCTTGATAAATTTTACCGTCTGGTGTCTGGATTCGATAGGGTTCACCAGGAACCAAGACGTGCCGATTGGTTAAGACACTATAAATGTCTTCTTTTTTGCTATTCGCTCCTTTTTTGCCAACCAATATTCCCGACCCGCTAGTCTTGTTTGATAGGACTTTGACAGTAATAGATTGAGCGATTCGCTGTACTTCTTCTGGAGAAAGTTGGTTTGTCAATGATTGAACGCTCTCACTACGTCCAAAAACAGGAATATCCCAGATCCTTTTTCCTGTCATTCCCATTGTCACTGCGCCACCAATACAAGCAGTGGCGAACAATAGACTCACGGTAGTTAAGGTAAGATAACGACGATTGACTGACATTTGAGTACCCAGAGTTTTAGTTTTTCTCAGCAGGGATTTCCTCAGCAGGGAGTTTGCTAAGAAACTTTTTCACATCAATATAGATTTCAGAGGCATTAGAACCTCTTTCTTCTAGTGAGCCTGTTCCTTGATGGTCTGATAATAACTGGTTGACAACAAGTTTAGGGTTTGTTCCTGGCTTTAGCGTCCAGAGTAAAAGACAAGGGCGACCATGTTCTTCATCTTTAGCTACACAGATGGTGTCGAAACCCTTCTCTTTACCAGTTGTTATGTAATCCAGGAGTCCCTGCTTATTGTAATCTTGAAAACGGTTCGATACTTCTTCACAGCGTTGTTGCGGTGTATAGCCCACTTTATCACCAAAGTCAGAAACCCAGCGAATCACTGACTTTCTCTTTGGAATGCCCCCGTTTGTGAGCTCTCGTGCAAACGTAGTTGGTACACCGTCAAGGCTCACACCGCAAATGAAAGTTACCGATTCAGGAGGTTTGATAAGCGTGATACCACAGAACTGTAATATAGCGACTATGCCTGCTAAAGCACCTATAGTCGCTCCTAATACCGGGATGAGCTTGACCTTGATATTGTCTGGATTGTTCGTCATCATACTGTTTTGCTAAACTTTAGCTGCACAAAGGATAGGATCTGCGTAACCCTAAGCTTCCGATGAAATCTCTGCTATTTACAGCCACACAACGCACCCTAACGATTCCGCAAATCCGAGTTAGTTTGCTAACGCCTCCCCTAATGAAGCCACATCCACATCGCTAACGTAAGTTGCTGGGCGCGCGCACTCTCGCTTGGATTCAGGTAGAGGCTGAGTTGGTAAAGGGTTTTCTTTAGTTTGATTTGAACTCAGCGGCTTTGAAGGTTTTGTTTCAGATGCGACGCCTTTTGAACGCGAAATACTGTTAGAAGAACTGCCCTCCAATCGACCGACAAACATAGGCGAATTAACGCTGTAACTGAGAAACGGAACCGGGCCAATAATGTAAGGCGATTTGCCGCAGGGCAAACTAAACCTGAAGTACAGAGCCGTGTCAACAGTATCGCTGGTTTCTGACGGTTCCATTACCACTACTTTAAACACTTCTCCAAAAGGATGCCGGCCCGTCGGTTCCCAACCGGTCAAACAGCCAGAACCGCCTCGCACTTCCTGATATTTGCCGCTAATCCACTGCTTCCCTTCTAGCGGCCCTGCGACGCGGCGACCGGCGTTTTCCATGTCGTCGAGTTCGATATAAGCGCAATCTTTCTCGCAGGCTACCGCAAATCCTTCTACATCTGAACCGGAAATTGTATTAGAGCGTTTGCTTTCGTACCGGCTGTAGATCGTGTCAATTCGCATGATTGTGCTGCCAATAGACGCAATAGGAACAGGAAAACTAGAAAGTGGGACTTGACTCAGCAGCGGAATATTGCTGATGAGTTCCTCTGACCAGCCAGAGAACTGTTCTAAATTTACGCTATTAAGGTTGGGGATTTGGGCGATCGCAAATTCAGATAGGTCAATTTGGTTGAGTTTTGCTTGCGCTAGTTGCGGTACTTGTTTTACAGCTTGACCAATTGGCAATTGGCTGATGTTAGGGTTCACTCCGGCTATTTGAGAAGATAAATAAGCAATTGGAGGAACATCGCTCAATTGAAATTGGCCCAGATTCGGAACAATTTCAGCCAAGTGACCGACAGTTTGCTTACCAGCTAAGGGA
>NZ_JADEWV010000180.1 GCF_015207455.1 Microcoleus sp. LEGE 07076
CAGACAGACTGATAGTGGCAATTAGAGCTAGCAAAATAGCCAACCAGCGGCGCTTTGAATGTAAAATAGAGAAATTTTTCATAATAATTTACTGTAGCATCTACGTGCGATTATGACTGAGATTGTAGCCAACCTAGAAAATCTTTAGTGACTGAGAAATACTTGGTTATTCCTGCTTCTCGCAAAGCATCTTGAACTTCCGGCACACTAAATTCTTTTGTATTATTGCTCAAAAATACCTTGATTTCATGAGTGTGTAAGTGTGCGTGATTCAAGATGCAGTGGAGAATCAAATTATCTGTCGGATCTTCTTCAATGAAAACGGTATTCAAGCTTTTTTGCAGTGTATCTGCTGTTAGTTCAATCATCTCCACATTGTCAGCTAATAATTCAAGAGCATCAAAAAGACGTACTTTAATATTATTGAGCAATCCTTCATTTTCATTCAAAGACTCTTCTACATGGAATAAAAGAGACTTAGCATAAGGCGAAGTAAGATCGCGCTTGAGCTGGCTAATTTGTTTTTTCTGTTCATCTGCAAAACGGTTGCGGCGCTTGCTCTCGTCTTCTAAAGCCGAGAGAGCTTCCATGCAGCAAATAGCAGGTATGGCAATGCGGACTGATGTTGGTATACTCAGTAACAAGTTATTGGCATCAGGATCGCGTCCTGTAGCAATACTCATCAAAAAGTTAGTTTCTATATATAAAATCGCCACCAATTTTTACCTCTGACTTTGTTGTTCCACCTGCTAGCAACGGCAGCAAACCGATTGCGGCTATGTGTTCCGATGCTGGTGGAATCTCCGACTTCCAATTATAAGCTAAGTCACGCAACCATGCTTCAATCAGCCTAGTTAGGTATGGTACAAATATCCGCTGATCGCCTAATTTTGAGTCATAATAGTGAAGGATGTCTGGCGTTTTTAACGATAAAACAGCTTCAGATAAAACAGTGCCATCCCATTTAAAAACGATTATATCTTCGAGAGTGACAATCATAGCATAAGGAATTACCACATTTTTTTCGGAGAGCTTTGAGAGGAAATGTTTTATTTGTTTGAGCGCGCTATCGATAATCCTCTGTGTGGCTGCCTTTTCTTTAGCTTGATTAATTTTGACCTCGATTAGCACGACTATGCGATCGTCCTTATCCAACGCGATAATATCCGCGTCTATGGGTAATTCTACTTCCAAGGTTTCAGTTTGCATGGTTTCAGCCTTCCTAGCGTATAAGTTTAAGTAAATTATACTTCTACTATCAAACCACTTTTTTAATTTTTGGATACTAAAACTACAGCATAGGCTGCAATTCCTTCTTCTCTCCCCACGGGCCCTAACTTTTCGTTGGTAGTTGCTTTGATGCCGATTTGGTCTGGTTTTAATTGTAGGACAGTAGAAAGCCGATCGCGCATTTGCTCAATATGCGGTTTCAGCTTGGGACGTTCGGCCACCACCACCGAGTCAATATTGCCAATTTCCCAGCCTTTATCTAATATTAACTGATTAACTTGTTCTAGCAACACTAGACTGTCTGCACCTTTCCATTTTGGGTCAGTTGGCGGGAAATACAGGCCGATATCTCCCAAGCTGAGAGCTCCCAGCATCGCGTCCATAATCGCGTGGGTAAGCACGTCTGCGTCGCTGTGTCCTAATAAGCCTAATTCGTGGGGAATGTGTACGCCGCCGAGGATTAGGGGGCGTTCTGGAACTAAGCAGTGGATGTCGTAGCCGTTACCGATGCGGATGTTCATGTAAAAAAAGTAGATGTTTGCCAAATGCAGACAGCAGACAATTATTTCACAGTCTGTGTCGAGATGAGTCAGTTTTTTGGGCGATCGACCTTTTTTACTTTTCGGCAGATATTGGAGGAATGCGATCGGCTGTTAAAATTACAACTTTCCCATCTTGCCAAATCGCAATAGATTCGCCTAATTTGCGGTGTTTTTCAATGGCAGCCGCAATGGCAGCTTTCACTCCCTCATTAATCTTTGTAGATAAAAGTTGCCTGGGTTTTAATGTGTTCATTTGATCTTTGATTTATTTGATTCCAGCTTTCAAGATTATAGATTATCTGTTCTTGCTCGATAATTCCTTCAGCCACTAACTGAGCAGTTTCGTGAGAGTTGTCATAGATAATCCAATTGTCGCACAGTGGCAAATACAGAGCAATCAAATTTCCCAGTCCTCTGTCATAGCGGCGGCGGATGACATCTTCTGGGATAGAATGACCGCCGCTAGCTACCCGTCGGGCTACTCTTGCTACGGCTAGTTCGGGCGATCGCAACCAAAAGTAAATTAAGTTAATGGTATAATCTTTGGTTTTACAACTTCTCAATAAAGCTGCAAAGCTGCGGGCTGCCAGAGTAGTTTCAAAAGCAAAATCTGTTCCCGAATTAGACAGAATTTGCAGTCTTTCTAGCATAATGCGTCCGGCGGTAATGGCTACGGACTGTTGATTGAATGGTGAAAGTGCAGCCGCGATCGCGTCAGCATTGACATATTCTAAACAGTCCAGAAAGTTGGGTAATAAACTCATTGATGCAGTGGTTTTGCCGGAACCGTTAGCGCCGCCAATGATGTAAAGATTCGGCATAAATTTACAAGTTAAATTTGTACTGAGGAGCGAAAACTTAACTTAAGCACCTCCTACAGTCGTCTATCCTAGACCTCCTGCGAAAGTCCTCACCTAATCGACAGAACCAATAATTATCAGTATGTCTGGCCAATCTTTTATTATTAGTTAATAATGGCTGAAATGGCTACTGTTAAAGGATCGATAAAATACTTTCGCAAGAGGTCTCCTGTAAGTTGCGAGAAAGAAAGAGGCAGAGCCTCCGCACCTGCATTACCAGGCAGAGCCTGGTAACGAGCAAAGAGCCTGATCACGAGCAACTTCCTAAGTAAATCGACCTAATTAAACGTAAATTCTCGATCGCTCAAAAGCTGGCCGTATACCTCTTCTTCCCGATGACCAATGACTAATGACCAATGACTTCTTCCATCTACTTCAGTTAATTAATCCTCCAACAAATCCGGCCGCCTTTGGCGAGTTCTTTCAATTTGCTGTTCCCTGCGCCAGCGAGCAATTTCTGCGTGATTTCCAGACAGCAACAAGTCGGGCACCTTCAATCCCCGAAAATCCGCTGGGCGAGTGTACTGCGGATAATCCAAAAGTCCGTCTTCAAAACTCTCAAACTTCAGCGAATCTTCCTTAGCCACAGTGCCGCGCAACAATCGCAAAACCCCATTAATCAAAGCCAAAGCCGGAATTTCGCCTCCGGTGAGCACAAAATCCCCCAAAGATACCTCGCGAGTGACCAAATGCAAGACTCGATCGTCCACACCCTCATAGTGCCCGCAAATCAACACCAACTGATCGCGCCCGGTGGCGAACTCCCGAAACATCGGCTGCTGCATCGTTTCGCCCTGCGGAGTCAGCAAAATCACCTCCCGCCTCGGTAACACAGGTAGCGACTCCACCGCCGCAAAAATCGGTTCCGGCTTCATCAGCATTCCGACTCCGCCTCCGTAAGGCTCGTCATCTACTCGCTGGTGCTTGTCTGTGGTAAAATGGCGGGGATTGACAAAATTCACCTCAGCAATATTTTTAGCTAAGGCTTTGCCCATCAATCCCGATGCTAGGGGAGCGAGAAAAAATTCTGGAAATAGAGTAACAACGTCAAATCGCACAACAATCGGAATTTATTGGTACATCACCTCTAGTTTGACTCTTAAAGGGATATCCGTTTTCAGTAATTGCATTATTACTTATAATTTCTTATAATTTGTGAGAATTTTGGCAGCAGGTTACATCCTCTTCTTTTGTCTGGTGGCCGGCTTTGTTGTACAAAAATAACCTGTTCTCAGGACAGCGGCTTGAGTAAACTCGCCCCCAAACAACTGCGGGAACGCGCGCGCGTCGGCCATTCTCGATCGGATAAGCTGCCCTGCGCGTACCTTAAATCGCACAAAAAAATATTCTCTCTTAAAAAGCCCCATTCTACGCACAACCACGGCAAAATTGAATTTCACATCCACCAGAGGAAGACACACCATGCAGCAGTTGACATCTCCAGCCCTCGAACAAAATCTTCCCCAGCGCACAAAAACTTCGATTATGGTGATCGGAGGAGCCGAAGACAAAGTTCACGGGCGAGAGATTCTGAATACCTTTTTTTGCCGTGCTGGGGGTACAAACGCTCGGCTGGCGATCGTTCCCTGCGCTTCGCGAGATCCTGAAGGAACTAGCAACCGCTACCGCACTATATTTGACGAAATGGGCGTTAGCGCTGTCAAAGTTGTTGATATCCGCGAGCGCCAACAAGCAGAAAATCCGGTGTGGAAAGATTACTTAGAAGACTGTACGGGCGTATTCATCACAGGCGGCGACCAACTGCGGCTCTGCGGGCTGCTGGCGGACACCCCGCTGATGGAGAAAATTCGCAAAGAAGCTCAAGAAGGCAAGATGACCCTCGCAGGTACCAGCGCGGGTGCTGCGGTGATGGGATATCACATGATTGCAGGTGGCGGCAGCGGCGCGTCGCCGAATCGTTCTTTAGTGGATATGGCAAACGGACTCAACATTATCCCGGAGATCCTCGTAGATCAGCATTTTCACAACCGGAACCGCATGGCTCGCTTGCTGTCGGCTGTTGCTTGCCATCCCGATCGCCTTGCTATTGGTATTGACGAAGACACCTGCGCCTTGTTTGAGGGAGACGATACTCTGAAAGTTCTCGGTAAAGGCACTGTAACTATTGTTGATTCTAGGGAAAATTTTTATACCAACGAGTCTCAAGTAGGAGCGACAGAACCCTTAAGTTTGTTCAATATGCGCTTGCACGTTCTGTGTCACGGAGATTGCTACAATATGCCCCTAGGCAAACCGATGGCATCGGCAGCCTGTTCCGAGTCGGGCTGGCCATCGGAATGTCGCACAGCAAACTAAGGCAGAAGATTTCTGGTCATTGATTCTGCAGAAGTTATGCGACATTGCGATCGAATAATGGATACAACAATAGAATAGATTAACCGTGCAGCAGCGGGCTGACAGTAGAAGGCAGAATCACAGAAAATTCTACCTTCTGCCTTCTGGTTTATGGCGTCGGGCGATTAATGTTCAACGCTAAACCGCCCAAAAACCGGTACTGTGTTCCCGACGCTACGAGTATGGAGATGCCAAGATTTTAGACTTGGGCTGAATCTTCTCGATCGCTCTTCTGTGGAGTCAATCCAAAATGGAAAATGCAAAATGCAAAATGCCAAATCGACGCTCTGCCTCTAAACAGGAAATTCACCGCCGAACTGTTCGCTGCGAACAGTCGATCGTCCAGGTAAGCTCGAAATTGAATAAATGATCCAATTACCTATAAAATTGCGCGACCCATACCTCTCTAACTGCCATGAAAATACTTAAAATCCAGACATTACGCGGCCCCAACTACTGGAGCATCCGACGCAACAAACTAATACTCATGCGTCTGGATTTAGAGGAGTTGGCAGATAAAACCACATCGGAAATTCCCGGCTTCTACGAAGGCTTGACCGCAGCGCTACCGAGTTTGAACGAGCATTACTGTTCTCCCGGGCATCGGGGAGGCTTCCTGCAACGTGTTCGAGAAGGCACAATGATGGGACACGTAATCGAACACGTAGCGCTAGAACTTCAGGAAATGGCAGGAATGCCGGTCGGGTTCGGTCGCACCCGGGAGACGGCTACACCAGGGATTTACCAAGTAGTAATCGAGTATCAAAACGAACAAGCTGGACGCTATGCCACCAGGGCGGGCGTGCGGATGTGCCAAAGCATTGCCGATACAGGCACTTATCCAGCAGCGGAATTAGTCCAAGATTTGAGAGACCTTAAAGAGTTTGCTTTGTCAGCAGCCCTCGGGCCGAGTACGGAAACACTAATCAAGGAAGCAGAAGCGCGAGGTATTCCCTGGATACCCTTGAGCGCCCGGTTTATGATTCAACTGGGCTACGGGGTTCACCAAAAGCGGATTCAGGCAACTCTGAGCAACCGCACGGGAGTTTTAGGGGTAGAACTGGCCTGCGACAAGGAAGGCACCAAAAATATCCTGGGTGCTGCCGGCGTACCGGTTCCGAGAGGAACGGTGATTAATTATTTGGACGAACTGCATGGGGCGATCGAAGATGTGGGCGGTTATCCGATCGTCCTCAAACCCCTAGATGGCAACCACGGCCGCGGGATTACGATCGACATCAATTCCAGGGAAGTAGCAGAAGAAGCCTACGACTTGGCCAGCTCCGCCTCGAAAACAAAAAGCGTGATTGTGGAGCGCTATTACACCGGACGCGACCACAGAGTATTAGTGGTCAACGGACAAGTTATAGCAGTCGCAGAACGAGTCCCTGCTAACGTCGTGGGCAACGGCAAGGATACAGTAGAACAGCTCGTTGAAGAAGTAAACCGGGACCCGCAGCGCGGAGACGGACACGACAAGGTACTCACCCGGATTACGATCGACAAATTGACCCTCGATTTGCTGCAAAAACAAGGATACGCGATGGACTCGGTAGTGCCTTCAGGCAAAAGAGTATTTTTGCGCGCGACAGCAAACCTCAGTACCGGTGGCATTGCAGTCGATCGCACCGACGAAATCCACCCAGAAAACGTCTGGCTGTTTTCCCGAGTCGCCAAAATCATCGGCTTGGACATTGCCGGCATTGACGTAGTAACTTCCGACATCTCCCAACCCCTGCGCGATACAAACGGAGTCATTGTCGAAGTCAACGCAGCACCGGGTTTCAGAATGCACGTCGCCCCCAGTCAGGGTTTGCCCCGCAACGTCGCCGGCGCAGTCTTCGATATGCTGTTCCCCTCGCCTCAACCCACCCGAGTGCCGATTTTAGCGGTGACTGGAACCAACGGCAAAACCACAACCACTCGCCTGCTGGCCCACATAGTCAAGCAGACAGGTCAAATTACCGGCTACACAACTACCGACGGCACTTACATCGGTGAATATTTAGTGGACAGCGGAGACAATACTGGGCCGCAAAGCGCTCACTTGATTTTGTCTGACCCCACGGTGGAAGTGGCGGTGCTGGAAACGGCTAGAGGCGGAATTTTGCGATCGGGCTTGGGATTCGATCAGTGCGATGTCGGCGTCGTCTTGAACGTCGCGGCGGATCACTTGGGAATCGGCGACATCGACACCGTGGAACAACTAGCCAAACTCAAGAGCGTCCTAGTCGAGTCAGTAATGCCCAAAGGCTATGCAGTGTTAAATGCAGATGACCCGTTAGTATCACAAATGGCGCAGCGTGTCAAGGCTCAAATTGCATATTTTTCGATGAACCCGGACAACGAATTGGTAGCCAAACACACCGCTGCGGGCGGGCTGGCAGCAATTTACGAAAACGGCTACTTGTCGATCCTCAAAGGCGATTGGACGCTGAGAATCGAGCAGGCTGTGAACGTGCCGCTGACGATGGGCGGGCGGGCGCCGTTTATGATTGCCAATGCTTTAGCAGCTTGTTTGGCAGCTTTTGCCCAAGGATTGAAAATAGAAGACATTCGGGCAGCTTTGTCCAGCTTCCAAGCCTCCGTCGGTCAAACTCCCGGACGGATGAACCTGTTTAATTTGGGCAGCTATCACGCTTTGCTCGACTACGCCCACAACCCGCACAGCTACAAAGCTTTGGGCAGCTTTGTACAGAATTGGCAGGGAATGCGGATCGGGGTAGTCGGTGCTCCTGGAGACAGACGAGATGAGGATTTTGTCACGTTGGGTAAACTTTCGGCCGAAATGTTCGATCGCATTATTGTGAAGGAAGACCTCGATCGGCGCGGCCGAGAACCCGGTGTAGTAGCAAAGTTAATATGCCAAGGGATTGCAGAGGCGATTTCTGCTGGAACTGCCGATCGGTCTAAAGTTCAATACGAGTTGATTCTCGACGAAACAACCGCTGTTAACAAGGCTTTGGATCAAGCACCAGCAGACAGTTTGGTGGTGATTTTACCCGAAGGCGTCACGAAAGCTCTGGCTTTGATTGAAGCCCGGAAGCCGATTCAGGAATCTGTGGTAAATGCCAGTAATGTCGATCGGCTTGGAGAGTCGCGCGACAGTTTGAAACCTTCGGTGGTGAATCAAGGCTAAACTCTGAAGTTTGATTTCATTATTAATAGGTTGGGTTAACGAAAGGAAACCCAACCTTTTTGTTTTAGAAAACCGCCGTATTATCTTTCAATATTTTCTCTGCAACCTCAATCAGTTCGCACACAGAATTTTGCGTAAGTTGTGTAGTTTTAAACCCATGAGCAATAGCGTTCCGCAAAGAAAGCGCATTCATTAATAACTGATATTCGGATTTAGAAATCACGCCCTCAACCGTCAGTTGTTTTACTAAATACAGCGGTTCTAATCTTTGCAAACTTAGCTCTTCTTTCTGGGCAACAATCCTCAAAGTTGCCTCAACTAAAGACCAAGAATATAGCATGGCTGACTCTAAATGTTGTGTGACAAGTTGCTTAGCAACTTGTAAACCTAACTCTATTTCATGCTCTTGAAAAGAATCCTCAGCTTTGGGAAGCTCGACTGCATCCTCCGAGTTAGTCATCACTAACTCAAACCTCCAACCAGGATTTTCTGCTACTGCTTGGGCTAAATTGCGTAGATATGTAGTAGAGGGTGAGTTGAGTGAAGCGCGTGACTTGACTGCAATAACCACTGACTCTTCCCCCCGGCGCACTATCAGATCCGGGCGATAGCTTTTAAGGAAGCCCGGTAAATCTTCAGAGTTTGGATGAAATGAAATTTCATAACCTTTCTCACGATACTCCTCTGCTAGTTTTAGCAGTTGCTCTCTTTCTATGTTTGCAGTTGGGGTTGCCATCATGTAAGTACCTCTTGATCGGGAGCATCAATTACGACAATGTGCAAGAATTCATTGCCACGGGCAAATCCTTCCGCTAGAGTCGAAGTCATATTTTCTACTTTAAAGTTAGCTGATAAATTCCTCTTGCGGGCTAGGACATCAGTTACTTGATCGTCATCGACATAGGCTAGCCCGATAATTGCATCTTAAATTGGCTTTACTATATTGTCCACATCGATTTTAACAGAATCGTAGAAATAAGTTATCTGGAGCATAACTAGGCCAGTAGCTGTTTTCTGCTCCGAAGAGCAGTATTTTTCAGCCTCTTGCCTCACTGTCACTTTCCAAGCTTTAAGAAGAGCTCGCCTACGAGCTTGTTGTGATACTGGTGGGCCATCTACTATGAACTCAAATCTCGCCAAAGTGTTTATAAATAGAAGATTGGGGATTATTTTACCTCTTAACTACCGCCCACTGAATAATCGATGCCAGGATTTTCCAACCAAAATCGAGAGTTCGATCGCCAATCCGAACCGATCTAATTATAGAATAAGGAAAAAGCAAGCAGCAGGATTGAAGCATGAATGAGGTCGATCGCACCAGAGTCGAAACATTCATCACGCGCTGGGCCGGTTCTAGCGGTAACGAACGCGCCAACTACCAGTTGTTTTTTGCGGAAATGTGCGATGCGCTGGGGGTCGATCGACCTTTCGATAAAGGCAGAATTCCCAACGATCCCTACTGCTTCGATAAAGATGTCAAAATATTTCACCCCAGCGGCAAAGTAACTTCGGGGTTTGTGGATTTTTACAAAGCCGAACACTTTTTAATCGAAGCTAAACAGGGCGGAACAACCAGCAAAAAAGGAACGGCAAAACGGGGAACGAATACCTATTTGCGAGAGATGGAAAAAGCGTTTGTGCAAGCCGTTGCTTATACCCGAAATCTTAGCAGCAAACCGCCGTTTTTGTTGACTTGCGATATTGGCGACCATTTTGAATTGTGGATGGGTTTTAGCGGCGATTACGGCGGCTATGGGGCGCGGCGAGAAATCGGGCTAATTGAGTTGCAAAAAGCCGATGTATTCGATTTGTTTGTCGATATTTTTAGCAATCCACAGCAGCGCAACCCAGAGAAAATTGCAGCGCGGGTGACGCGGGAAGTGGCGGCGGATTTGGCAGAGTTGGCGAAGCGGATGGAGGCGAATGTCGATCCGCAGCAAGTCGCGCAGTTTTTGATGCGCTGTATTTTCACCATGTTTGCTGAGGATGTGGGGTTGCTGAAAGAACATCTGTTTACGCAGGCGCTGGAAACGCGATGGATTCTCAACCCGAAGACGTTTAAGCCGGAGGTAGAGGCGCTGTGGGAGGCGATGAATGAGGGGACGAGTTTTGGTTTTCACGGCCAACTGTTGCGGTTTAATGGCGGATTGTTTGCGGAATCCCAGGCGTTTGCGTTAACAAAGACGCAGTTGGAAGTGTTGTTACAGGCGGCGAAGCGGGATTGGTGCAATGTGGAACCTGCGATTTTTGGGACGTTGTTGGAAAGGGCGCTGGATGCACGGGAGAGGAGTAAGTTGGGGGCGCATTATACGCCGCGATCGTATGTGGAACGGTTGGTAAAGCCTGTGGTGATGGAACCTTTGGGCGATCGCTGGATTGCGGTACAAGCGGAGGTTAAACAGTTGCTCAACGCGGGGGAATCGGAACCGACTGCGAATCAACGGAAAAAGGCGATCGCACTTTTAGAAGCATTTCTGACGGAGTTACAACAGGTGAAGATTCTCGATCCGGCGTGCGGATCGGGGAATTTTTTGTACGTGACGTTGGATTTGTTGAAGGGGTTGGAGTCGGAGGTGTTGCGGCGCTTGGAGGATGTCACCGGATCGGCGCAGTTGCGGTTAGATATTGCTCAAGTTAATCCGAGTCAGTTTTTGGGAATTGAGATCAATCCTAGGGCGGCGGCGATCGCGGATTTGGTGATTTGGATTGGCTATTTACAGTGGCATTTTCGGCGGTTTGGCGATATTCCGCCGATCGAACCTGTGTTGCGGGAGTACAACAATATTGAATGCCGGGATGCGGTGTTGGCCTATGATGCGATCGAACCGGATGTTGATGCGACGGGGAAGGTGAGAACTCGTTGGGGCGGACGGATGATGAAGAGTCCGGTGACAGGGGAGGATATTCCCGATCCGACAAACCAAGTAACGATTTATCGGTATTTGAATCCGAGGGCGGCCGAGTGGCAGGAGGCGGATTATATTGTGTCGAATCCGCCGTTTATTGGAAAGCTCAAGATGCTTTTTAGGCTTGGGGAAGGTTATGTCAAAGCACTACGTGAAGTTTATAATAATCAGGTTCCTGATAGCTGCGACTTCGTTATGTACTGGTGGTACAAAGCTGCAAAAATAGCTGCTAATAGTAATATCAGTAAGTTTGGCTTTGTGACAACAAATAGCATTACTCAGACTTTCAATCGTCGTATCGTTCAAGAGGCTCTAACTGCTCCCGACCCTATTTATCTAACGTTTGCCATCCCCGATCACCCCTGGGTAAATAGTGACGATTGTGCAGCAGTTAGAATTGCTATGACTGCTTGTGCAGCAGGAAAAGCGAGCGGAAAACTTGAATCAGTTCTTGAAGAAAGAGAAGCTCAAGACAGTGAAGATGTCAAAGTAGTAATTTCCCGAAAAATTGGCTTTATACAAAGTGATCTGAGTGTGGGCGCTAAGGTTGTTAGCGTACAAACTCTTAAAGCTAATTCAAAGCTAGCAGGTATAGGTGTCATGCTTGGAAACGATGGTTTTATTGTTGAACCTGATATTGATTTTCCTGATGAACCATTTGTTATTAAACTGCTAACTAATGGTAATGATCTTTTGAAGAAGAGCAGAAATCTCAAAGTCATTGATTTTTATGGGATGACCGTAAATGAGGCGCAAATTACAGCCCCTAAAGCTTTTCAGCAAGTTCTACTTAAGGTAAAACCTGAGCGTGACTTGAATAATAGAGGATCGCGGAGAAAGAATTGGTGGTTATTCGCAGAGACTATGCCTAAAACCCGTGATTCTATAAGCGGACTTAAGCGATATATTCCTGTAGTATTAACCGCTAAACATCGTGTCTTTACCTTCTTAGATCCAATCGTTATACCTGACATCAGTATTGTTGCGATCGCCCTTGATGATGCTTATTTCTTAGGAGTTCTTTCTAGTCGAGTTCATGTTACTTGGTCACTGGCAGCAGGCGGAAGATTGGGTGTTGGAAATGATCCGCGCTACAAC
>NZ_JADEWV010000181.1 GCF_015207455.1 Microcoleus sp. LEGE 07076
CTCACTCTCGATTAATTGAAATGTTGGAGTACAAAGCTCGGTTGGCGGGAATCACAGTAATTGTGCAGGAAGAATCCTACACATCCCGCTCCAGTTTTTTAGGTTTAGACCCAATTCCTGTTTATGGAAAAACCGAAAAAGAGCCTGTGTTTACAGGTTTGCGGATTAAGCGGGGTTTGTACAAAACATCGACTGGTCAGCTAATTAATTCTGATATCAACGCTTCGTACAACATCCTCAGAAAAGCAATCCCAAATGCCTTCAGCACTCTTGATAGGGAGCTGCGTACTTGGGCCGAGGCGGGTTAATCCGCTCAAAGTAAAAGTGAAGGGGGAGGGACTTGAAGCCTCCCATGTCTATAAATGACTATACTTTTACCAGCTATTAGATATAAACTAGCTTCAAATCCACAGACAACATCATCCTATCTTCAATTTTTTGTTTGACGGCCGGTGTCACCTGACAATTATCCGTGTTGAGACATTCCACCAACAAGTTTTGGGCATAGTAATATTGTTTCAGCACAGTTTTCTGTGGCGGGCGAAAGTCTAAATTGTAGCCGATCGCCCTTGTGAATTTTTCCAGCCAACTTTTGCCATACTCTTTCCGCCACTTTTTCCAATGGTGCACATCAGGCATTTGACGCTGAAATTGTTGCAGTAGTTGTTTGAGTTCCGGTTCAATATCCAGCGTCAATATCCCAACCAAAACACCAGTCAAATCACCGTAAAAATTGTGTTTCCCCCTGCCGCTAACATCCACAAATTCCACATTTTTTCCAGCTTTTTCCAAACACTTCCGCAACTGGCAAACTTGCGATTTATCAAACTCCCGACTCGGATCGAGGACTCGAGTCAAACTCAAAGCCAGGACACAAACCAAGGCAACATAAAAAGCCCGAATTTCCGCCCCTTTGAAATTATTTTCCGCTGACACCGATTTGTGATTTGCCCAGATTAGCAACTGCTGCAAACTTTCGTTTTTAGCCACCATACTGTCAATCTTGTCTTGCATCAGCAGCAAAAGTTCGTCAGCAGGTTGCAAAATACCTGCTGTTCTCAAAAATTCATTTTTCCACTTTTTGTCCGCAATCCTGCTAACAAATTCTGGCAGCGATTCCGGGTTGGCCGTGTCAATCAGATATTCTGATTGAGAGTCGGTTTCCTCTATTAGTTCGTCAACTGCGGTTTTGATAAAGTTATCTACCAACCAGTCGCTAGTCCGCGATAAATTGCTCTCCAATTCCAAGTAATGACTGCCTAATTTTGCATGAAAGTCTTTAGGAAAAATCTGTTTTGCCACTAACAGATTTTTCCAGCAAACTAGCTGGCTGGCGTTGCGTTCGGGAAAGCGCTTGTACAAATAGTCGATCGCGATCGCCTCTAGAATCCCCGCACCCAGGATTTCCCGCCGCTTGAGTTCGTTTCCGGGCGCGCGATCGGGCTGCTGAGTTAGATCGATATGCTGGCTGAGTGTCGGTTCTAGCGATCGCTGAATCAGCCAATTTGCCGCACGGCAAAAATTCCGGTCGAACTCCAAGTAAATCGCACCAAACAAAGCCTCAAAAGTCTGGCACAAAAAATTGTTGTCCTCGCTTTTGTCTGTTTCGTTCCCCCTACCTGCTGGCCGACTGAGTTCGCTCAATTTTAAATTTTGTGCTAATTCCGCAACTTTTTTCTGGTCTGCAAAACGACTTTTTAGGGTCGAAATACAATCGCAGTTGAGATCGGGATAGGTGCGGTACAGGTAATCGGTAACAACAGCACCAAAAATTGCTCCGCCCAAGAGTGACAGCCGTTGGTGCTTCACATTTTGCCCTGTGGCACCGCCAGTCTGCCAAGGGCCGGTCAAGGCAATTTCCAGCAGTTCGGTTCGCCCAAACTCCTCCAGGTCGATCGCTACTTTGACTGCTTCAACATCTACCTGATTGATTTTTATCTGCTCTAATTCTTTTTCACATTTTTCCCACTTTTCCAACCAATCACCGCCTGCATCTTCCACGTACAAATCAACAAAATCTACCCCGTAATTTAGCCAATCATCCTGCATTTTTCTGGCTGCTTCCAGTTCTTCCCAGACTTCTTGCAAGTTGCTTTCCACGGTGGTTTTAGCTTGTACTGTCATAGTATTGATTTTGATTTAATTTGATTTTTTTTCCAACAATTTTACTGCAATTCAATCAAATCTCTATTCAATTTATACCGAGTTGCTAGTTAGCCAACTCTTATTGATTGTTTGGGTAAATGTTCCCGTGGTTTAGCGTATCTAGTACCTGTTGCCTTTGGGAAAAAAGAGTCAACAATCGCCTAAAAACCTCGGTATTTGTCGATTATCCCCTACTGCCGAACCCCCTGGCATCCCCCGAATCGTTGCGGGTACGCCAGAAAATGCTGTTCTCCCCCCCTCTTTTTGTAGGGGGGCGCGGAGATAATCGCGTCTAATAATTAAACAGCAGATTCCTACTGTGTTTGACGTTAAATTGACACCTATGCCTGTTGCCACAGTCTGGCAGAATAACCCTCCGGCCAACATAAAAAAGGAGAAAAAATCTTAGCGTAGCCTTCCCTTTGCAGAGAAGCAGACTGAGGCTTAGGTTTTTGCCATTGTCGAGAATTGTGCAATATGTTAGGCAAGTCAAAATTTCTTGTTCACCGAGTTTTTAGCAGTGGAACTATTCTCAGCAGCAGCAGATGTGGTAGATTTACGGGAACTTCAGGTAACGACCTGCAGGCAAATTATCGCTATTATATAATGCAATGTTAACTAACTGGTTCAGGAAATTTGCATCGTTACTATCATAACTTAAAAATAGTCCTCTGTCAATCCCCCAATCTCGAAGAGTTTGTTGCCATTTTTGATATTTTTGTTGAGAAAACTGATCCGAAAGAGTAGTGACTTGAATGCAGAGGGGCTGCTGTTGGCGGCTGCTAACGATCGAATCGGTTGCCATAGAAAGATCCGCAACATAGCGATACAAAACAGTGCCTTGGCGTTCGACAATCCGGGCGGCGATCGCCCGAATCACTAAATCGTCAGCCGGATCGAATTCACCAGCCTTGAGTTTTTGTTTCCAGATCAAAAATTTGCGATCGTTTTCACTCAGCCATTTAGGAAATAAATAGCCGTACCAATACCTTTCCCCCGGAGTCATCAATTCAAAAGCGGCTTGTTGTTCTATTTCCGAAGGTAGAGATTTAACTGCCAGCCAAACCTGAGAATCTCGGATAAGCTGTAGCAAAAAAGCCATCACAAATTTCTTAGCAGTTAGCGAACCGGGTTTAACATCTTTCACCCAGCGATTGATTTCATCCAATCTTCTCGCCAAACTCGGATCTATTCGATCTGCCGCGCTAATTAGAGAGTTGAGCTTATCCTTAATCTCTTGTGCTTGCAAGTGACGACCTACTGTACAGATTAAACCAGAATTGTGTGACACCTCGATTTTATTATAGAACCGCACCCAATTTTCGCCGCTCATTCAGTTGAACAGATCAGACTTGTTGCCAAATTCCCAATCGGGAATTTTTCACCGCACATCGACGCGGATTGACGCAGAGCGATATGGGGTTTCGCAAAATATCTATTTTGAATTGTCCAGTGCCTCGGAAGTGAAAAAAGTTGCTAACAATAATGTTAAGTCATCATCGGTGCGATCGCACACACGAGGCGATCGCAAAA
The DNA here is from genome assembly GCF_015207455.1 of Microcoleus sp. LEGE 07076. Classification (GTDB taxonomy): domain Bacteria; phylum Cyanobacteriota; class Cyanobacteriia; order Cyanobacteriales; family Microcoleaceae; genus Microcoleus. Next base: position 3,679 of record NZ_JADEWV010000181.1, read on the forward strand.
AAGACTCTAACTGCTGTTTGGCATCTGACTCTTCTTTTGCTTCGGCAGAAAACCGAAACAAAGGCGCAAAAAACGGCTGATGCGGCGTACCTTCCGGGATTTTGAGAGCTAGCATTTGCAAGCCATCGGAAAACACAGCCAAGTGCCGCAGTTGTTCCCGCATTACCTGAAATTGCGCTGTTTCGATCGCATTTGGCGAAACCAAAAAGATGGTTTCGTTGATATATTCGCCACAGGGAGGTACAGTCAGGGCGATCGCATTTCCGGCACTACCGCCCGCCACCGCCGCACCGTCGCCAATTTGAGCAACTGCGATTAATTCCGGCGTAGCAACAACCGCAATCAAAGTGCAGGCTAAATCCCTCGCCGCCACTCCCCGCACAGCCGCTTCTGCTTCCACCTGCGCCCGCGCGACTTGCAGAGAATCCGTGAAAAATACCTGCCATTCGTCATCACTTTCAGGCTGCAAATCCTGTTGACAAATCCTTTCCACAACCGCTTCCACAGCAATTTTTGCCCCCACTTCTGCCAGTGCAGCCGAACCCGCGCCGTCAGCCACTGCTGCTACCAAAACACCGTTAGACAAGACGCGCCAACAGTGGGCATCTTGACAGGGCTGCGATCGTTTTTCATGGCTCGTACCAGTCACGGATGCCGCTACAACCTGCCAATTACTCAATAGTTCAGATTCGTTAGTCATTAGTCATTAGTTATTGGTTATTAGTTATTGGTTATTGGTTATTAGTTATTGGTTATTGGTTATTAGTTATTGGTTGGTTGTTGGTTATTGGTCATGATAATCAAGAAGCAATCTAGATTGAACTCTTCCATAAAGGAATCAAAAAAAAATCTTAGTTCGTGTTTCTGCTTGACAAATTTTATCATCAATTATTAGTTTTTGTTTATTTCGTAAAGAGATTTGTCATAAATCTATTTCCATTAATAACAACCAACAACTAACAACTAACGACCAACAACTAACAACTAACAACTAACAACTGACTAAACTGTCCCCCATCCAGGTGGGGGTAATGCTACTTGTTCGTCAATTTTTGAATGAGAAACTCTCTGCATACTAGCCGACAGCCAGATGAACATCTCTCTAAAGTCTAATCCTCTCAATTTTACAGGCGTGCGCTCGACAATTTCCGCGAGACGGGAGATATTAGCACCTTCGACTCCGACAGCAAAAAAAGCCACGCGCTTGTTAGTTTCTTCCTCTTTAATCCGCTGTGCTGCTATTTCCACAACATCATCTGATTCGCCTTGAGGTTCGCCGTCGGTAATCATAAATACCCACGGGCGGTAGTAAGTAATGCCGTTGTTGCGGTATTCTGATTTGCGGGCGGCAATGGTATCTAGTGCTAGCTGAATGCCTGCGCCCATGTGGGTTTGTCCTTGAGCTGTCAGCAGCGGTGTCTCGAACCCGTCGGCGGTCACGAAGTCTTGCACGACTTTGATATTATTGTCAAAGGAAATAATCGCGACTTCGACTCGCTTTTTAGCTAGTTCGTCTTTAATTAAGTCGTTCCTAAAAACTTCCAGCCCCTCATTCAAGGCATCTATGGGTGCGCCTTGCATGGAGCCGGAGGTGTCCAGCAGGAGGACGCAGGGACAGCGCGGCTCTGGGTTTTCGGCAAATTCTACGGCTTCGTCTAGTCTCATGGTTCGGGGTTGACCTGGGAGTGGCTCGATTTCTAAGTTTGTTACTTTCTACCCTAGCAAGTAGGTGGCATATTTAACTCAATCTGCCGGCTGGCGATCGTATTTTACCATTTACCTGAATCGATTTGAGATTTTTGATTAGAGATTAGAGATTTTAGAATTGGATGTCTGCGGTCAAAAAAACAAATTCATTCCTGCCTGTGGTAATGTAGACTAATAGCATTACTGCAAAATAAGGATAAATCTTATGATTGCAACAGTCACGAAAAAATTAACCTTTGACCAATTCCTTGTAGAATGTCCAGAAGATGGACTCTATGAACTGGTCAATGGAGAAATTGTAGAAATGAATTCCACCAGAAATCATGATGATGTTGCTGATTTTACATCGGATTCATTTAAAGATGAAATTAAACGGCTAAACTTAAATTATGTTGTCAGGCTCACGCCAGTTATCAAAACTGTAAATAAAGCCGGCGTTGAACAAGGGCGGAGACCGGATGTCAGCGTCATCGATCGCGATTTGTGGCGCTCGAACCGTTCGGCTTATGCTGCGTTGCGGGAACCAATTCAATTGGCAGTTGAGGTAACATCGACGAATTGGGATGACGATTATATCGACAAACTGGACGAGTACCAGCGTCTCGGAATTCCTGAGTATTGGATTGTCGATTATTTAGCAATCGGCAGCAGGGAATTTCTGGGAAATCCCAAAGTTCCAACTGTATTTGTTCACCTTTTGGATGCAGACGGTAACTATCAAAGAAGCGCGTTTAAAGGCAGCGAACGAATTGTATCGCGGACTTTTCCTGAATTAACGCTGACAGCAGAAGAGGTGATGAACGTTTAACTTCCGTTAATCCAGCTAGCCAGAGTTTTCTCCATAAAAAATCACTGAAAATATGAAATCTGTTTCTGAAAAAAAAGCTATTAGTCCTTGGAACTACAAACCTTGGTGGTGTCAGCCTTGGTCGATTCTTTTAACTGGCACGAGTCTGATTGGCGGTAGTTGGTTTTTGTTGAAAACTGTTTGGATAACTGTTTTAGTAGCGATTCCTTTATTAGCCTGGATGGGTTTTTTCTTGTTGGTTTGGCCGAGGTTGATGCTGTCTAGCGGTGCTTTAGATTCTCATTCAGATTAGGTTGTGGGGCGATGAACAATTTGAGTAATGTATTCCCATAATCACTCTAGGTTTATAGCCTACCGGGTGTGTCGCCCGCGATCAATGTCACTGAATATCGACAATCTCACGGCGACGCACCCGGTAGGTAGGTGTGTCGCCGTGACCAATCTAAATCGCTACAATTTATTGTTGGGTTGGTAAGAGCTAGGGTGTTGGTGGTGCGTCGCTCGCTTGATTGTCGATTTTTATTGATAGATTTTTAATGGCGACACACCCTACGGCTCATTCAGATTAGATTTTCGTAGTGGTGCGTTTGAGTAAGGTGCGCCACTAATGCTCTAGGTTTATAGCCGAGTCTAGATCCCCCTCGCATCCCCCTTAAAAAGGGGGAATTTGAGCCTTTCCTATCTCCCCTTCAATCAGAGAGAATTTGAGCATTTCTTGTCCCCCCCCTTAAGAAGGGGGCGCCAAGGAGATCGATGGCCTAACGATCGAGCAGTGTTTCGCGCCTTACAATAACTCTACACTTGCGGGTAATAGTCTTGAATTGCTTTCACTTGCATCGGATTGGATTTGAGCGATCGAATTCCTGCTGCTGTGGCTTTGGCACCGGCTATTGTGGTAATAATCGGGATTTTGTAAGTCAAAGCTGTACGGCGGATAAAGATGCCGTCGGCGCGGGATTCTTCGCCGGAAGGTGTGGTGATAATTAGTTGAATTTTCTCATTCTTGATTGAATCCAACAAATTTGGCCGCCCTTCGTGCAGTTTCAATTCCAAATCTACATCTAAACCTTGCTCTCGCAAAACTTTGCGTGTCCCGTGAGTTGCTACTACTTTGAAACCTAATTCTAAGAATTCCTTGACAACCGGTACAACTGCTAGTTTATCGCGATCGCGCATTGAAACCAGCACGACTCCCAACAACGGCATCAATTGTCCCGCACCGAGTTGAGCTTTGGCAAATGCTTTGCCAAAATCTGTGTCAATCCCCATGACTTCGCCAGTAGATCGCATTTCGGGCCCTAGCAAAGTATCTGTTCCTGGGAACTTAGCAAACGGTAGCACGGCCTCTTTTACGGAGACGTGAATCGGTACAATCTCTTTCGTAAAACCTAAAGCTTCTAGAGTTTTTCCGGACATGACTCGCGACGCGATTTTTGCGAGGGGAACTCCGATGGCTTTCGATACAAAAGGCACTGTGCGAGAAGCGCGCGGGTTAGCTTCCAGAATGAAAACTTCCTTTCCTTGAACCGCAAATTGAATGTTCATCAACCCAATCACTTTTAGGGCTTTTGCTAATTCTATTGTCTGGCGGCGGATTGTTGCAGCAGCAGCGTCGGAAAGGGTTTGGTAAGGGATGGAACAAGCAGAGTCACCGGAGTGGATTCCGGCTTCTTCGATGTGTTCCATAATACCGCCGATCGTGACATTACCAGTCGTATCGGCGATCGCATCTACATCTACCTCGATCGCATTTTCCAAAAACTTGTCAATTAAAATTGGATGTTCCGGTTCTACCAGCACCGCGTAGGTCATGTAACGTTCCAATTCCGTATCGGAATAAACAATTTCCATTGCTCGCCCGCCCAACACGTAACTCGGCCGCACCACTACCGGATAACCAATGCGTTGAGCTACAATCAAAGCATCCTCAAAACTGCGCGCCAAACCGTTAGCCGCTTGCTGAATATCCAACTGTCGCAGAATTTTTTCAAATCGTTCCCTGTCTTCAGCAGTATCGATCGAATCCGGCGAAGTCCCCCAAATTTTTGTTTGTACGTCGGGATGATTTTCGAGAGCTTTTTGTAAAGGTATTGCCAATTTCAGCGGCGTTTGTCCGCCAAATTGAATAATTACTCCTTCGGGATTTTCCGCCTCGATGATGTTGAGAACATCCTCTTTGGTTAGCGGTTCAAAATACAGGCGATCGCTCGTATCGTAATCTGTCGAAACCGTCTCTGGGTTCGAGTTGACCATAATTGTCTCAAACCCGTCCTCGCCCAGGGAATAAGCAGCATGACAGCAACAGTAATCAAACTCTATTCCCTGTCCGATCCGGTTCGGCCCGCCGCCTAAAATCATCACTTTTCGTTTAGTAGAAGGCAAAACTTCTGAGTCGGGTGCGAGACTGTGACCGACAGGCGAAATTTTCTTTTCTTCATCGCCCAATTCCCAAATTGCCGCTCCTACTTCGTAGGTGGAATAGTAATAAGGTGTAAGCGCTTCAAATTCAGCCGCGCAGGTATCGACTGTTTTGTAAACCGGCACTACGCCTAACTGTTTGCGGTAGGCGCGGACTCGATCTTCCGATGTTTTGGTGGCGTAAGCAATTTGGCGATCGCTAAATCCCAACTGCTTTACTTCAAACATTGTCTCTTTTGTCAACTGATCGAGCGCTGTTCGTTTCAAGAACTTCTCGGCGTTCAACAATTCCTGCATTTTATCCAAAAACCAGGGGTCGATTGCTGTGAGCTCAAAGATATCTTCCACCGACATTCCCATCATCATCGCATGGCGAACTGTAAAAATGCGTTCGGGATTTGGCGTCCGCAATCCGGCGCGAATTTGTTCTAAACTCGGCAACTTTTCTGGTTTGTCGCACCCGAAACCCGCGCGGCCGGTTTCCAATCCTCGCAGCGCTTTTTGGAAAGATTCGTTGAAGCTGCGCCCGATCGCCATTACCTCTCCCACTGACTTCATTTGCGTTGTCAGAGTCGGTTCCGAACCGGGAAACTTTTCAAAAGCAAATCGGGGAATCTTCGTCACCACGTAGTCAATTGTCGGCTCAAAAGACGCGGGAGTTTTCTTGGTGATATCGTTGGAAATTTCGTCTAGGGTGTAACCTACGGCTAATTTTGCCGCCATTTTGGCGATCGGGAAACCGGTTGCTTTTGAGGCTAAGGCGGAGGAACGCGAAACCCGGGGGTTCATTTCAATGACGATGAAATCTCCGTTGACTGGATTGACGGCAAATTGAATGTTTGAACCGCCAGTTTCAACTCCGATTTCGCGGATAATTTTAATCGAAGCATCCCGCAGGCGCTGATATTCTTTGTCGGTGAGAGTTTGAGCCGGCGCGACGGTGATTGAATCGCCGGTGTGCACGCCCATCGGGTCGAGATTCTCGATCGAACAAATAATCACCACATTATCTGCCAAATCCCGCATCACTTCCAGTTCGTACTCTTTCCAACCGATCAAAGATTGTTCGATCAAAATTTGCGATACCGGACTAGCATCAACGCCGCCTTGGGCCATTTCTTCAAACTCTTCTTGATTGTAAGAAATGCCGCCTCCCGTGCCGCCCATTGTAAAAGCCGGACGGATAATTAATGGATAACTGCCGATTTGGTGGCCGATTGCTTTGGCTTCATCAAGATTGTTGGCTATTCCCGAAGGGCAAACGGCGACACCGATTCGCGCCATCGCTTCTTTAAATAACAAACGGTCTTCTGCCATTTCAATCGCTGGCAATTTAGCGCCAATTAACTCGACATTGTATTTTTCCAAAACGCCATTTTTAGCAACTGCAACGGCTAAATTGAGCGCTGTTTGACCGCCCATTGTCGGTAAAATTGCTTGAGGTTTTTCTTTGGCGATGATTTGTTCGAGGATGGCCGGGGTTAGAGGTTCGATGTAAATGCGATCGGCTGTTTCCGGATCCGTCATAATTGTGGCAGGGTTGGAATTCACCAACACTACTTCATAACCTTCTTCTCGCAAAGCTTTGCAAGCTTGCGTCCCCGAGTAGTCAAATTCGCACGCTTGGCCAATGACAATTGGACCGGAACCAATCAGAAGAATCTTTTTTAAGTCTTGACGACGGGGCATAGGTTCGTAATTGGTAATTGGACAAGATTAACGATAAATTTGACATTTTGCACCAATTTGGACGAGTCGGAGCCTGAAACTGGCAACTTTCGCAGCCCGGGGAAGCCCCGCCCCGAAGAGTTCGATCGCAAAATGGTGCAACATATCATTAAGTCCAAACTATTTTAATTGTTGTTGGTAATATCGTGTTGTATAATACAAATCCGTTCCTAAAATGCTTTTAGTGTTCCGCCGCTGCTGGTTTGAGCCGATGTACAAGGCTTCTGAGTCGATCGTACACTCTGCTCTACACCAAATAAATCTTTTTATGGGGAAACACGCAGGATGCCTGTTCCACACCTGATAAATCTTTTTATGGAGAAACACGCAGGATGCCTGTTCCCCAAAACAGGCAGTAGTAGGGTGCGTCAGCCAAGAGCAGCCCCCGAGAGGCAGAGAAAATAACGCTTCCTGACGCACCCTACTACTGGTAGTCATCAGTGATTCCCAATTCTTTAATCCCCAATCCCCAATCGCCAATCGTCTTACCTTTGTCGATTTTTCAGGTAGCTCTTAATTTTTGTTGTCGGTTCCATCAGCCACGGCTCCCATCTTTTGTATTTTACCTTTAGCCTCGAAAGCCAACCAGAATTATTTTTAATTCGGCTCAGTTCGTCCTTAAACGGTGTCTGAGACAACATCTCCAGCCATAATTTATTAGGTTGCGGGCTTTCCCAAGGTTTCGGACTGGAGATAAAGTGCATCACTCTGGTGGACGTATCCTCCGTATCGGGATTGTTCCATATCTGCTCTAATTGCTTCCACCTTCCCGCCAAAACCGAATTTGACGTTCCCTGGTCGCAATCGCACCAAAGGTTTACCCTAGCGTTTTCTAGCATTTTTTCTGAGAGTTTTTCTGACTCCCAAAGCTTCAGATTGAAAACTAAAAGACCTGCATTGAAATAAGGCTTTTTATCTGCGGGATTGTTCGGATTTCCCCAGACATTGAGCGCTGCTGCTACGGGCATTCCTTCAAAGTCTAAGTTCCACAGCGGCTCTAAACTACCCAGAACAATCATGTCGCTGTCGAGCCAAATCAGCCGTTCTTTTGCCTTAGTATATTTCTCCGGTTCCAATCTCGCGTAAGTCAGCTTAGAACCCGACAGCGACAGCAATCCCCCGTAATTCGGTTTAACTTCTTCCCATTCAATCTCGTATTTGCAGCACTTCTGCAACTTTTCGCTTTGCTGTGTATTTATACCTGTTGATACCACAGTAATATTGACGGGCAAATTCGGATCTTCAGTAATATTGAGTTCTATGGACTTCAGCAGCGCTGCTATCCCCAAAATGTAATTGTGATCGCCAATAATGGATAGGTTCATTCCACTCACTGATGAAAGTGTATATAAAATAACCCTACCATAATTTTTTTGAAGTCAAAGCCCATCGCCAGTTAATAGAACTTGGCTGAAACCGAGTTTCTGCACAAGCCCTAAAATTTAACGCTCCAACGGCTAGGGAGCGCGCTGCACCGCAGAATTAGCTGTTACAGCGGAATTTCTAACCTTTTGGCGGCGGTTGGCGGCGAATCAGGACGCTGACCACTTTTTACAGGCCCGGCGGCTGGCTGCTGGCGACGACCATCGCCGACTGCAGCAAATCCCAGCCTGTAAAAAGTGTGTATAGTTTGTAACACCGCTGTGGGGGAACCGACAACAGATATCCGCACGACTTCTTGTTCGGATACTGCACAGCCGTCATATCGATTTTAGATTTGGGATTTTAGATTTTAGATTGTCCTGAGAGTTTAGTCGGCGTAGCCTACAAGTTTCTGCGATTACTTTCC